>JAQBBZ010000050.1:0-17063 GCA_032125735.1 Labilibaculum sp.
AGGCACCCATATATTTCCAATTCAATAAAATGTTTGTTTGACGTTTTCAACAATTTGCGGAATGTTTGGGAATTATTGATGGTATAAATAACGGCCACAAACAACAAAAACGGACACGCCATGGCGATGTCCCTACACACCCATAATGCAATCATATTTTTAATATTGGTGATTTACCACATTAAATTTTCATACCGTAGGGTCATGCCATGGCGTGACCAAAACCAATTAATGCAAACAACACAAATCCACACAAATAATTTGTTCACGAAAACCGTAGGGGCACGACATGTCGTGGCCGTTTATTTTCAAGTGTGCCTACATTTCAAATTCAATAAAATATTTGATTGATGATTACAACAATTTGCGGGATTACCAGGGAATAATTGATTGGTCTCCTTGTACAACAAATGCGGACAGGCCATGGCCAGTCCCTACACAATATTTTCAAATTAATTCACAATCCTCGGGTTGAAACCCGAGGCAATGGATGGAAAAAAAAAAAAACCCGCTTGGGCGGGGCTTTCTACAGAATTTTAAATTATTCTACTTCTTTTTCAAACACAAGCATTTTAATATTTACAACCTGATCTCCAGCACCAAACATTCCACTTAAACAGCCAGGTTTTTGTGATGATGATATTGTATCAATGCTTGATAATCGCCAACCTCCCTCAGCTGCTTTATTAATTAAAGATTGATAGGTATCAACAGCCAAACCATGTTCTCCATTCCCTTGTTTTCCTGTAGCTATGGTAGTCGGTACTGGAATACATTTGTAAGTGTAATTTTTCATTTTATTTAATTTAGATTTATGGATAATCAATTCCTCCATATGGAGGCTTACATTTTCCAAGCCTTTTAATCCCCTTCTTTATTCCATCCCTCACACCAAATTTGTTTAAACTAAGAATCATATATTCTGAACAAGAAGGTTCGAAACGACATGATTCCCGAATCTTTTTTGGAGCAATATTTTGATAGAGTCTTATTAGAAATATTATTAACAACTTCATATAGCTTTCCAAATTATTAGAATCTTTCTCTGTGCCACCCCAAAAACTCCTGACCCGGCAATCCCCGGCCAGGCAAAATCATTTCTTGTCCTTCGAGTTTGCCAAAATGGTTTTGATAGTATGCTTTGGTGCAGTGTTCTTTTAGGTTTTTGGAGAGGATCATTCGGTAATCCTCATCGAAACTAATTAGGTGTTGGTCGAATGCCTTGTCGTATAAGGCCGAAAGGCAAATGCCATTGGCAGGGTTGAGACGTTCTTCTACATTTTGCGCCCAAGGTAAAATATGGCTTGCAATAAGTAATTGAGGATGATCTATACCTGTAACCGCACATTTACTGTGGTAATTTGCTAATATCATTTGCCTAAAGAAATTCTGATTCACTCGGGTTTTCACGTAACGTTCGCGGGTTTCGCCCACTAAATTGCTTAAATCAGGCAGCTGTTCCTGGTATTTTTCTTCGAGTGTTTTTCCTTCCTGCTTAGCAAGTATGTTCTCACTTCTGAAAGCCAGTTCTTCGCGATCATTTTGGTATTTCTCAAATATCAAACGGTCATTCTTGCCTGCATTCTTCATTCCTTTAATCCCTCTGGCTTGCAGACTCGGATCGAAACTGGCAAGGTTAGAGAGTTTTAGGCCAACAGCACTGGGTGTTCTGCCAATCAATCCAGCCAATTGTATTACTTGGGGGTTGCTTTTTGAAATCTTACCAAAAGAGATTTTACAGTAGAGGTTAAAAGCAAGGATGAGTTCCTCCTCGCTCCAGTTGGGGTTTCGCATTCAAATTAAGTTAGCTTGTTTTAGGTTGTATCAAAAGTAATAAAAATATCATAATACTAACTTTATTCTCATTAAAGCTTTACCTACAATACACAACAAACTTTCTAGTGAACTTTAAACCAAAGCCAATAAACCAAATACTATTTTAGAGTGAGTAAATATGATAAAAGGGAGGTAAGCGTCTCCTCCACTTTTTTCGGTTTTAGTTCGCATTCCCAAATGGTAATTACGCGCCAGCCCAAAGCGTTGAGTTCGGTTTGGGCCTGCCAGTCGCGTTTTTGGGTGTTGGTGATTTTTTGCAGCCACCACTGGGTTCGTGTTTTGGGCAAAACGAAGTATTTGCAGTTGTGGTGTCCGTGCCAAAAGCATCCGTTTACAAATACTACGGTTTTGTATTTGGGCAGAACTATATCCGGCTTGCCCGGCAGGGTCTTTGGGTGCAGGCGGTAGCGAAATCCGTTGGCAAACAAAAACCTGCGCACCAGCAACTCGGGTTTGGTGTTCTTCCCTTTTATTCGGGACATGTTGTAGGCCCGTATTTCTTTGGAATGCGTGTCGGTCATCTTCGTTTGCTTCGCTGGTTTCGCTAAGTTACGAAGAACTGCTGCCTTTGTAAACAGTTCCTGAGCCTCGCAGCTTGCGAGAGACCTGTTGGCACATTTTATTGCCATAACAGGTTGCGAGAAGCTTATTTTTCAATTTTGAACACTCTTGCAAGTTGCGAGAGACTTATTGGCACATTTTATTGCCATAACAGGTTGCGAGAAGCTTATTTTTCGATTTTGAACACTCTCGCAACTTGCGAGAGACCTGTTGGCACATTTTATTGCCATAACAGGTTGCGAGAAGCTTATTTTTCAATTTTGTACACTCCCGCAGCTTGCGAGAGGTTTGTTGGCACATTTTATTGCCCTCGCAGGTTGCGAGAAGCTTATTTTTCGATTTTGTACTCTCTCGCAACTTGCGAGAGACTTATTGGCACATTTTATTGCTCTCGCAACTTGTAATACCGATTGGATAAATTAGCGAACTATTTTTATTCACGAATAATTACAGAGGTGTTCATGATCTCACTTTGTTCGGTACGCTTTGGTTAATATCGCTTCCTATTTATTCCATCGGCATTAGACTGACATGATTTCGTTCGCAATGGCTCATTAATTAAAATGGTATAACATCAACTTATTTTAAGTTAATGGTTACAAAAAGGCTGCTTTAAACCTTCTTGTTGCTTTGCAATCTAAAAACAAAATTTGCCTTTTTTATGTCCCATTCTCCTTCAATCAAAACAGAGGTAAATAGAATTAACACAAGCAGTAACAGTCTTAACAAAGCTAAACATCCACCAAAACAAATAAAAACGCAAAAAAGCTTTAAATTAAAACATTATATCAATACTACAAAACAAAAAGCCTGTCAAGTTCTGTGTTTTTTGACGAGTGATATTTCTCTTAAATAAATTAGTTTTGTTCAATTATTTTTATTTAAATTCATACTTGTTAATTTATTATAAACCCTAAAACATTCAACAATGCTAATTCAATTAATGGCCAATTGCGACCCAAATGAGACAGGAAGTGTATCAACAGAAATAACTAGAGAGGCAAAGAAAAGAAACTGGACTCCCGATCCTTTCTTTCTTGGAATTTTAAACAAGCTGGAGCTTGAGTCTAACAATTTAGAGTACTCAACCGGTACGGTTTATAAATTCAGCTATACCGATAAATTACGTAAGGATGATACAACATTTAATCAAACATTTCTTCAAACCAAACATCTTATTACTGCCAGCACCTATTCTCAGGATCCTATCGTTGCAAAAAATGCCCGGGAAGTAATGAACACACTGGAAGCTCACGATGCAAATTTGTATCGCTTAGGTCACGGAAAGCAAATATTCTTAAGCTTTTCGCTACTTAACGATTATAAATCGGCCGACATGAAACCTAAGGTTGATTCTTTGCTTGGAGTGCCGGAAGCGTTAATTTCACTGGAAGAAATCACCATTAAAATGGATGCCACTTACCAAGAAAGCAAAACCGAAAAAGCCTCATTAGAAAAAATTCTCCCTCCATCGGCGCAAAAGGATATCGTTCGAGATTTTATCAACACTGAAGTACTACCCTATTTGTATGTGATGAGGAAAAAAGATCCTGAAAACTATAAAGAGTTTTGCGATTTGGTGTTTAAATATATCGAAGATGCAAACACAACGGTAAAATCCCGCTTAACCCGTAATGCCAATCAGGTAGAAGTAAATCAAGAAGAAAACTAAGCACGATACGGTTTTTAAATTTTCATAGATTAGAAAGATGATTATCCCCCAGGCTGTAATGGCTTGGGGGATTTTTTTAGGATAATGCATTAATTGCAGATTACACATCATTCTCCTGACACAACAAATGATTAAAACGGACACGACATGTCGTTGTCCCTACGCATCCATCACGTAATTATATTTTTAATAATGGTGATTTTCAACATTTCAATTTCACCCGTAGGGTCATGCCATGGCGTGACCGTTTATTTTCAGGTGCACATATTTTCAAATTCAATAAAATATTTGTTTGATGATTACAAAAATTTGCGGGAATCACAGGGAATAATTGATGGCCACATGCAACAAATGATTAAAACGGACACGACATGTCGTTGTCCCTACCGGTGAAATTTGTCATCCTTCCAATTGCCAGGATTATTTTCGATGTATGCCGAAATTCGTTCAAAGGATTCGTCGGTGCGGATAATATGATCGTGAAAACGGACTTGCCATGCGAAATGGTCATAACCATTGACCCTGCACCATCGGGTTAATGTGGATTTTAATTGACCCATGATTGCTGATAATGAACCGGGAATTGTTTTGCCGAATTGGTTCAATTGCGCAACATGATCCAACACGCGCACATCATTTTTCAATTCGGACACGCCATGTTGTGGCCTTACGATTCCCAAAATGATGTGGATATGGTTGGGCATAACAACGAATTTACCCAATTCAACCTGTGGAAAATGATTGCAAATTTCTTGTATGAATACATTTGCCTGTTTTCCAATTTCATTAGGGTGCATAACATCTTTTATTATTTCACCAAAATAACATTCGCGGTCTTTCGTGCAAATGGTCACATAATACCATCCTTCACTGCTGTAATCATGATTTTGTTTTCTGATTATTTTCCTGTTTCGCATACATGGGTTTCGTAAAAAAAAAAAAAGAAATTACAATATTATATTGAACAATACAATTTTATTAATTGTAAAAACCGTAGGGTCAACACCCTGGTGTGACCTATGCGCATGATCTGTGTAGTCGCGCCATGGTACAAGGTCTCATCCCTCCCAATTCCTATAGGGCACATCATATCAACATGAAAACATCGAGAGAACAAAAATCTTTTTTGATTTTATCGTATTTCTCCTTAGGTTTATTAATCAAGTATTCAATCAATTATCAGGTTTTCAATCTAATTTTAAATACAAATCAACAGGCATGAGTAAAATAGTAATATCAATCCTTCTTGCTTTGTTCTCCTTATCGGGATTTACTCAGGAACTGGATGTGAAAAAATGGGTTCAGGAAGCTGATGAAAAAATGAGAGGCACATCGAGCCAAAGCAACTTTAGCATGACCATTCAAAGAAAATCATGGTCGCGCACCATTAATATGAAGAGCTGGAGCCTTGGCAACAAATATTCCCTGATGTACATCGTGTCGCCCGCCAAGGAAAAAGGACAGGTTTTTCTGAAACGGGAGAATGAAATGTGGAACTGGATTCCAAGCATTGAGCGAATGGTGAAAATTCCACCTTCGATGATGATGCAATCGTGGATGGGCTCCGATTTCACCAATGATGATTTGGTGAAGGAATCGTCGCTGGCAAAAGACTATACACATAAACTACTGGGCGAAGAACAACAGCAAGGCTTCGATTGTTATAAAATTGAACTGGTGCCCACTGAAGATGCTCCTGTAGTTTGGGGTAAAATCTATATGTGGATCAGTAAAAAAGAGAAACACTGGCTGCGTGCCGAGTATTACGATGAAGATGATTATTTGATGAAATATGAGGTGTTGTCGGATATCAAAATGGTTGATGACCGGGAAATGCCTACCCGACTGGAAATGATTCCTGCCGATGAAAAAGATCAAAAAACCATTCTTATTTATGGTGATACCGATTTTGATATCCCCATAGAGGAATCGTTTTTCTCCATACAAAATATGAAACGGGTCAGGTAATTGGAACCGATAGATACATCGAACTATGAAAACAAATCTTAAACTCGCCTGGCGAAATCTCTGGAGAAATAAAAGGAGAACTTTGATTACAGTTGCTTCCATTTTTTTCGGTGTGCTGTTTTCGGCCTACATGACCTCGATGCAAGAGGGGTCGTACACAAAAATGGTTGATATTGTGGTGAAGTTCTACTCGGGATACATGCAGGTTCATCACGAGGATTACTGGGAAAACAAAAGCCTTAACAACACTTTCGAATACAGTCAGGAATTGGTAGACGAACTGCTTGCCAACAAAGATGTCGATTTTGTTTTTCCAAGACTGGAGTCTTTTGGTCTGGCCTCATCGAAAGAACTAACCAAAGGTGCCATGATTTTTGGTATTGACCCATTGGGCGAAAATCAACTCACCAAAATTGCCGATAAGGTAAGGAAAGGAAAATATCTGGAAGCCAACGATGAAGGTGTACTGCTTGGCGATGGTTTGGCAAACTATTTACACTTGGGAATTAATGACACTTTGGTGATGATTAGTCAGGGATACCACGGAGTTAGTGCCGCTGAAAAGTTTCCTGTTCGCGGAATCATTAAACATGTATCGCCCGAGCTAAACAAAACCATTGTGTACATGAGTTTATCGAAATGTCAGGAATTCTTTAGCGCTGAAAATCGCCTAAGCTCGCTGGTAATTAATGTGGCCGATAATGATGTGATGAAACAAACTTTTCACAATCTGAAAAGGAAAATGAAAGCGCCCTACTCCATTATGAGTTGGGAAGAAATGCAGCCTGAGGTAGTACAGCAAATTGAAGGTGACCGTGCAGGCGGTGTAATCATGAAAGCCATTCTTTACATCGTAATCGCATTTGGAATTTTGGGTACCGTCATGATGATGATGATGGAAAGAAGACGTGAATTTGGCGTGATGGTTGCCATTGGCATGCGCAAAGGAAAATTGGCTGGAGTCCTCTTTTTCGAGACAATTTTCATTGGATTACTGGGCATAATTTCGGGCTTGGCGGCGAGCTACCCATTGCTTCTTTTGCAAAGTGCAAACCCAATTCCCCTTACCGGACAAGCGGCTCAGATGATGGAAGAATTTGGTTTCGAACCGTACATGTTCTTCTCAACTTCGTGGCAGGTATTTAGCCAGCAAGCCATTAGTGTGTCTGTCATTATCCTGATCATTGCCATTTATCCGGTAATTTCGGTATTCCGGTTTAAAGTAATAGATGCCTTGAAAGCTTAAAAAGGGAAAAGTTACAAGGAGAAAGGAGAAAGGAGAAAGGAGAAAGGAGAAAGGAGAAAGGGAAAAGGAGAAAGGGAAAAGTCAACAAGCATCAGCTTTAAAAAAAAAGATATGATCAGATCAGTAGCTTGGAGAAATATTTGGCGCAGTCCGCTTCGCTCAGGAATTATTATTGCTGCGATAAGTATTGGCATGTCGGCAGGTGTTTTTACCACAACATTCACAAAAGGTTGGATGAATCAGCGATTGGAAGCAGGGGTAGAAACGGAGGCTTCTCATATACGAATTCAACAGCCAAAATTCAGCGAAAATTACGACCTGAAAGAATCCATTCCTATGGCAGTTATTATTACGGATGAAATCTCTAAAATGGAACACGTAAATGGCGTAAGTCCGCGAATTGTAATTCAATCGATGCTTGCCTCAGCCGAAACAGGAACTGGTGTTAAAATTCTTGGAATTGATCCGGAAAAGGAAAAAACCGTTACCAATTTGCACTCGAAACTATCTGAAGGAAAATATTTCGAGGGAGTGAAGAGAAATCCAATCTTAATTGGGGCTAAACTAGCTAAAAAATTGAAGGTGAAGATGCACTCAAAAGTAGTAATCACCGTTCACGACACATCGGGAAATATTACCGGAGGAGCTTTTAGAGTATGCGGCATTTTCGATATTACGAGTGGCATATACGAAGAAACAAATGTTTTTGTGCGCAAGAGCGATCTGGCCCGCTTACTCGGATTGGAGGCGCAGGTGTCGCACGAAATAATTGTGCATTTGGATGATACCGAATTAATCGATCAGTACAGTTCGCTGCTAAAGAAAAAGCACAATAATTTATTGATTCAAACGTGGAAAGAAGCCATGCCTGAGTTAGGATACATTAATGAAATTGGGAATCTGTATACCTATATTTTTGTAATCATTATCCTATTGGCTTTGGGTTTTGGGATTGTAAATACGATGCTCATGGTAATTCTTGAAAGAGTAAAGGAAATTGGCATGTTAATGGCTATAGGAATGAGCAAAGCAAGAATATTTGGAATGCTGATGCTGGAAACTGTTTTACTAACATTTACCGGAGGTTTTACCGGCATTCTTATTGGTTTGGGAGCTACGTATGCTACCATGGAAAAAGGAATTAATCTTTCGAGTTACGCCGCAGGCTTCGAAGACATGGGCTACAGTGCTCATGTGTATCCGGTAGTGGAATTAGAAACTCTGATTATAATCACGATACTTGTGATTATTACAGGAATTGTTGCGTCGGTCTATCCGGCCCGAAAAGCCTTAAAATACAATCCCGCTGATGCGATAAGAACAGAGTAACACCGATTGGATAAATTAGTGGGCTACATTTCGCCATGCTCAACATAGCTTCCTATTTATTCCATCGGCATTAAACCAAGTTTTTTCGCTAGTTATGGCTCACTAATTATTCAAAATGGTTTAACCCGTCAGGAAATCAGTACTTATTCTAAAATGAACAAAAATGAATATCATAGAAATCACAAACCTGCACAAAATATACAACGATTCGGAAGTAAATGTACATGCTGTAAACGATGTTAGCCTGAATTTCGAGGCGGGCGAATTTGCCGCTATCGTAGGACCTTCCGGCTCGGGGAAATCCACCCTGTTAAATATGCTTGGCGGTTTGGATGTACCCACCGATGGTAAAATTCTGATAGACAACACTGATTTGAGTGAGTTAAAATCTTCTGATCTGATTAAATTCAGAATGCAGAATATTGGTTTTGTTTTTCAATCTTACAACCTGATTCCGGTTTTAACGGCTAAGGAGAATGTGGAGTTCATCATGCATTTGCAAAACCGCCCCAAAAAGGAACGCGAAGAAAGAACCATGGAGTTATTAAGCGCGGTGGGCTTAAAGGGGCGCGAAGACAGTCGCCCGGGTAAACTTTCCGGCGGACAGCAGCAACGTGTGGCCGTGGCAAGAGCATTGGCATCGAAACCCAAATTTGTTTTGGCCGACGAACCTACTGCAAATCTGGATTCAAAATCGACAGAGAATCTTCTTCAAATTATGGAAGAATTGAATAAGAAAGAGAACATCACATTTATCTTTTCAACCCACGATCAACGTGTGGTGAACAAAGCTCACCGGGTAATCACACTTGAAGATGGAAAAATAATTAGTGATGAACGTAAAAAATAAACAGACTCTGATTCAATAAAACATTGTCGCTTAAAATGAAAAAGATTGCCCTTATCCTTCTCTTTTTTCTTCCCATTCTGTCCTATTCGCAGGAACGCAAGTGGAATCTGGATGGTTATGTGAAAGATCTGTATATGTTTTATCACCCCGAACAAGCACCAACAGGGCCAAAGCTTCCAAATTTTTACGCAAACACCATTCACAACCGCTTAAATTTCAATTGGTATGCCACCGATAAAATCAGCTTTACAGCGGGCATGAGGAATCGTCTGATTACGGGGAACATCGTGAGTGATATTCCCAACTACCGGTCGGATGTTGATACAGACAAAGGCTATCTGGATTTGTCTTGGATTAGTGCCCATTCCAACAAATGGTTTTTGCATTCGATAGTTGACAGAGCCTACATTGATTACACCGAAGGCAATTGGCAGTTTCGTATCGGGCGTCAGAGAATCAACTGGGGAATCAGCAAGGTTTGGAATCCCAACGATATTTTCAACAGCTTCTCTTATTTCGATTTTGACTACGAAGAACGTCCGGGCAGCGATGCAGTAAATATCAGACATTACCTGGGCGTTACCTCTTCGATGGAACTGGTGTTTAAAATGGCTGACAATTCCAATGAAATGGCCTTGGCCGCCATGTACCGCTTCTCGAAATGGAATTACGATTTCCAATTATTATCTGGCTGGGTTGGCGATGATTATATGGTAGGTGGTGGATGGTCAGGAGATATAATGGGTGGCGGTTTTAGAGGTGAAATATCTTACTTCAGCCCGCGTTCAACCAACAATAACTCAAAAGAAGCAACGGCAGCTTCCCTATCCTACGATTACACCTTGCAGAACAATCTAACTCTTTCAATCGAGGGATTTTTCAACAGCAATGGCAGCAGAAAAAATGCGGCAGGTTCAAATGTTCTTTTCGAGCAAAACTTATCGGCTAAATTCCTTTCCCGAGCTAAATATTCGATATTTGGACAACTGGCTTATCCAATTACTCCTTTATTTAATGCCAGCTTATCAACGATTGTTAATCCATCCGATCATTCTTATTACCTCAACCCTTCACTTAGCTATTCTCTTAGCGAGAACATCGTGTTAATGCTGACAACTCAATTGTTTTTTGGCCAGGATGGAAGTGAATTTGGGGATATTGGCCAAGTGGCCTTTGGAAGATTACGATGGAGTTTTTAATGGGATTTGCTATTTCCGATCCTCCCATTCCGATTTCAGGATCGACATTACAAACTTGTCATGAAACTTCCCTTTTCGGAGTGCAGCTTCCCTATAACGGCCCTCCAAAACAAAACCTGCCCGCTCGTATGCCTTTACACCTGCTACATTAGGTACCGAAACAGTCAGCATAATTCGGTTCAATCCCAATTCTTCAAAGCCCATTTTCACAATCAGTTGGCTTACTTCGGTACCAATTCCCTTGCCCCAATAGTTTTTATCGCCAATAAAAATGAAATATTCTCCCGATTTGTTGATATTTGAAATACCACTGATGCCTGCATAACCTACAAATACACCATCCACAAAAATTCCGTGATTACTATTCCTTCTATCACTTATTGCTTGCAGATACCAATCTTTAATTTGTTGATTGGTTTTCATCGCCTGAAATACCGATAAGGAATAAATAATTGCTTCCTCATCTCTGATCCATTTGTAAAATGAAGGGAGGTTTTCGGGGCTTAGTGGTTTTAGTGTGATCATTGATTTCTTTTTAGATACTCCGACTAAAGTCGAAGACAATAGAATAAATTAATTTACAAAAAAACGCCCTCTCTGTACAAACAAAAAGGGAGTCTTTATATGTGTTTTGATTTTATCAGAATCCCTGACTCGCACCAATCACAATAGCTACAATAATTCCGATAGGATACAAGGCAAGCATTACAATAGTGAAAATACCAATAAACTTATAATGCGATTTTAAATATCCCATCGACTCGGTAAGAGTTTGTGTGTTTTGAGAATCGAGTGCTTGTTTTGTCTTATTCGAAAATTGAAGCAAATAATAAATAGGAATACAATACATTCCGGCAATTACTAAATACAAAAATCCAATTCCGGCCATAGGAAATGGCATTAAACTTCCCATAGAACCCGAAAAAGCGAACATAGCAATTGCAGCCAAAACCATAATTCCCATAAAAATGAACCCTACAATGGCCAGAAACTTAGCCCACTTTCTGGTTTCACGTAAATAAACTTCAGCTTGCACCTCTAATACCAGCTCATTTTTAGTTTCAATCTCGGTTACATCTAAATTTTCCATGAATCAATAATTTGTTTTATGATTTTAATAAGAAGTGCTAAGTTATTATTTATTTTAAAATCACAAAATCAAAATCCAAACTTTAATTGTTTATACTGTTTATTTAATAGTCTTCGAAAAATGTTTGTAATTAATACATCCTTTTATTTTTATTCATCATTAAAGCACTACCACCTCACCGTAAACACCGTCTCCCCCACTTTCGAACGGCAAAGAAGACTTCCGCCATGGGCCCGCATAATTTGACGGGAATAACTCAAGCCAATGCCCGAACCATTTTCTTTTGTAGTAAAAAAGGGAATGAAAATTTCATCTGCAATTTCCTCATCAATACCATGCCCATTATCGCTTACCCTGATTTCGGTAATTTCACCCTTTTTAATTGAACTCACAGCTATATTTGCGTTGGAATTAGGTTCTGAGACTTGTCCGTTAAAAGCTTCTGCCGCATTTTTCACCAAATTAATAATTACCTGAACCATCATTTGTTCATCAGCAATAAAACGATAATTTTTAACAGGTGGAATCAGGTTTAATTTCCCAGAGAAACTTTCTTTTATAGGAGACAACAAAATATTTAAGCGGTCGAAAAAAGAATGTGCATCAATAGTAGTCAATTTAGGTTCAGGAGCTTTGGACAATACCCGATACGATTGCACAAATCGAATCAAAGCTTCACTCATCTCGGAGATCACGCCCAAACCATTAATGGTTTTTTCCACATGAATATCCTCCGACACATTGGGTATGGCACCCAATTTCTGTTCCCAAATTCTTTTTAACGATTGAGAAATTGAAGTGACCGGAGCCAATGAATTCATTATTTCGTGACTCAATACTCTAATCAGTTTTACCCATGCATCAATTTCTTTACGTTCCAGTTCTCCCCGGATATCCTGTAAGGTTATTAGCTTTACATCTTCATTCTCCAGACGAATTACAGAGCATCTCGAAATCACCTGTATCCGTTCCTTTTTCAAAATCAAATCCAATACTTTTTTCTGTCTGTTTTTTAGTTCTGTAAGACCCAGAGTGAATTTTGAATCGACTTGATCGAGTTGCTTAATATGAGTAAAAGTATGTAGCCCGAGTAATTCCAAGGCGGAAGAATTCACATCGGTAACAAAACCATCTTCGGCAAGAACCACAACTCCTGTTGCTATGTTTTGAAGGATCTCTCCAAAATATTTTTCCTTAATTTTACTTTTCACTTGCACCTCCTGTAAAATTCCATTCAGCTCGTTCAAACTTTGATGCAATTCATTAATAATCGCATTGCCGGTTTTAATGGGAAAACGCAAGGTGGTGTCTTCATTTTTTATGGCCTGAACAAAATAGTTCATCTGCCTGTGGGTTTTGTTCAAAAAACGAACAAATTGCCACACCAAAATAATTTCGGCCAAGAGAATCGGGAAAGTAAGATAATAGGATGCCTGAGAGACAAAATAGCCAATTATTATGGCTAAAAAAATCACCATGCCAAGCCGTACAAACAAAGCTGTGTTGTAGTGTCTATAAGCCATACTTCTTTATTTTATTGTACAATGTTTGTCGTGTTACTCCTAATTGGGCCGATACAGCCGACAAATTCCCCATTTGCTTTTCGATTGCCCCAAGGATCAACTGTTTTTCCATATCTTCCAAGGTTCCACCATAAGCTTCTAATGATGAGAATTCATCCATTTTAAAGACAAAATCTTTTGCTGTAATTAGATGTGTATCGCTAAGAATTACAGCCTTTTCGATTGCATGCTGCAATTCACGCACATTTCCAGGCCATCGGTAAACTTGTAGTTTTGAAATTGCATCTGATGAAATAATCAAGCCTTTCTTATTGTATTTTTCGGCATAAAGATTTACAAAAAAACTCACCAATTCGGGGATGTCAGCGATACGATCCCGCAAAGATGGCAATTCAATCTGTATGGTGTTTATCCGATAGAGCAAATCCTCCCGGAAACGACCTTCTCCTATCATTTTTGCCAAATTGCAATTGGTCGCACAAACCAACCGTACATCAATATCAACAGGCAGGTTTTCGCCCAGTCGGGTTAGCGTTCTATTCTGCAATACCGATAACAACTTCGCCTGCATTGGCATGGACAAATTTCCAATTTCGTCGAGAAACAGTGTGCCTCCATTAGCTGCTTCAATTTTTCCCATCCGATCAGTTCCCGCATCAGTAAAAGCTCCTTTTTTGTGCCCAAACAACTCACTCTCAAACAAATTCTCAGCAATAGAACCCATATCAACAGTAACCATCACATTTTGGCTTCGGTTTGATAAACGATGAATCTCCTTTGCCACCAATTCCTTTCCAGTTCCATTTTCCCCGGTTATCAGAATATTCGCATGAGTTACCGCGACTTTTTGAACCACATCCATTACTTTTTCCCAAGCAGCTGATGTGCCAATGATGTGGTTTTTATTTCTGTTAATTTCAGCGATTAATTCACTTTCCTTTAAACGTAAATTCTTTACCTCTTTTCGGGAATGACTTAATTTCCACGCCATATTGATAGTCGTAAGCATTTTCTCGTTTTCCCATGGTTTCAGAACAAAATCGACTGCTCCCGAGCGAACTGCTTTTACAGCCAATTCTACATCTCCGTAGGCGGTAATCATCACTACGCTCATTCCTGAGTTGTATTCTAAAATCTGATTTAGCCAATAAATCCCTTCATTTCCGGTATTAATTCCGGCTTTAAAATTCATATCCAAAAGCACTACATCGTAATTGTCCTTTTTCAGTTCCGAAAGCAATGCATTTGGGCTCGATAAACATTTTACTTTTTTACAGCTTCCAGTCAATAACAAATCCAAAGCACTCAGAATGCTTTTATTATCATCAACAATTAAAACTTTGGCTTCTTTCATTTTTAGTTAAGATCTGAGATGTGATAAATTAGATTTTAGATTCCCAATAGAGCAGCATCTAATTTTTATCTAAAGTAGAAATCTTTTCAAAAAATTAGACAACGACTGTCCATTTTTTTTACACTCCATTTTATCCTTCTCAACATAAACAGCTAATAATGTACGACTAACGAAGCTTGGCACAGGATTAGATATACAATGCCTAAATAACAGATATTATTATTCTGATAAACTTAAAGAATAGATTAAATACCGATTACTATTTAAATTGATCGATAACTTCACTCCGTTTATTATAGATCTTTAAATATGTATCGGCATTATACCCTTTCGTATAGAAATTTAAATAGTATAACATGTCAATGGATCGCAAAATAGAAGTGAAGAAAGGTTTCAAAACCAAACATATTTATATCCTGCTTGGGATAATCTTTCTGGGGTTTATAGTGTGGTTGCTGCTGAGTAGTTCTACCTCTACTTATCGCACCGAGCTTGAAAAACTAACCATATCAGAAGTCTCGCAGGCTGAGTTCAAGGATTACATTTCGATTATTGGAACGGTTGAACCCAAAACAACCATTTATATGGATGTTGAAGAGGGTGGAAAAGTTGTTGAGAAATTAATTGACGAAGGTGAATTGGTAAAAAAAGGAGATGTAATTCTTAGACTGATCAACAACGATCTTAAATTGCAGATTCTCAATACCGAATCGTCACTTGCCTATCAGGCCAATGAATTGCGCAATACTTTGATTAATATGGAACAGCAGAAAATCAGTAACAAACAACAAATTCTAAGCATCGACACCGATATCATCAGACAAAAAAGACAATATGAACAGAACCTGCTTTTATTCGAAAAGGGATTTGTATCAAAAGAAGTCTACCTAAGATCGAAGGAAGATTATGACCTTTCCCTGCAAGATCGTCAGTTACGATATCAGCGCATGGTTCAGGATTCCATTTTTCGGGAAAATCAGAAAATCCAGATGAATAGTAGTCTGAATAATATGAAACAGAACCTTAAGATGGTTCGGGAGCGACTGGAGAATTTGAATATTAAAGCTCCAGCCGATGGTCAGCTGGGAAGTTTAGATATTGAAATTGGCCAATCGATTAACCGGGGCGAAAGAATAGGACAACTTCATATTCTGAACAATTTTAAAGTGCTTGCCGAAGTCGACGAACATTATATTGACCGGGTTCGCCGCGATTTAAGTGCTTCGCTGCTACGCAACGATCAAGACTTCGTTCTGAAGACTAAAAAAGTATATCCGGAAGTTCGGGATGGTCGTTTTAAAATAGATCTGATTTTCGATGGGAAATCTCCGGAGAATTTACGCACCGGACAAACCTATCACATTAAACTGGAATTGGGACAAGCAACTGATGCGTTGCTCCTAACACACGGAGGATTCTTCCAAAGTACCGGCGGACAATGGGTATTTGTTTTGGATGAATCGGGGCGCTTTGCCACCAAGCGAAACATTAAAATCGGCAGACAGAATTCTCAATATTTTGAAGTCTTGGAGGGATTACAAGCAGGCGAAAAAGTAATTACTTCGAGCTACGATACTTTTGGAGACAATGAACGGATTGATTTTAAATAATAATGATCATACAGATAATAAAACAACATAATAAATAGAATTTAGTAATTTACCCCTAAATCCCCAGAAGGGGACTTAACAAACTGAAAAAGCCCCCTTCTGGGGAAAAGCAATTATACTTAATTATTCAAAAAATAGATAGCTATGATTAACACAGTAAACCTAAGCAAGGTATTTAGAACCGATGAGATTGAGACTTTGGCTTTGAACAATGTAAATCTGAAAATCAACAAAGGCGAATTTGTTGCCATTATGGGTCCATCGGGTTGTGGCAAATCTACCCTGATGAACATTCTGGGTTTGCTCGATAATCCTTCGGAAGGGCAATACACTTTCGATAGTACCGAAGTGGCCGGCCTTAAAGAAGGTCAGCGTACCGATCTGCGAAAAGGAAACATTGGTTTTGTATTTCAAAGTTTCAACTTGATTGATGAGTTGAATGTATTCGAAAATGTTGAAATGCCATTGGTTTATCAGCGCATCAGCAGTAAAACCCGAAAAGAGATGGTGAACAAAGTTCTGGATCGAATGAACATGAGTCATCGTGCAAAGCATTATCCTCAGCAATTGTCTGGCGGACAGCAGCAACGTGTGGCAATTTCCAGAGCAGTGGTTTCCAATCCGGGATTAATACTTGCCGATGAGCCAACAGGTAATCTGGACTCAAAAAATGGTCAGGAAGTGATGGAACTGCTTACCGAACTAAACCGCGAAGGAACAACAATCATCATGGTTACTCACTCCATTCAAGATGCCGGCTATGCCCACCGAATCATTAATCTGTTTGACGGTAAAGTTGTTATGGAAGAGTGTTTGGTGGCTGAG
>JAQBBZ010000051.1:0-58690 GCA_032125735.1 Labilibaculum sp.
AAAATTACAAATATGGGACTGGTATTGGCAAGGAATGAAACTACAGCCGGGTTTTCAGTTAGTTTTATCGAGAGAAAGAAAGCACACATGGATATTACTTCCGAACATCCGATTAGGAATAAAATGAATTTCGATTTTTTAGGTAAGGAGCTTAGTTTTTTTCTATCGGTAAAAAAATAGTAGTACAGGTAATTGTATAGCAGGGCAAAGGCAAACCATAACACACCAAACGAGGCCAGGCTAACATCCTTCATCGCCAGTTTGCTAAAAATATATATGTTCGAAAAGCTAATGGTGGCCAATAAAGCCAAAGCACTCCCCTTAAATTTACTACTCAGTACCATCTTCTTAAAATATTTTATCTGCACACAAATGTATTGAATTTTGACAATTCAGAACAGGTCATAAATCATATATTATTTCACTCATCTTACTAAGATGAATGCAGGTTTGATATGGAGAAAAGAGACTTGCTTTATTTGTAAAAGAAAGTGTTCGTATTCTGAAACAGAATAATTTTTTTTTAGAATAAAAACCCATTAATTGAAGACTGGGTTTAATAAATATTGTAATTTGTAGAAGGAAAGTATACGATCTGAAAAATATTCCAGGAATAAAGAGTCGGGTAATATAGGATTTTAGATGATAATTATAAGTTATTAATGAAATAGCTATGATTCTGATAATAATAGTAATAAATTGGAATAGAAAACTATAAGATATGAGAGAGAAAGTTAATCAGGGGAAAGTGAATAACAGCGATGGGAATTAAAAAACAAACAAAAGAAGAGTGATTGTTTCAGAAGGGAAAACGGATGTTTTTGGAATGAAAATAAAATCAGCCTGAAGACTAAATAAAATCGATACCAACATGGGGAAAATGTACAATAAGTTTCGTTTGGAAGAGCTTCCGGTTGTGGCAGATCTTCTTCTGCAGTTAATGAATCGCGACCGGCATTATTTTGCTTCTTTTTCTTCGGAGTTTAATGATGCTTACATTACTGATGTGCGGACTCAGATTTTGAGAATACAGAATCTCATCCCTGCACAAACAATAAGTGCCGAAAAATCGAAACTAACCAGCCTTCGTTATCAGGTAATGGGGGAGATCATGTATATTCTGGATCGGATTGATGCTTACGTTCGGCGTGCATCCGATCAATTAAATGTGCATGCGGATGATTTTGGAATAAGGGAAGCAAAACAAGATTTGAAAAGGAAAAATGTGGAAGGGAGTTTGATGAGGATAAAAGAGGTGGAACAAAATATTTCACTCAATTTGCAGGCTCTTCAGATAAAGGGATACAAAATAGAGTTGGGAGACGAACTTCTGGAATCAACGGAAAAAATGGCTGAAATGAATTTGCTGAAAGTAGAAATGATAAGCCGGAGAAAACAATTGGTCATTCAGAATCACACTCAATATCAGTTGCTGTGGAATTATATTCTCGAGATTTCCGACATCGGAAAATTGGTGATGCGCCTGGAGCAAGCCAAGGCCAACGAATATAAGTTCTGCAACTTGTTAAAACACATCAGAAAACCGGCAACTGTATTAGATGTTTCTTAAGCCCCAGAGCATTTTGAAAAGGAAGAAAAGTAAGAGAATTCAGATATTCTTAATATATTCGTGCGCATGATAATTCATTTGCTATTAGCTGCTCTTTCAACCTTTGTTTTAAATATTCCTTTTGGTTACATCAGACAAGGGTTTAAAAAATTCGCTGTAATGTGGTTTGTTTGCATTCATGCACCTATTCCTTTTGTTATTCTGTTTCGGCATTTATTCGGTTTGGGCTTTCAGCTATATACTTATCCTATAATGGTTAGTGCTTTCTTTTTAGGACAGTTTGCCGGAAAAAAAATTAGAATTAGAAGAGATGAAAAAAAAGGATTTTCGCAAGAACTACAAGTTAAAGACATAAAAAAAGACCAACTCTAAAGCTGGCCTTTCATCTATTGTATTGAAATTGTGACTATAATTTCTCTTTGATTTTTTTCGTTTCCTCTTCGAAACCTGGTTTCTCAAGCAAAGCAAACATGTTGCTTTTGTATGCTTCAACACCTGGCTGGTCAAATGGATTTACATCTAAAATGTAACCACTAACCCCACAAGCAATTTCAAAAAAGTATATTAATTCTCCCAAGTAGAATTCATTCAACTGAGGCATTTCAATTCTTAAATTTGGAACACCACCATCAACGTGAGCCAATTGAGTTCCTAATTCGGCCATTTTATTAACCGCATCAATACGTCTTCCTGCCAAAAAGTTCAAGCCATCCAGGTTGTCTTTGTCTTTAGGAATAATTACGGTATGGTTTGGTTTCGCTATTGAAATAACCGTTTCGAAAATAGTGCGCTGTCCTTCCTGAATGTATTGTCCCATGGAGTGTAAATCACTCGTAAAATCAACACTGGCAGGAAAAATACCTTTGTTTTCTTTTCCTTCACTTTCTCCGTAAAGTTGCTTCCACCATTCAGCTACATTGTGCAATTTTGGGTTGTAATTCGCAAGAATTTCAATTCCTTTCCCTTTTGCATAAAGAGCATTTCTGCTAGCAGCATACAATAATGCAGGATTTTCTTCAAAAGGCGTTGCTAATGCATATTTCTGCATCGATTTAGCGCCTTTTACCAATTCTTTGATATCGTTACCTGCAACTGCGATAGGAAGTAATCCTACTGGAGTTAAAACAGAGAATCGACCGCCTACATCATCCGGAATTACAAACGTTTTGTATCCTTCCTGAACTGCAAGAGTTCTAAGTGCACCTTTAGATGCATCGGTAATTGCGATAATTCTTTCACGAGCTTCTTCTTTGCCTACATTCTCTTCCAGCAGTTCTTTTAACAGACGAAAGGCAATAGCAGGTTCGGTAGTAGTTCCCGATTTAGAAATAACACAGATTCCAAAATCAAGGTCTTTTAAAATATCCATCAATTCAAATAGATAATCCTCGCTGATGTTTTGGCCTGCATACAATACAAGTGGATTGTCATTGCCTGTATTTAGTTGGTCGAAACTATGAGCCAAAGCATCATTTACAGCTTTTGCACCCAGGTAAGATCCACCAATACCAATAACCACAAGTACTTCTACTTTTTCTTTAAGAGATAAAGCCGTTGCTTCGATGTCGTTCAGCTCCTCTTCTGTAATCTGAGAAGGTAAATCTACCCAGCCCACAAAATCATTTCCCTTACCGGTTCCTTCTTGAAGAGCAGTTAAATGTTTTTCACTCTCATCCTTAAATTTGAAAATCTCTTCCTTGCTTACGAAGTTTAAAGATTTTTCAAAGCTCAACTTGATGTGTTCCATTGTTTTCAAATTAAGTTATAAAATCCAGATCTGTCAGAACCGATACCCCCTCAGAGCGAAAGACAGAAATGGGTTTAATGTGTATAATTAATTAAACGTATTCAAACTAAAATAATTGATGAATGTTTTTTTTATGATCCATTCATACAATGAGTTGCTTTTAATATTGCAAAGTTTTTCAAAAGATAAATTTACAATAGAAAAGTAATTTTAACGTAATTCTTCTGTTAATAATTTGATTTCCATTGCTGGAGATATTTTTTCGTACAGAATATTATAAACAGCCATGGTAATAGGCATGTGAACCTTGTAGATCTCATTAATTTCTTTAATACAACTAACGGCGTAATATCCTTCGGCAATCATGTGCATTTCTAATTGAGCAAATTTTACAGAATATCCTTTTCCAATCATGGTTCCAAAAGTTCTGTTTCTACTAAATTGAGAATAGCAAGTAACCAATAAATCACCTAAATACGCTGAGCTTTTGATATCTCTTGTGATGGGATGTACTGTATCTACAAAACGTTTAATTTCTTGAATTGCGTTAGAGATTAACACGGCTTGAAAATTATCACCATAACGAAGTCCGTGACAAATACCCGATGCAACAGCAATAACGTTTTTCAGAACAGCAGAATATTCGGTTCCGTAAATATCATCTGAAATTGATGTTTTAATATATGCACACTCCAGATTTAATGCTAAATTTCTTGCTCTTTTTGTATTCTGAGAAGCAATGGTTAAGTATGATAATCGTTCCAATGCAACTTCTTCCGCATGACAAGGTCCGGAAATGACTCCGATGTTATCAATGGGCACATTGTATTTTACGTTTAAGAATTCTCCAATAATCATGTTTTCATCGGGAACAATTCCTTTAATAGCCGAAACAACAAATTTATCTTCGAAGCTAACCGTAAGGTTCTTAAGTGCATTTTTTAAGAAGGCTGAGGGTATTGCAAATATAATGACGTCGGAATTCGTAACAATTTCGTCAATATTAGAAGAGAAATTGATTTTGTCGATATCAAATTTGGCACTTGTAATGTAACGTGGATTGTGACCTAATTGCTTGAATTGTTCAATGGTATCCGGATTACGCATGTACCAGTTGATTCCGGGTAGATTTTCCATAAGGATTTTTGCAAGGGCTGTTGCCCAACTACCGCCTCCAATTATGGCAAATTTTAATGATTTGTTCATGAATTTATAGATAAGTCTGTGTTAATAGAGAATTATTTCTGTAACTATCAGATCTCTAATTTACTAAATATCGGAGGAAGGGAGAAATTCCCGACCTCCGATATGGAAATATTTTTAAGAGAGGCTTACGATAACCACTCTGCAACGTCTTCCTGACTTGGGTTTTTCAATCCCATTTTTAGTTTTTTATTCCAGCCACAAATATCTTGGTGAAGTTTTGTTGACTTCTCTTCCTTTAAAGAGCGAACGGTTTGAAAACCAGCCTTACGAATAATTGGCATCCACTCCACAGCAATACCCAATTCGATAAATTTTTCATCGCTGTCAACAGTCGCTTTCTTCTCTGGTCTCATTTGAGGGAAGAACAATACATCCTGAATAGATTGAGAGTTGGTCATCAACATGGTAAGACGATCGATACCAATTCCCATACCTGATGTAGGAGGCATACCATATTCAAGTGCGCGAACAAAGTCCATATCAATAAACATGGCTTCATCATCACCCTTTTCACTTAGTTTATTTTGATCCTGAAAACGCTCTAGCTGATCAATTGGATCATTTAGCTCCGAATAGGCATTACAAAGCTCTTTTCCATTCACCATCAACTCGAAACGTTCGGTTAATTCAGGATTATCTCTGTGTTTTTTACAAAGCGGTGACATCTCAACAGGATAATCAGTAATGAAAGTTGGCTGAATGTAATTTCCTTCACATTTTTCACCAAAAATTTCATCAATTAATTTTCCTTTTCCCATGGTTTCATTCGCTTCGATATTTAGTTTTTTACAAACTTCACGAAGTTGAACATCATTCATTCCATTGATATCTATTCCTGTAAACTCAAGAATAGAATCCATCATTGTAATACGTTTATACGGACGTTTGAAATCAATCTCCTTATCGCCAACTGTAAGTTTGGTTTTTCCGTGAAGATCCATTGCAACCTTTTCAATCATTTCTTCCGTAAAGTCCATCATCCAGTTGTAATCCTTATAGGCAACATAGATTTCCATGACTGTAAATTCAGGATTGTGAGTACGATCCATTCCCTCGTTACGGAAATCTTTCGCAAACTCGTAAACTCCATCGAATCCACCAACGATCAATCTTTTCAGGTAAAGCTCGTTAGCAACACGCATATACAATGGAATATCCAATGCATTGTGATGTGTTTCGAACGGACGAGCAGAAGCTCCACCAGGAATCGCCTGTAGGATTGGTGTTTCCACCTCTAAATAATCTTTGCTGTTGAAAAGCTCGCGCATCGAATTGATGATCTTTGTTCTTTTCAAGAAAACATCCTTAACAGCTGGGTTTACGACCAAATCAACATATCGTTGACGGTAACGCATTTCAGGATCGGTAAAAGCATCGTATATTTTTCCATCTTTTTCCTTCACAACAGGAAGCGGACGAATAGATTTTGAAAGAATAGTTATTTCGGTAGCATGAACCGAAGTTTCACCTACTTGTGTAACAAATACGTAACCCTTAATTCCAATAAAATCACCAATATCCATCAATTTTTTGAATACTGTGTTATAAAGAGTTTTATCCTCATCCGGGCAAATATCATCTCTGGTAATGTATACTTGTATTCTTCCCTTTGAATCTTGAAGTTCAAGAAAGGAAGCCTTACCCATAATTCGTCTACTCATGATTCTACCTGCAATACAAACCTCTTGAAGGTTTTTCTTTTCAGGATCGAAATCTTTCAGTATATCTGAAGAATAGTTGTTTACATGATATTGTGCTGCAGGAAATGGATTGATACCCAAAGACTGCATTTCTTTAAGGGAATTCCTTCTAATGATTTCTTGTTCACTAAGTTCTAACGCATTCATCTTAATCTCAATAAAGTTTATTCGGATGCAAAGATAATATAATCTGTCCAAATAATTAATTTCAACTGCTTTACTTATAGGTTTTGATGCCAATTTAACGAGTAAATCACCAAAGAATTCGCTGTATGTCGTTAATTGAAGCAGGTAGGAAGTTTTAAAAAACAGGATTCATTTTTCCTGATTAAGGAAGCTTTACTATTTGAACAGGAAAATGTGTTGCAACTGATACTATTGTAAAGCGAATAATAATTGTTAATATTGCATGAAATTAAGAGTATTTAGATTGAATAAGAATAGTAAGGCACTCATGTAAGAACCAAAAACATGAGGTATTTCATGAAAAATTAAATTGTTTCGAATACCTTTGCATTGTTTCAGATTTATTGAGAAATTAAATTTTATTGTCGTGTTTTTATTGTTGAAAATCAGTTGGTTGTTAGTGGTTTCGATAGCCTGTAAATCATGCAGGGAAAACAAAACTGATTATGATATTGAATCATCAGGAAAAATTAAGCATTAGTTAAATGGAGACAAGAAGAAAGCCGGATTGGTTGAAAATACAGTTGCCTAAGGGTGACGATTATGCATATGTGAATGGGATTGTTAAGGAGAATGGTTTACATACTATTTGTTCGAGCGGGAAATGCCCAAATGTTGGTGAATGTTGGGGGAATGGAACTGCCACTTTTATGATTTTAGGGAATATTTGCACAAGAGCTTGTAAATTTTGTAATGTTCCGACAGGAAAGCCACTGGAGGCCGATTGGAATGAACCTAAAAGATTAGCTCGTTCTATTAAATTAATGAGCCTGAAACATGCAGTAATTACTTCTGTAGATCGTGATGATATGGAAGATGGCGGATCAAAAATTTGGGCAGAAACTATTAAAGCGATCAAAGAAATCACTCCGGAAACTACACTTGAGGTTTTAATTCCCGATTTTAATGGGAAAGAGGAAGATATTCAAAGAGTGATTGATATGAATCCCGAGGTGATCTCTCACAATTTGGAAACTGTTCGCAGATTAACCCGCGAAGTTCGAAGTAAGGCAAAATACGACCTTAGTTTAAAGGTTTTAAAGCAAATTGCTGATTCGGGAATTGTTACTAAATCAGGAATCATGCTTGGTTTGGGTGAAAAAGAAGAGGAGATTTATCAGGTTATGGATGACTTGATTGAAGTGGGAGTTAGAGTGATGACTATTGGTCAGTATTTGCAACCAACAAAGAATCATTTGGAAGTTCAGGAATATATAACTCCTGAGGTATTCAAAAAATACGAAACTGTTGGTTTGGAGAAAGGTTTTGCATTTGTAGAGAGTACTCCATTAGTACGATCTTCGTATCATGCCGAGCGACATGTGAATGCGTTAAACTTAAAAAAGAGTTTATAAAATGATTAAGACTATATTTCGCGATCTGGGATCAATTGATTATAAAGAAGCATGGGATTATCAGGAGAAATTGTTTGATGAGGTTTTAGCATCTAAACAGGCAAATGCTGATCTTCCTGCCGAGCAAAAGAATTTATCGAATAACTACCTGCTGTTTTGCGAACATCCTCATGTTTATACTCTTGGGAAAAGTGGGAAAGAACAAAATATGCTTTTGGATTTGCTGCAATTACAAGCAAAAGAGGCAAGTTTTCATAAAATAAACCGTGGTGGTGATATAACCTATCACGGTCCGGGTCAGATTGTAGGTTATCCAATATTAAATTTGGAAACCTACGATATGGGAATTAAAAAATACATCGAAACCTTAGAGCAAGCTGTAATTGATTGTATTGCTGATTATGGAATTGCAGGAACCCGATTAGACGGGGCCACTGGTGTTTGGCTGGATGTTGGAAAACCTACCGTTCGTAAGATTTGTGCGATTGGAGTTCGAATTAGCCGATGGGTAAGTATGCACGGTTTTGCATTCAATGTAAATACCGATTTGAAATATTTCGAGTACATTAATCCATGTGGTTTTGTGGATAAAGGAGTGACATCATTAAAAAAAGAATTGGGCAAAGAGCTTGATATAGAAGAAGTAAAACATAATTTAAAGGGCCATATCAGTAAACTGTTTGATATGACGCTTGAAATTGACTAATTTAGCTTGCCAAATTCAGATTATGGAAAAAAGATGGGTAATCAATAAGCCGGGAGATGAAGAGACGGTTACAACACTTATGGATTCACTTGGTGTTGACCGTTTAGTCGCCGACTTGCTGGTACAGCGTGGGATTACTACATTCGATTCAGCTAAAAAATTTTTTCGTCCAAGCCTTGACGATCTGCATGATCCTTTTCTAATGAAAGACATGGATAAGGCTGTGGAAAGAGTAGAGACAGCAATTCAAAAACAGGAAAGAGTTATGATCTATGGTGATTATGACGTAGATGGAACTACATCTGTCTCTCTTGTTTATACCTATCTTAAAAAACACTTCGATTTTATAGATTATTATATTCCTGATCGTTACTCTGAAGGATATGGAGTTTCGAAAACAGGTATCGATTATGCTGCTGAAAATAAATTCAGCTTGATAATTGCCTTGGACTGTGGTATTAAAGCAGTCGAGAAAATAGCTTACGCGAAAGAAAAAGGGATTGATTTTATCGTTTGTGATCATCATACACCAGGTGATATTCTGCCTGAGGCTATTGCAGTTCTGGATCCTAAAAGATTGGATTGCGATTATCCTTGTGATGCGTTATCGGGTTGCGGAGTTGGCTTTAAGTTAATGCAAGGAATGGCTCAGAAAATGGAATGGCCATTTGAGGAGTTGATCCCATTACTGGATTTAGTGGCTGTTAGTATCGCTTCGGATATTGTTCCTATTACTGATGAAAACAGAGTGCTTGCTCATTTTGGTTTGATACAATTGAATAACTTTCCACGCCTAGGCCTCAAAACAATTCTGAATTTGGCTGGAGTTGATAAAGACTTAACGGTAAACGATATCGTTTTTAAAGTTGGGCCAAGAATTAATGCTGCCGGAAGAATTCAATCGGGCAATAGAGCCGTACAATTATTAATTGCAGACACCGAGGAATCGGCTATCTTAATAGGTGACAGTATTAATGTAATGAATGAAGATCGCAAAGAATTGGATCACAACATTACTGATGAAGCATTAGAAAGAGTCGCAAAAAGCAGTGCTCTTCTTGCTAAAAAAAGTACTGTTCTTTTCGATCGTAATTGGAACAAAGGAGTGATAGGAATTGTTGCTTCACGAATGATTGAGAATTACTATAAACCGACCGTCATTCTAACCGAATCGAATGGCTTTGCTACAGGTAGTGCACGTTCTGTTGATGGCTTTGATTTATACAATGCAATTTCGGATTGTAGTGATTTGTTGGAAAATTTTGGTGGACACAAATACGCAGCAGGTCTGACCATGAAACTAGAGAACGTAGTAGAGTTTCAAAAACGTTTCGAGGATTATGTGGTGAATAATATTACGGAGGACATGTTAGTGCCTCAGGTTAAGATCGATGCAAACATAAAGTTGTCTGATATTACACCGAAGTTTTATCGGATAATTAAGCAGTTCGAACCCTTCGGTCCAAAGAATATGACTCCGATTTTTGTAAGCGAACAAGTTCTCGATTATGGTTACAGTCGCCCGGTAGGTAGAAATAAAGAGCATCTTAAGCTCTCTGTTGTTGATGATATTCGAGAAGGAGACGTTAAAGCTGGGATTGCTTTTTCAATGGGAGATTTATATACGAAAATTTCAAGTGGTGTACCTTTTGATGTTTGTTACTCGCTTCAGGAGAATGAATACATGGGGAAAGTAGAGACTCAGTTAATGGTTCGGGATATCAAATTTTAAGAAATATTTTTAATTCTTAATTTGAGTTAACAGGGGGAGAGAAATGACTTCTGTATTATTCAATCTCGAAAATTATTTGCACATCCGTAAGGTTTTTTATTAGGATCGCTTGAGTGTTTGATGCGCTTAGATTTATCACACATTGTATTTGACTATAATGAGGGAACCCTTCCTCGAACTCACTATTCGGATTTGTTCTTCAAGGCAAGCTTATTATATTTGCGACAATTTGTAAAAAATCTAAACCTATTTTATGATCCTATCTCAAGAAACCAGCGTACCGAACTTTGATAACCCCGCGAAAAGAATTATTATCGGGATTCAGTTCTTATTTGTTGCTTTTGGAGCAACAGTGCTCGTCCCTTTATTAGTCGGTATTGACCCATCAGTCGCATTATTTACAGCAGGAATCGGAACCTTGATTTTTCATTTAATCACAAAAGGTAAAGTTCCTGTTTTTTTAGGCAGTAGTTTTGCATTTATTGCCCCAATTGTAGCTGCTACAGAATTGTATGGCTTGCCAGGAGCGCTTTCAGGCCTAATTGCAGTAGGTTTAGTTTATGGTGTTGTTTCGGCTGTAATTAAAGTATGGGGCTTACGTGTTATCGAGAAAGTTTTCCCTGCTATTGTAGTTGGGCCGGTAATCATGATCATTGGACTTTCGTTGGCTCCGGTAGCTGTGAATATGGCGAAAACAAACTGGATTATTTCCTCCGCGGCTTTATTAACGGCTGTTGTTATCGTTGTTTATAGCAAAGGGATGATTAAGCTGATTCCTATTTTTGTGGGAATTATTGTAGGTTATGTCCTTTCTGTAGTACTGGGGAAAGTTGATTTTACCCCAATTCAAGATGCAGCATGGTTTGCATTGCCAGATTTTGTTCGTCCGGAATTAAACTGGGGTGCTGTATTATATATGCTTCCTGTTGCATTTGCACCAATTATTGAACACGTAGGTGATATGTATGCTATTGGAGGAGTGGCAGGTAAGAAATTTGTTAAAGATCCAGGATTGCATAGAACACTTCTTGGTGATGGTATTGCAACAGCTTTCGCTGGATTTTTTGGAGGACCGCCTAATACAACTTATTCTGAAGTAACTGGTGCTATCGCATTAACAAAAGTGACTGATCCTAGAGTATTGAGAATTGCAGCAATTACTGCAGTTGTATTTTCTTTGATCGGAAAGGTTAGTGCATTCCTAAAAACAATTCCACAGGCAGTATTGGGTGGTATTATGCTGTTGTTATTTGGTATGATTGCCAGTATTGGAATTAAAACATTAATTGATGCCAAGACAGATTTCACCAAAACTAGAAATCAGGTGATTATTTCTATTGTATTAACAGTAGGAATTGGTGGAGCACAAATTTCATACGGAACTTTCTCTTTGGCAGGAATTGGTCTTGCTTCTTTGGTTGGTGTTATTTTGAATTTGATTTTACCAGATACTTCCAGACCCATAAAAGGGAGTAAGGTGAAGTAATGTTGAATATTCAACTCACATAGATATAAACAAAAAGCCCCAAATTGGGGCTTTTTTGCTTACTATTACTAACTAACTAACTAATGCACCAAGAAACTGATTGGTTTATTTTTTTTCTCTGAAAGAATACCTTCCAAATTCGAAATTTGTAGTCTCGTTATTACGGATGTAAAATCCCTTATTGTCACACATTCCATCGCCAAAATTATAAAGTGCAATTTCATCTTCAACTTGAAATTCCGTTTCCCCGGATAAAATGAACTCGCATGAGCGACTTATTAACAATGCTGTTGATATCTTTGAAGTGTATTCTCTATTTTCAGAATTGATTCCATAACATTCCCCGGAAATTAAAAATTGATCATCCCAAGGGTTTTCGGGTGTAGAAAATCCTTCTACCCAGTCTTTGGTTTTTGTACCTGAAATGCTGTATTGTAATCCATTTGCAGAAGTGAAAACAATACTGTCGTATGAAATGGTAAAGCTTAGCTGATCAAATTCGTTGAAGCCATTCGAAATAATTTCAATACTACCTTCTATCTTCATATCATTAATACAAAAATCCTGAAATTGAATAAATTGACGAGCCTGACTCGTTGTAAACCTCCCTGAAATTTCGTTGTGAATTTGTCCGCGTTTTAATCTGCCTAAATGATCGGTATGATTGCTCGATCCATAATCGATACTTATGGTTTTTGTGGAAGTTTGAGAATCTTCGTTATCAGCTACTGAAATGGCTGGAATTGAATCTCGTTTTGTGATGTCCTTTGTGTTTGTTCCATAATCGGCAGCGATCACATTTTTTTCAACCTCGCAAAGCAGGTCTTCTAAAATGCAATTCACCATGGCATTTTCTTCAATATTCACCGCATTGGTAATTTGAATTTCCATATTCATTTCATCCTCTGACGTTGCACATGACAGTGTTCCTAGTAAAATAAGAAATCCCCAACCTATTAATCTCTTCGTCCTCATATCCATCTCCTTATTTATTTCAACCTATATTCTTAAACGAATAAAAACAAATAAAGTTTGGATGAAGTGATTTTTGGTGGTGATTAAAAGCTTTAAATTGATGATTAAATGACATGTGCGATTTCTACTCTTTGAGGCCGAGATGTGAACGGCAAAAAAAAATCCCTCATACATTGTATGAGGGATGGGGAATATTTTGTGAATAGCTTATTTACTCGCCGATATTGTAAACGTACTTTAATACAAATATAAAGGCAATGCAAACCATCGCAACATTTAGTTCTTTGTAACGACCTGTTAGCACTTTTAAGATAACGTAAGAAAGCATACCGAATGCAATACCTTCCGCGATGCTGTATGTAAGAGGCATCATGATCATGGTAAGGAAAGCTGGAATGAATTCTGAGTAATCATCAAAGTCAATCTTGGTGATTGGACTCATCATGAAAATACCGATGATTACAAGAACTGATGAACTTGCAGCAGCAGGAATCATGGTGAAAAGTGGTGTGAAGAATAAGGCTAGGAAGAACATGAATGCTACAACCAAAGAGGTCATACCTGTTTTTCCACCTTCAGCTACACCAGCAGCACTTTCAACGTAAGTTGTCACTGTTGATGTTCCTAAAACCGCACCTACTGTTGTACCTATGGCATCAGCAAAAAGAGCTTGTTTAACGCGAGGCACTCTTCCTTCTGCATCCAAAAGGTTAGCTTTCGAAGATACACCTACAAGAGTTCCTACAGTGTCGAACATATCAACAAATAGGAAAACGAATAGAATAGAAACAAACTGCCAGGAAAGAATTTCTTCGAATCCAACAAATTTGAAAAAGATAGGTTCTAATGATGGAGGTAGACTTACAAGACCACCTTCTTTAGGAAGATTTGTAATATCTATTCCAGGAATCAATCCAACAACAGTAACAGCAAGAAGACCAATTAAAATTGCACCTTTTACATTGCGTATTAAAAGAACACCAATGATGATGATCCCTAAAATACAAAGCAATGCTCCTGGAGAATGAAGATTACCCAAGTGAACTGGAATTCCTTGTCCTGGAACAATGATTGCAACATCTCTGTGCGCTAATCCGATAAAAGCAATAAACAAACCAATACCTACAGATATAGCGTGCTTAATATTGGTTGGAATTGAATTGATAATGGCTTCGCGTACATTAAAGAAAGTAAGCAAAAGGAAAATGAGACCTTCAGCAAATACAGCTGTAAGAGCCAATTGCCAGCTACATCCCATTACACCGCAAACGGTAAATGCGAAAAATGCATTTAGTCCCATTCCTGGAGCCAAAGCAAATGGAAGCTTAGCAACCAAGGCCATAACTAGGGTTGCAATAACTGCTGATAATGCAGTTGCTGTCATAACGGCACCATAATCCATTCCTGCAACAGATAGAAAATATGGGTTTACAGCAAGAATATATGCCATTGTAGCAAATGTGGTTAAACCTGCGACAATCTCTGTCTTCATGTTTGAACCTTGCCCTGTGATATTAAAAAACTTATCTAACATGATTGTTTGATTTTAATTCGGTTTGAATTAGAAATTCCATTTTAATGCAAGGGTAGGACGAACTTTAAAGTCGTCACCAGCAAAATTGTTTGAGATCTCTACCTCGCTACCGATTGATAGGTTTTCTGTTGCGTTGTACCAGATTTGAGGCTCTGTTAAGAATACAGTGTTATCAGATAAACCATTTTCTGTCCAAAGATCAGCAAATCCTGAGAAAGTCATTTTACCTTCTAAGAAGTTTACATACCAAGTTCCAGTGATTTGGAAGTTTGCTTCACCTGCATCTTTAATTGCTTTGTAACCTGCATAAGTTGAGAAACCAGATTTTGCACCACCTTTAGCATAGTTTAAACCAAAAATCCAAGCATTGTTAATTGTGTAACCAAAATCTCCAAATGGAGTTTCTGCATTTCCAACACCACCGTTATATTCAACGTGAATACCGAAAGGCATTTTTTCCGTCTTCAATACACGGGCAATCTCGAAATAACCTTGGTTAATTCCATTTTCTGCATCGTAATCAAAATCTACGAAAGTAAAAGTGTTACCCCATTTGTCCATTTTAAACATTTCGAAAGTAGAAGTAAATTGATCTCTGTCGAAATCGCGGTGCAACTGAAAATTTTGCGCATTCACTGCGAAAGAAGTTAGAATAGCGAAGATTACAAGTAATTTTTTCATTTTAAAATGATTGTTTAGTTTTAAAAATAGTAGTTGCTAAAAATAAAAATGGTTGTTTAATTCTTTAAAATATCGTTAAGATGATTGACCACAATGGGGCAACCTGTCTGTTTTAATTTTGTAATGGATTGATGTCCTGCTGCAATTAATATGCAATTGCAGCCTAATTCCTGAGCAACTTCGTAATCGTGAGTTGTGTCACCTAAAAGGCAAATATCTTTCGGACTTAGTTGATGATTTTTGATCATTTTTATTCCATTCTCAATTTTCGAACTGGCATAAATATTATCAATCCCGGAAATCTCAGAGAAAAAATTGCCAATATCTTCGGTTTTAACCGAATTGTTCAGCATATTTTGCTCCATCGCCGATAAGATAAATTGTTGTTTACCTAAAGATGAAAAGTGAGAGAGAAGCTGTATTGCTTCAGGAAATATATTTGATTTTGGTAATAGTGATGTGTACAGAGAAATAAATTCTTTTGCGACCACAACCCAATCTTCTTTTTCAAAATCGAAGCCAACAGATTCGTAATAGTTCTTTACCGGGAAAGTGAAAACCTCTCTGTAGCTTTCTGCGCTTAGTAATGGAAGTTTTCTTTTTGATAGCATTTCATTAATGCTCTGAAGACCAATAGATAAATCATCCAAAAGAGTTCCGTTGTAATCCCAAATTATAGCTTTACTGTCTATCATGCTGTTTGGGATTTAAGGGTAGATATTATTCCAGTTGTTGCACCAGATACTTTTAGTAAATCTTGAGGATTTAGCTTTAGTTGCTTACCTCTGATGCCGGCACTAATTAAGATGTGTTCAAGATCAAATGCACTTATATCCATAAAGATAGGGTAATCTTTTTTCATTCCCAACGGAGAACAACCACCACGAATGTAGCCAGTAAGTTCCTGAATGTTTTTCATGGGAACCATAGCACATTTTTTATTGCCACTAAGAGTTGCGAATGCTTTAAGATCTAGTTCGGAGGCTCCGGGAATACAAGCGACAATTGTGCCTGTTTTATCTCCGGTAAGAACAAGAGTTTTGAAGATGAACTGAATATGTTGACCTGTTTTTTCGGCTACGCGTTCTGCACCCAATTCTATTGGATCCACATCGTAATCGATTATTTCATATTCAATTTTTGCCCGATCTAGAATGCGGGCTGCATTTGTCTTCTTCATCCTTTTGTTTTTTGGCCAGTTAAAAAAACAATTGCTTTTTTACCGGAAACTACCAGTTTCCCAGATGATACTTTTGTAATACGGCGCAAAAATAGTAAAATTTTTAAATTTCAAAGTTTAAAACTCTGTTGTCTGGTTTTAAAAAACTGATATATGTCAGGAACAAAGGTTTGCGGAAGGAATCAAAACTGTTGTTTTAATTCAGTAAGAATTAAAATTAGATGTGAAAATGAAAGAGAATCATATGGTTGAGGTGTTTTGTTACAAAATGATGACAATTTTCACCTTAGCGAAAAAGCAAGGTGAAGGTAGTATCCTTATTTTGTTTTATCTTTAAAAGATTGAAATCCAAAACTCAAATATTGTGAAAGTAATCGAATCGCATGTTGTTCCAGAAAACATAGGAGAGATTCGTCTACAGGATTATGCTCCTACAATTTTTATTTCTATTTCGTCTCAACAAGGAATGAAGAAGGCCATTAAGAAGAAAATGGTTCTTGTTGATGGTGTTGTGGCTTCTACTGGATTGTGGGTGGAGCAAGGACAGCGAATTGAATTGTGCGATTTAGAGTTGCCTCCTGCAAAAGTGTATAAATTGCGATTCAAAGTTGTTTATGAGGACGAACATATTGCCGTAATCAACAAGCCGGCAGGAATTTCGGTAAGTGGAAATTTGTTTCGAACCGTACAGAATGCTTTGCCTTTTAATCTGAAAATATCATCATGTAACGATGCATTGCCGGTTTTTAGGCCGGTTCATCGTTTGGATAATCCTACTTGCGGATTGTTGTTGATTGCTAAAACATCTCAGGCAATTGGCGCTTTGGGAGCACAGTTTCAGAATAGAACTATTACTAAGCGCTACACGGGAGTGGTTATTGGCAGTTTGCCTGATAAAGGAAAAATTGATATGCCTGTTGATGGAAAGGAGGCTGTGAGTTCATTCAAGGTAATTCGTCGAAATAATTCAATTCGGAATCAAAGCTTAAGTATGGTTCATTTGTTTCCCAAAACGGGAAGAACTCATCAGCTAAGAATTCATATGGCAGGAATGGGAACTCCAATTCTTGGAGATAAATTGTATGGAAGTGAAGGCGAGATTTTGCAGAAGAAAGGATTGTTTTTAAGTGCAACCGGACTGCAGTTTACTCATCCATTTACAAATGAGATGATGGATCTATCGATAGATCCACCGTATAAATTCGGACGTTTTATGCAAATGGAAGAAATGCGTTGGGAGAAATACAAAGAAGAATAGAATCTTATATAATTACTCGTAGAATGCTTCTATTCCAGGATACCCAAACTTTTTCTTAGCCATTTCGGTTGGGAATACCATGTATTGCACCTCGGCTTCGGAACAAATGTTCCCGTTTTCATCCAAAATTTCAGCATAAATATTGGCAAATTTCTTTTCTTGAGAAATTAAGCGAGCTCGTACTGTTAGTAATCCTTTATCTGTAAAAGCAGAAGCTCTGAATTTTGCATTCAAGCCAGTAGTTACTCCACTTGTTTGACATTTAATAAATACTACCCAGCAGGCAATCTCATCGAGAATAGTGGTTTGAATACCTCCGTGTAACACATTTTTGAAACCAGCGAAATGAGCTTTCGGATCCCAGTTTGAGATGATGAAATCACCATCTTCCATGAATTCCATTTGCAGACCTTGTTCATTCTTTGGAGAGCAACCGAAGCAGTTTCCGTTTTCGGTTTCGAGATAGGGATTGATTATTTTTTTCATGTTTTTTTGATTTTCGGACTCGAAAGTAAGAAAGGATTCTTGAATACCGAAATTATCTTAACATTTAAAAATGATATTTGAGCAGTAATTTAATTTCTGATTTTGTGTTGCCATTGATTTCGGAGTTGCCAGAGCCAATTTTTGATTGGTTGGAATATTTTGTTTGAGCATATTTCACGTATAGCTTGAAATTCCTGTTTAGTTCCCAGTTACAATTGAAATAAAAACGATTTCCTTTTAGATAGTAAGCAGGCACTGAGTAGGCATAAAGAATGTCATTTTCGTATGCGTAAATTCTTGAATTAAACGATTCAGTGTCGAATAAGGCGTAACGAAGATTTATGGAAATAGGTTTATTTGTAAAGTGATAGATTAAATCTTGATAGACCAGATAACCAGTCTCGTTTACATTTTGCTTTTGGAATTGTGCAATTTCAATTCGGTTTCTAATTTCCCAATTCTCATTAATTTTTGCTGATAAATGCAGCCGGTATTGATTTTTATTCTGAATTGCAAGACTTTTTATGATGTCGGAGTTATTATTCATCGGTTTGTTTTCCTGTTTGTACCTGAAATAAACCGAAACAGAATTGTTAGGAGTGAATTCAAGTTGAGAGAAATATTCATGTCCTTCGCTGGGCGAATTGGCTGAATATCTTAACCAAGGGAATTGAAACTGATCGTAATAAGCTTTTACAGTCCATTTTGGATATGGATGAAATTCCACGCCCATGTAAAAACCTTCTTCGTTTTGAGTTTTGCTTTGTTCTGCAAATGCATTTGAAAAAAGGGCATGATAATCGGGATCGTATTTTCGGTAAATCAGTTCAAAATTTAATTGTGGATGAGCTTGTATGTTTGCGCCTTGCAGTATTGCTCTACCACCAGATTTGCTTTGTGCGATTTCTCCAAATAAGTGTATCGATCGAAATTGACTTTCGTAGTAAAGACTAATATTGCGGTTTTCATTTCCTCTAAAACTGTAGTAATTGTAGGGTGCATCGGCTCCTTTTATCTCAGGAGAGTATTTAGATTGCAGGAATGATATTCCCATCTCAATTTTATTCAAATTGACCGATAGGTAGGATCCCAACAACATTTCTTCCAAATTGTGTTTTTTAGTAAATTCGGAGCTGTTTCGATGAAAACCAGTGTTTACGATGCTTGATATAAAAGGATTAATAGAGTCCGAATCAAGACTGCCATCCTTCTTTTTGTAGGAAGTAAATACTGCAAGGTTCATATTTTTAAGAGGTTCGAGCAGTATCGATATTCCACGATGGAATTGATTTTCATCGGTAGATTTATAGCTTTTTATTCCTTGAGATTTGTTTGCGTTATGAGTTGTTAAGGAGGATTTTCCACCACCCAATCCAGACCACAGACTTAATCCTTGTCCAAATTTCACCTGATAATCACCCAGGTTTACCTGCTTTAAAATGCCTTTGGAATTGTATTGAATGTAAGCAGAGTAGAAATCGAAGCCATTCTTATTTTCTCCCTCAAAAAATGGTTCCCCTTTGTCTTTTTCGGAAGTGAAACCAAACGAAATTTTATTTTGAGCTGAAGTATATTGGTAGCGGGTGTAGTATTTCCATGGACTCCCAAGATATTTTGAGTTTACGTTCTCTGTAATGTAGCCTTTCTCTTCTTCAATTGTTCTTTCTGATTTTAGGAGCAGAATATGCTTTGCTTTTTTTCTTGCGTTAAGTGTGTCTTGTGATATTTGTTTTAGGCTAATAAAAGGAGCAATGTTTCTAATAATTTCAGAAGAAAACCCAGGTATTAACTGTAATTCATAAAGACTAAATATTTGGCCTGTACTTTCTCGGTATTTTATAAAACTATTGATTTGATTCTTATTGAGAATAAATAGTTTGTCTAGATCACTTTCATTCGCATTATTTAAATTAATTGGATCAATTAAAAGCTTGTTCAATTCGTCCAATAGATTGGAATAGTCTAATTCTTCATCATTTTGTTCTGCAATTGCTTCAATTAAATTTTCAATCAAATCATTTTCTGATGCAGTGTTTTGCGATCTGGATATCAATGCAAAACAAACTAAACTCAAGAGAAGAATGAATTTTTTTGAGTGATTCATAAGTGCAAATTAAAATGATATGTTGATATCTGCAGAAGGGGAATATCCCAATACCGGATGTCGGGAAAATGAAATGTTTGATTTAATAATTTTGTAAGAGAATCCAATTCCCAGACTAATGGAATTGGGATGATTGTGCACACCAGCTCGTAAGGATATTTTTTCAGTTATTTCATATTCAATACCAAATTTGGTTCTCATGTCTTGATCCAAGTCTTTTTCAATTTCAGATGTAATAATTGTTTGATCTGATAATTTCCACGAAAGTCCAAATCTAGCAATACAAGGAATTTTATCTTCGTAATCTAAGGTCGTGAAATTTGTTTGGCTTGGGTTGAAAATATGAAATCCCAAATGGATGTCGGGGAATATTTCCGCAAGAATTCCTGCTTCAAAAGTGTATTTGCTTTGTGACCCATAGGATTGATTCAATTCTTTTCGGATTTGATCAAATTGCAATCCTGCCCAAAAGTGTTTTCCTAAGGCACGAGAATAAGCGACACCAATTTTTGATTCTTTATATAGATTGAAACCAAATTGCTTGTAAGTCATGCTAAAAGTTCCAAGCTTGGTAGGATAGTTTAAATGAAAAGCTTTGGTGCTTAATTCTTTTGTTTCAAACCGATTTTCGTAGTAGGCACCAAAAGATTTTTTATCCAATTTGGCCAATATTGCCTGGTTGTGGAAGCCTGCCCAATTATCTAATAATGCAACACTGGAATTCCCCATGGCATGAGATCGAGCACCAGCTAAATGATTTTCATTTGATGCAGCTAAATGAATTGGGAATAAAATAAGAACTAGCAGATAAGTTTTTTTCATGTGGGTGTTAATGTTTAGGTCACATAGTTAAAATGCATTGGTTGTATGTGTTGATATGTTACAACAATTTCTATTAGTAAACAAAACTATTCCAGTGTTAAATGTAATAAAAAAAACCACAAGACATAATTATGTCTTGTGGTTTTGTAAAATAAAATAATTGTATTGTGTTCTAGTTGGTCTTGAATTCGTATTTTATAGAAGATAATTCTTCGTTAGCTTTTACCATTTTTTCTTTAAGACTTTCTTTGAAGGTGATAAGCACTTTTTGTAATTCATGATCACCAATCGCAAGCATTTGTCCGGCAAGAATACCTGCATTCATTGCACCATTTATACCAACTGTTGCAACAGGAATTCCGGGAGGCATTTGTACAATGCTCAAAAGTGCATCCATGCCATCTAAAGACGCATTAATTGGCACTCCAATTACAGGGATAGGAGTCATTGCAGCAATTACTCCAGGTAGGTGAGCTGCCATTCCGGCACCTGCAATAATGACTTTTATTCCCCTGTCGAATGCACCTTTTGCAAATTTTTCAACTTCTTCAGGTGTTCTGTGAGCAGATAATGCGTGAATCTCAAAAGGGATTTTAAAATCATTTAAGACTTTGGCGGCTTTTTCCATAACCGGAAGGTCGGATGTGCTTCCCATTATGATACTTACTTTTGCTTTCATGTGGTTTTATTCGTGGATTTAATAAATAAAATGACAAAAAATCGTACTTTTGCAGCAAAAATAAAGGAATTGTTTTAATTCCAATGTTGCTTGCATTGCTTGCTACTTTTTCAAACGTAAAATTGAAAAAAATATATGTATGTAACACTGTTGAATTGAAACATTTTTTATTCTATATTTTTAGAGAGATACACATTTTACTAACGATATTTTAGGGCATTGCCTTAAACGCCCGATATTTCAAGGGTTTCCTTGTTGGGGGAGATCGGACAACTAAGACAAAAATTGAATCAATGAAAACTGTAAAACTTCTGGATCGAGAATTTAGAGTGTCTATTCCTGCTGAGGATATTGACAAGGTAATTGCTCAAATGGCTGAAAAAATGAATAAGGATCTTGCGGGAACTAATCCTTTATTTATTTGTATATTAAATGGATCTTTCATGTTCGCTTCGGATTTGATGAAGCAGATAACTGTTGAAAATGCTCAAATTACATTTATGAGATTGTCTTCATACGAAGGTATGGGAACAACAGGTAAGGTGAAAAAACTAATGGGTTTTACTGAGGATTTAAAAGACAGAACGGTTGTTTTGTTAGAAGATATTGTTGATACAGGAATTACGATTACAAATACACTCGAGGAAATAAAACATTACGAAGCTAAAGAAGTTTTGATTGCAACCATGTTGTTTAAACCAGATGCTTTGATTCGAGATGTAAAATTGAATTACGTAGGTATGGAAATACCGAACGATTTTATTGTTGGCAGAGGATTGGATTATGATGGAATGGGTAGAAACCTTCCGGATGTATATACTGTAATCGAAAAATAAATGTTGAATATTGTTTTGTTTGGACCTCCAGGTTCTGGAAAGGGAACGCAGTCCAAATTGCTTCAGGAAAAATATGGGTTAATTCACCTTTCTACGGGTGATGTGTGCAGAGATGAGATTAAGCTGGCAACACCAGAAGGTTTAGAAGCAAAAAGATTGATTGATGGAGGTAATTTTTTTCCAGATAAATTGGCATATCGAATTGTTGAGAAGTTTTTAGACAGCAACAAGGTAGCTAAAGGTTTTGTGTACGATGGAATGCCACGTCACGAGGGGCAGATTGATGTGTTTGATGGAATGCTTGCCAAACGAAACAGTGTTGTTGATGTTGTTATTGAATTAAAAGTTGAAGAAGAAGAAGTTATTCAACGACTTTTGAAAAGAGGTGAATCTTCTGGTCGACCAGATGATGGAGGACGGGAAGTGATTGAAAAACGCCTAAGAATTTACGAAGATGTTACTGCTCCAATTGCAATGAGATATAAAGAAAAGGGTGTTTATCACTCAATCGATGCAATTGGATCATTAGATAATGTACTTGAACGAATAAGTGTCCTGCTTGAGAAATGTATGGCAGAGAAATTGGTTTCGGTTGATACAATAGAAAGAAAAATATAATATTATGGCTGGGTCTAATTTTGTTGATTACGTAAAAATATTTTGCCGTTCGGGTGCCGGAGGAGCTGGGTCTACTCACCTTTTTAGAGATAAGTTGACCATGACTGGTGGTCCTGATGGTGGTGATGGAGGTCGAGGAGGACATGTTGTTATACGTGCGAACAAACAACTTTGGACTTTGGTGCATTTGAAGTTTAGTCGTCACGTATTCTCTGGTGATGGTGGTGATGGGGGTGCTAGTCGAAGCTCGGGTAAAGAAGGAGAGGATAAAGTGATTGAAGTGCCTTTAGGTACAATTGCTCGAGATGCTGAAACGGGTGAAGTTATTTTTGATGTAACAGAACATGGTGAAGAGAAAATCTTGGTGAAAGGTGGTCGTGGAGGTCTGGGAAACTGGAATTTCCGATCTTCAACAAATCAAACACCACGTTATGCTCAAACTGGAGAAGATAGAGTTGAACGCCCGGTTATATTAGAATTGAAAGTTCTTGCAGATGTTGGTTTAGTTGGTTTCCCAAGTGTTGGTAAATCTACATTACTATCTGTAGTTTCCGCGGCTAAACCAAAAATAGCTGATTATCCGTTTACCACATTAGTTCCAAATCTGGGTATTGTATCTTACCGTGATAATCAGTCATTTGTAATGGCAGATATTCCTGGAATTATCGAAGGTGCGCATGAAGGTCGTGGACTTGGCTTGCGATTTTTGCGACACATTGAGCGAAATTCGGTACTCCTTTTTATGGTAGCTGCCGATAGTAAGGATATTCATGATGAATACAAGATTTTGTTGAACGAGTTAGAGCAATTTAATCCGGAACTTCTTGATAAACAACGTTTGTTAGCGATAACGAAATCGGATATGTTGGATCAGGAATTGATTGATGAAATGGAGCAGGATTTACCTGAAATTCCACATGTGTTTATTTCTTCTGTAGCTCAAAAAGGGCTAATGGAACTGAAAGATATGATTTGGAAAGCGATCAATCAGGAATAACATACTGTAATTTGTATCTTTAAATACTTACATGCTTCTTTTTCCATTTATGATGGGAAAAGAAGTTTTTTTTTGAAATAATTTGCTTTGATTGCGATCTTGTCTGCACGTAAATTTTACAGCATCTCAGCTTTCTTTAATTCCTAATTGGAAATATCAATGATAAGTGGAATGAAAATTTTCAGACTGAATTTTATTTGTGTTTGTTCTGAATTACTTCATATCGGAGTTTCTTTTTTCGTTGATTTTTAATGAAATAGGAATTGCCTTATCTGAAGAATATGACATTAAGTAAGAGCGTATCAACAGACTGTTGATAACCTACTTTCAAATGAATCGTTCTTTTAACTATATTTGTAAAAACGCGATTTTTCATGACTGCACAATATTCTGAAGACTCAATCCGCACATTAGATTGGAAAGAACACATTCGTAAACGTCCTGGTATGTATATTGGGAAGCTTGGCGATGGATCTTCTCATGATGACGGTATTTATATTTTATTAAAAGAAGTAATTGATAACTCTATCGATGAGTTTGCCATGGGAGTTGGTAAATCAATTGAAGTTAGTATTACAGACAGGAATGTAACTGTTCGTGACTACGGACGAGGTATTCCATTGGGAAAGTTGATTGATGTCACTTCCAAAATGAACACAGGGGCAAAATACGACTCGGAAGTATTTAAAAAATCGGTTGGTCTTAATGGTGTCGGAATAAAAGCAGTAAATGCTTTGTCCGATCAATTCATTATTGAATCATTTCGAGAAGGAGAGGTTAAGAAAGCTGTTTTCTCGAGAGGTGTTCTTGTTCAGGAAGATGAGATTCAAGCCACCGAGGAAAAAAATGGTGTTAAAATTGTGTTTCATCCTGATGAGGAGTTGTTTTCAAACTTTAGATACATCTCAGAATACATAGAGAATCTACTTAAAAACTACGTTTATCTAAACACAGGCTTATCTATTTATTTTAATGGGCAAAGATTCTTCTCAAAAAATGGATTGCTTGATCTTTTGAATGAAAATATGAACTCCGAAGGTTTGTATGACATTATTCATTTGAAGGGTGAGGATATTGAAGTTGCTATGACCCATGGCCGACAATATGGAGAGGAGTATTACTCATTTGTAAACGGACAGCATACAACGCAAGGAGGAACACATCTTGTCGCTTTTAGAGAAGCATTGGTTAAAGGAGTTCGTGATTTTTTCAAGAAAGATTTCGATACTTCGGATATTCGAACTTCAATTATTGCGGCAATAAGTATAAAAGTTCAGGAACCAGTTTTTGAATCTCAAACAAAAACAAAACTGGGTTCTAAAGATATTGGTCCAGAAGGACCATCGGTTCGGAATTTCATAATGGATTTCGTGACTTCAAATTTGGATAATTATCTTCATAAAAATCCAAGTGTTGCAGAATCTATATACCAGAAAATTATAGAATCAGAAAAAGAAAGAAAGGCCATTTCGGGTATTAAAAAGATGGCCAAAGAAAGGGCTAAAACGGCAAATTTGCACAACAAAAAATTGCGGGATTGTCGTGTCCATTTTGATAGTAAACATGAACGAAAATCAGAGGCTTCCCTTTTCATCACAGAGGGTGATTCTGCTAGTGGATCAATAACCAAATCTCGTGATGTGAACACTCAGGCTGTTTTTAGCTTAAAGGGGAAACCACTAAATTCATATGGCTTAACCAAAAAGATTGTTTACGAGAATGAAGAATTTAATCTGCTGCAAGCAGCATTAAATATCGAGGATGGCTTAGAAGGTTTACGTTATAATAATGTAGTTATTGCTACTGATGCTGATGTGGACGGAATGCATATTCGTTTGCTTTTGATTACCTTCTTTTTGCAATTTTTTCCCGATATCGTTCGAAGCGGCCATCTATATATTTTGCAAACTCCGCTTTTTCGGGTTCGAAATAAAAAAACAACACACTATTGTTACTCCGAAGAAGAGAGAGTGAAAGCGATGAAAAGTGTAGGTGCTAACCCTGAGATAACTAGATTTAAAGGTTTGGGAGAAATTTCTCCAGATGAATTTAAACACTTTATTGGCAAGGATATTAGGCTTGATCCTGTTGTAATGAAAAAAGATGATTCAGTACCCGATATGTTGGAATTTTACATGGGGAAAAATACTCCCCTAAGACAGGAGTTTATCATCAGTAATCTTCATGTTGAAAGAGATGAATTATAACCAATTTTCATCAGTCTATTTTTTAGAATTAAATAAACCCAAATACCTCTATGAATAACGACGAGTCAAATGATATGGAAATCCCGGAAGAGATGGAAAATGATGTGAATGGCGTGCACTCCGAAGCAATGAGGAATGTGACATATCTTTCTGGGATGTATCAAAGTTGGTTTCTGGATTATGCATCCTATGTAATTTTAGAACGTGCGGTACCTTATGTGAATGATGGATTAAAGCCTGTTCAGCGGAGAATCTTGCATGCCATGAAGCAATTGGATGATGGAAGATACAATAAGGTGGCCAATATAATTGGTAATACCATGCAGTATCATCCTCATGGAGATGCTTCTATTGGAGATGCTCTTGTTCAACTGGGACAAAAAGATTTATTAATTGACATGCAGGGGAATTGGGGAAATATCCTTACCGGTGATTCTGCTGCAGCACCAAGATATATTGAAGCACGATTATCCAAATTTGCTTTGGAGGTTCTTTTTAATGCCAAAACGACTACTTGGAAACAGTCTTACGATGGTCGTAATAAAGAACCAATAACGCTACCGGTTAAATTTCCACTTTTGTTGGCGCAGGGCGTTGAAGGAATTGCTGTAGGACTTGCATCAAAAATATTACCACATAATTTTCTTGAATTAATTGATGCTTGTGTAGCTTATTTAAATAAGGAGGAATTTGAGCTTTATCCCGATTTTCCTACGGCAGGTATGGTTGATGTAAGTCGTTATAATGATGGCTTGCGTGGTGGTGCGGTTAAAGTGAGAGCAAGAATTGAAAAGTTTGATAGTCGCACCTTAAAAATAATTGAAATACCATTTGGAAAAACGACTTCAAGCGTAATTGAGTCCATTATCAAAGCAAATGATAAAGGAAAAATTAAGATCAAAAAGATTGATGATAATACTGCGGAGTTTGTTGAGATTCTGATCCACTTGGCAAGTGGAATTTCTTCTGATAATACCATTGATGCTTTATATGCTTTCACCGATTGTGAAATTTCTATCTCGCCTAATGCATGTATTGTTGAGAATGATAAGCCGATGTTTATCGGGGTTGCTGAGATTTTACGACGGGCGGCCGATAATACGGTAGCTTTACTAAAGTTGGAGCTTGAAATACGCAAAAATGAACTCGAAGAGTCGTGGCATTATGCCTCTTTGGAACGAATTTTTATTGAAAACAGGATATATCGGGATATTGAAGAGTGCGAGACTTGGGAAGAGGTTATTGAAACTATTGATACTGGGTTAAAACCTTTTACTGCAAATTTAATGCGTGCTGTAACTCGTGATGATGTTGTTCGATTAACAGAAATCAAAATCAAGAGAATTTCTAAATTCGATATCAATAAAGCGAAAGATTTGATTCAAGCTATCGAAGATGAAATTGCCGAAATAGAAGTTCATCTGGCGAATATAATTCCTTTCACAATTAAGTACTTTAAATCCATAAAGAAAAAGTACGGACTTGGACGTGAAAGGAAAACAGAAATTAGAAGTTTTGAAAATATTGTAGCTACTAAGGTTGTGGTTGCCAATGAAAAATTATACGTAAATAGAGAAGAAGGATTTATTGGTACTAGCTTAAAAAAAGATGAGTACTTGTGTGATTGTTCTGATATTGATGATGTTATAATTTTCAGAAAAGACGGTACTTACTTTGTCACTAAAGTAGCTGATAAGTGTTTTGTTGGAAAGAATCTATTGCACATAGCGGTATTTGGAAGGAATGATAAACGAACCATTTATAATGTTGCTTATCGCGATGGAAAATCTGGAAGCAATTACATAAAACGTTTTTCGGTTACCAGTATTACCCGTGATAAAGAATACGATATTACCAAATCAACAGAAGGTTCACGTATTCTGTATTTTAGTTCCAATCCAAACGGGGAAGCAGAAGTAATTCGAGTGGTTTTAAAACCAAAGGCTCGTTTGAAGAAAACAGTATTTGAATTTGACTTCGCAGAATTGGCAGTTAAAGGACGTGCTTCAATGGGGAATATATTAACCAGGAACGACGTTCATAAGATTACCTTGAAACAGGAGGGAGTTTCCACCTTAGGAGGGCGGAAAATATGGTTTGATCCGGATGTTTTACGCATAAATACAGATCAAAGAGGTGATTTTATTGGAGAATTTACTGGTGATGAAAAAATACTGGTTATAACCAGGCCAGCCTCATTTCATTTTACGAGCTTCGATTTAAGTAATCACTATCCAGACAATATCAGTATTATTGAAAAATACGATGACGAAAAGCTTTGGTCAGCAGTATTTTTTGATGCCGATCAAGGGTATTATTACCTAAAACGCTTTACCATGGAAGGGAATGGCAAAGAGGTGAGTTTCTTGGGAGAGAATTCTGAAAATAAATTGATTTGTTTAACTGATGAGCAGTATCCAAGATTCGATATTTCGTATGGCGGGAAAAATGCAGATCGTCCCAATGAAATTATTGATGGCGATGAGTTTATTGGTGTAAAATCATACAAAGCACGAGGAAAGCGTTTGTCCATATACGAAATTTTGGATATCAAAGAAATTGAGCCTTTACCGCGAGAAGAGGAGAATGAAAATGATGATATTGAAATTGTGGAAGGCATAGCTGTTGATGTTGTTGAGGATAGTCAGGATTAATTTTCTTTTTGTGGGAATAATTTTTTCCCGCTAATTTAAAGTTTAGCAATGAAGATTTTTTTGATTGGATATATGGGATGTGGAAAATCACGCTGGGGTAAGATTGTTGCCGAGCATTATGGTTTTCGTTTTGTCGATCTGGATACCCTTATTGAAGAAAGGGAGAAGTTAAGCGTTCCTGAAATTTTCGAGAAACTTGGAGAGTCTGGTTTTCGTGAACGAGAGTATGAGGCGTTACAGTCAATTTCCGAGGGCGAAAATTTGATCGTAGCAACAGGTGGAGGTGCTCCATGTTTCAATAATAATATGGAGGAAATGAATCGCATGGGAACTACATTATTCATAGAATGTAGTCCCGAACTACTTCGGGATCGAATTACTGAGTCAGATACAGAGCGTCCTTTAGTGAAGAATTTTTCTCAGGATGATCTGTTGAATTACATTATTAGACACTTAAATAACAGAATGCCTTTTTATGAGCAATCACATTACAAATTGGTCTCTGGGAATTTAGAATTGGATGATTTTACGACAATTCTAGATTCTATTATAAATCCGTAAGTTGAGCAATTTCAAAATCGTTTAAGCTATCCAGAACTTTATTCGAAATAATAAATTTGTTCAAGTTAGACGCATCCTTTTCGGGAATCGCAATGCATTTCATTCCTGCAGCAAGTGCGGATATTACACCATTTAAAGAATCCTCAAAAACAACACATTCCGAAGGGTGAATTCCAAGCATATCAGCTGTGCTAATAAAAACCTGTGGATGAGGTTTGCCATACTTTTCAAATTCTGCAGAGTGAACGACTTCAAAATACTCGTGAAGTTCTAATTTGTCCAAAACGGCAGAAATAATCTTCATTTTTGAAGATGAGGCGAGTCCAATTTTAAAGGAAGCTTTTCTAAGATTCTGCAAGGTTTTAGTTACGCCGGGTAAACATGCTCCTTGTTCCAATACTAAGCGAATAACATTCTCAACAATATCTTCTACAACCGTTTCTTTCGAAACATGATTCCAAGGTGTCATCTTATACATTACTTCAACGACCTCATCTATTCTCTTACCCATAAACTGTTCAAACATTTTTTTGTTTACATCGAGTCCAATTGAAGTGAATACTTTTGTTTCGCTCTCTTGCCAGAATGGTTCTGAATTTATCAGAAGGCCATCCATATCAAAAATTACTGCTTTAATCATAGTTCTGCGTTGAATTAGGGTGCAAAAGTACTGATTTTCATTAAATGATAAAGAAAGAGCAAAATTGCATCATATTATTTACTGTTAATAATTGTTAAATCAGGAATAGATCAGTCGGATAGATAGCCTTTTTTTTAAATTTGCTGGAAAGAAAACTGATTTTCTCTTATATGGATATTGTAGTTGAACATTTAACCAAAAGATATGGTCCTCAAAAGGCTGTAGATAATGTGTCATTTCGTGTAAAAGCAGGTGAGGTATTAGGTTTTCTTGGTCCAAACGGAGCAGGTAAAACGACTACCATGAAAGCAATTTCCTGTTTTATTAAACCGGAAGAAGGAGATATATTGGTTGGTGGATACTCTATTCACGAGCATCCTGAAATCATTAAGAAAAACATTGGATATTTGGCTGAAAATAATCCATTGTATCAGGAAATGAATATTATTGATTTTTTGGAATTCATTGCGAAACTTCACGGGATACCGAAATATTTGATTCCTGAACGGATATTGGATATGATAAGGACTTGTGGTTTGGAAGGCGAAAAACATAAATTGATAGGGGAGCTTTCCAAGGGCTATCAGCAAAGAGTTGGATTGGCTCAGGCCTTAATTCATGATCCGGATATTTTGATTCTTGATGAGCCTACAACAGGACTGGATCCAAATCAGATTGTTGAGATTCGTGAGCTGATAAAGCGTATTGGAAAAGAAAAAACAGTTATCTTAAGTTCACATATCTTGGCAGAAGTTGAGGCTACCTGCGATCGCATTTTGATTATCAACAATGGTAGAATTGTTGTGGATGGAACGGCTGCTGAATTAAGAAAACAGGCTCAAGGAAATGAAATATTGAAATTGGGTGTGCAAGGAGGAGAAGTAAATGATATTTTTGATCATTTATTAGAGATTGAAACAATCGATTCTGTTGATGTGATTGATGCTGATAGGCGATTATTTGAGATTCAATCTTTACCCGGTACGTCTTCTGTTAAGGCAATATTTGACACTTGTGTTCAAAATAAGTATTACATCAGTGAGTTGACTCCAACAGAAACAAAATTGGAGGACATATTCCGTCAATTAACCCTTCATTAGATCTTTATGATGCAAATTGTACACATTGCCAGCCGAGAGCTTAGTACTTTTTTTGATTCATTAACAGCCTATGTCCTGATTGTAATTTTTTTAGGCTTTAGTGGGTTCTTCACATGGGTGTACGGCGCTGACGTTTTTTTTGTTGGTCAGGCCAACCTTAACACATTTTTTACTGTTGCCTACTGGAGTTTATTTGTTTTTATTCCTGCCCTTACGATGAGATCAATTGCCGGAGAGTTAAAAGCAGGAACTCTTGAACTTCTGCTTACAAAGCCTGTGAGCGATTGGCAATTAATTCTGGGTAAGTTTCTATCCATCTTTCTTTTAATTGTTATCGCACTGGCTCCTACAGTTATTTATTATTTTACATTGTGGGCAATTGGTCCTGTTGATCATTCTGCAATCTTATTGGGATATGTGGGTTTATTGTTCATGAGTATGGTTTATATCAGCATTGGATTGCTTGCATCATGTGTTGCTTCGAATCCAATTATTGCATCTTTAGTTGCCTTATCAATAGGTATTTTCTTTCATATAATATTCGATGTCCTGGCCTCCAATTTTGTTGGTTTCTTCGGGCGTTTTTTTAGTTATATGAGTCTTTCAACTCATTTTGAATCGATATCCAGGGGGGTTGTTGATACAAAAGATCTGATTTACTTCTTATCGATAGTGTTTTTTTGTCTCTTTACGTCAAAAATGATTTTGTCAAATCGCAATCTGTAAATCCTGTTTTATGACTAAAAGAAAAAATTTAATATACAGCAGTTTAGTTGTTGCAGGTCTTTTGATCATCCTGAATATCATTTCTTCGGTTTTTTTCTTTCGAGCCGATTTTACTGAAGATAAGAGATATACCTTAGATCGCGCAACCAAACGTATTCTAAGAGAGGTAGATATACCTATTATAATAACATTGTATGTCTCTGAGAATTTACCTCCTGATGTTAATAGAACTGTACAAGATCTAAAAAACCTTCTAACGGAATACAATAACTACAGCAAGAAAAAAATTGATTTTGAATTTGTCAATCCAAATGCAAATGAGGAATTGGAGCAAGAGGCTATTGATGCTGGAATCCATCCAGTGCCGCTGGAAGTTCGGGAGAAAGATCAGATCAAAGTGCAAAGGGTTTTTCTGGGGATGTCTATTCAGGTCGGAGATAAATCTGAAATTATTCCATTAATTAAACCTGGAATAGTGATGGAGTATACTTTGTCGACCTTAATTAAAAGATTGACCATTAAGAATAAAGCTAAGATTGGATATATCGTTGGACATGGTGAACCTGGGCTAGAAAATTTAGATCAAGCGATGACGGAATTGTCTATCCTTTACGATGTTAAACCAATACATTTATTATCAGAGCCTAATCTTTCCGATTACAAATCTTTACTTCTAATTGGACCCATGGCTACCATTTCGTCTACACAATTGGGGCGGTTGGATAAGTACTTGGCTGACGGAGGTAATCTATTTGTGGCTATTGAACGTGTGAATGGCATGTTGAATGATGGAATTGGAATTTCTGTAAATACAGGTCTGGAAACATGGTTACAATCCAAAGGGGTATACGTAGACGATTCTTTTATTGTTGATAAGAAATGTGGTACTGTAACTGTTCAGCAGCAGGGATATTTTTCGTATCCACAGCAAATTAATTTCCCTTTTCTACCTGTTGTATCAAAATTCGCGAACCATACCATTACAGACGGTATTGAAACTGTTGTATTTCAATTTGCCAGTCCAATAAGTTTTATGGGCGATAGTACCTTAAATTATCAGCCACTTGCTTTTACGTCTGACATTTCGGGTAAATTAAAAGCACCTATTAGTTTTAATATTGGACGGGCTTGGCGAGCACAGGATTTTCTTTATCCTGATTTAACGGTTGCGGCAACTATTAGCGGAAATATGGGAGGAGAGAAAGATGCTCGGATTTGTATTGTAGGTGATGGAAATTTTATTGTAAATGGGCAAGGTTCTAATAAGATCGCTATACAGAAGGATAATATAAATTTTTTCGCAAATGCCGTGGATTGGCTTAGCGATGATACAGGATTGATGTCGCTGAGAACAAAAGGTGTTTTATCTCGTCCTTTAAATGAAATTACTGAAGGGAGGGTGTTTTTCTTGAAATACCTTAATTTTTTACTTCCATTAGTTTTGGTGATTGCTTATGGTTTATTTCGATTTGAACGCAGAAGAAGCAATCGAACTAAAAGAATGAAACCTGGTTTTATTAAGTAGGAATTGTGGGAGAGAGGTTTTATCCCGGCTTCTGGTAATTCCGGGAAAGAATGTACCAGAAGCTAATTAGCATATCAATAAATCGGGATAAACAAATCAGGTCAAGCCTGATTTTATTTATTAGGAGCAATTTAATAATATATTTCATTCTGATCAAAATTATTTTAATTGCGGAATGGTGTTTATTGTGTCTAATAAGTCTTTTGTCAATAAAATCAGAGCGTATAGCATTTTAACTTTGTGCTATTTAGATAGTTTAAAGATAATATAGCGATCGTTCTGTTAACAAAAAGCATGGAGTTGTTAATAAAGAAACACAAAAAAAACGAAGCGGTAACTTCGTTTTTTATATGTTATGATGTAATTCTGTTTTAACTTTTTGGTTTTATTCTCAGTTTTTGACCAACCTTTAGATTATTCGCATTTTTAATGTTGTTGATCTCCATGATGTCGGAGTTTGAAATTCCTGGGAATTTTTTAGCAATAGTCCATAAATTATCTCCGCCCTTAACTGTGTAATATACGTAAGATCCGTTAGTAAGTTGTGGAGCTGGTTTCTCGCTTGCCTGAGTCGATGCAACTGTTTTTCCTAGAGTTGCTTGTTTTTGACTGTAACTCATTGTATTAAAATCATTATAGTAGGATTCTTTTCCTTCAGGAACATATATAACTAGTTTTTGACCAACCTTAATCAAGTTTCTTCTTACGTTATTCCAGTAGCTAAGATCTGATGTTCTAACGTGAAACCAAGAAGATATAAGACCCATGGCATCACCCGATTTTACTTTGTAGTAAACCTTAGCTTTGTCCTTAGGAGTAACATGAGCAAATTTATGGTAACGATCATTAGGATTTACCACCTTGTCTTTCATGCTAAAGTAAAACTCCTTTTTATAGGCAAAAATAGAATCTTGATTGTCAATGAATTTAGTACTGTACTGCAGTGGTAATTTTAATGCATAACCATTTTTAGATACAGGTATAATGTCTGCTCTGTATTGTGGGTTCAATTCTCTTAATTGTTCCTTTGAAATATTGATTACATTTGCAATCTGATCAAAGTGAAGTTGTTCACTAATTAGCAGTGTGTCGCATGCAACAGGTAAATTTGATGGTTGTGCGAATATTGCATGCTCTTTGTGATAATTAAAAGTATAAATAGCTGCTATAAATGCAGGCACATATCCTCTTGTCTCTTTTGGTAGATGGAAATAAATGTCCCAGTAGTTTTTCTTGCCACCACTTCGTCTAATTGCTTTATTTACATTACCTGGCCCGCAGTTGTAAGCCGCAATTACCAAATGCCAATTGCCGTAAACTTTGTACATGTCCTTCAAGTACTTCACCGCAGCATAACTAGCTTTAACAGGATCTCTTCGCTCATCAACAAAGGTGTTGATGTCGAGTTTGTACATTCTGCCGGTTCCATACATAAATTGCCATAAACCACTTGCTCCTGCTCTCGAAAGTGCTTGCGGGTTTAGGGCCGATTCAATAATTGGTAAATATTTTAATTCCTGAGGCAGACCTTCTTTATCCAGAATTTCTTCGAAAATAGGGAAATAGTATTCCGATAACCCCAACATCTTTTCTACCTGAGATCTTCTTCTTTGCGAATACAATTCAATGTAGTTTCGTACGATTTTATTGTACGATAAATCGATTAAAGAAGGAATTTGTGCTAATCGGTTTATGTAAATAGAATCTGGGATTTGTTCTGTCGGAATTTGAATAGAGTCCTGGTTGAATGTTCTTGTTTTAAAAGTGTTCTCTGCGTACCATCTATAAACCATACTGTCTAAGTAGTTAGAGAAAGTACCGTTGATGCTGTCGTTTATATCCCATCGAACATCAACCGGATTCATTTCAAAAAAAGGCAAGGTATCTTTTTCAACTTCATTAAGTGTCATTTCATCTTCCGTTAGTACTGTATCAATTGTAGAAAGACTTACTTGTTCTGTTTCTGATTCCTTATTTGAAAGTTGTTCTGAACTTGGATGCTTGATTGTACTACAAGCCAATGTTGTCCCTAAAAAAATAAGGGGTAAAATATATGTGTTTCTTTTCATACGTGTTTGTTTAAAAAGTAATTTGGCATCTAAAGCCTAGAGAGTTGCCTGAAAAAGCAGAGTAGGTGACCGCTGGTTCTACTCTAATAGTCAAGTCATCGTTCACATTAAAATTGGTAAAATGTGCATCCACCGTAGCGTCAATGATATTTAATACGTAAACTCCGGCCAAAATGATATAGGTAAGATCACGATCGTGCTTGTATGAGTCTTTTCCATTCTTAAAAAAGGTCTTGTAATTATTATCTTGACTCACAGTTGTCTTCTCAAAATCTACATTCTTAAATATATTTTCAAAACTTTTTGAAGTTGGCTCTTCAATTGGATTTGTAGGGTTTTTTCCTTGATATTTAAAATCGTAATACGCAGAAAAGTCCTTATATCCAGATTTGTATTTTTTATAATTTTGAGTGTTCCAATTAATTGCGTAAATATTCAAACCAATCCCAATATATAAAATAGGAATCTTCCAATACTTTTTGTTGTAAGCCTGACCTAAACCAGGAAATATTACAGAGTACATGGTTGCTTTATGTGGAGAGCGAACCTTAACATACGATTCAACAGATACTGTATCAGCTTCTAATCGCTGAGAGAGTGCGTTTTTACTTCCTCCAAGCAAAATAAGAGAGATCAGCCCAAGGAAAATAATCAGGCGCAAATTATTCAATGTTTATTTTTTTTAAAGTTTCAACTAACTTATGATTTCATTTGATCCAAAACAGCGAGAATACGTTCTAAATCATCATCAGATTTAAATGGAATAATGATTTTTCCTTTGCCGTTTTTTGTGCGTTTAAGATCAACTTTTGCACTAAAATGATTGGCTAAGTGATCTTTCAAAGATTCATACTCTTTAGGAAGCGATTCCGCTTTCTCGGGAGCAGGTTTTTCTTCAGTTTTACTATTGAAAGTACGAACCAACTCTTCAACTTTTCGAACTGAAAAATCATTTTCAACGGTTATTTGAAAAATTTCAAGTTGAGTTCTTGGATCATCAACATTGACCAATGCCCGCGCATGGCCCATAAGTAGTTTTTTCTCGCGAATTCCTTTTTGGATTTCAGCAGGTAGTCTAAGTAGTCGTAAATAGTTGGAGATGGTAGAGCGCTTTTTACCAACACGATCTGATAAACTTTCCTGTGTTAGCTTGCACTCGTCAATTAATCTTTGGTAACTAATGGCAATTTCAATGGAATCAAGATCCTCACGTTGGATATTTTCAACCAAAGCAAGTTCCAGCATTTTATCATCTTCAGCCAATCGAACGTAAGCAGGAATTCTGGTTAGTCCTGCAATTTTCGCTGCACGATAACGTCTTTCTCCGGCAATAAGCTGGTAGGAGTTATTATGAATTTTCCGAACCGTGATCGGCTGAACAATTCCTAATTCTTTAATAGATTGGGCCAATTCATTTAAAGCTTCCACATCAAATTTGGTTCTTGGCTGATAGGGATTTGCTTCAATTTTGGAGATATCGATTTCGTTACTTAAATCTCTTTCAGGTCTTGCCTGAACATCATCGATATCATTAATTAGTGCTCCTAATCCTCTTCCTAATGCGCTTTTTTTTGCCATCTTACTGTATCAATATTATTCGCTAATGAGTTTTGTTGTGCTGCTTTCTTTTACGCCTGATTTCGTCATCTTGTTATTTTTCAATAACTCACGAGCCATATTTAAGTAATTAACTGCTCCAGCCGATTCTGCATCGTAAAGAATTGCGGGTTTTCCGAAACTTGGAGCTTCACCTAACTTGGTGTTACGTTGAATAATCGTTTCGAAAACCATATCCTGAAAGTGCTTTTTAACTTCACTAACCACCTGGTTTGATAATCGTAAACGGCTATCGTACATTGTCAAAAGAAATCCTTCAATTTCTAATTCAGTATTTAAACGATTCTGAATGATTTTAATTGTATTCAGAAGTTTACCTAAACCTTCTAATGCAAAATATTCACACTGAACAGGAATGATGATTGAATTCGCAGCTGTTAGCGCATTCACGGTAATTAGACCTAGTGAAGGCGAACAGTCAATTAAAATAAAATCATAATCAGGACTTAATTTCTCAAGAACCTTCGATAAGATTTGCTCTCTATTTGCAAGATTCAACATTTCAATTTCAGCACCTACCAAGTCAATATGCGAAGGAAGAATATCAAATCCCTTAATCTCGCTATTAAGAATGGCTTCTTTGGGTTCGATTCCATCGATAATACATTCGTAAATGCTTTTTTCGATGTTTCGAACATCAAAACCAATGCCTGAGGTAGAATTTGCTTGTGGATCCGCATCTACAATCAAAACCTTATACTCCAAAACAGCAAGACTTGAAGCAAGATTTATTGCTGTTGTTGTTTTCCCAACCCCTCCTTTTTGGTTTGCAATCGCGATTATTTTAGCCATAAACAATTCTAATTACATTGTTTTATATTATAAATATGATCTTGTTTCAAAGATACTATTTTAAAACACATTTAAAATTTTGATATCATCTAAAAATAGTAACAAAGGCAAGTGACTTATCAACATATTTATTGTTGATAAGTTAATATCTCATGAAAGCAAAACTCCTTACGGATGAGCATTTTTCATAATAGGAAGATAGCTTGGTTATTTTTTTAAAGCTTGTCGATTATCCTAATACTCTCAGCCAAAAGTTGATCTTTGTTTATTGGAACAACTACGGGGATTTCGCAAACAATTCCTCCTGCCAAGTTCGATATTGCTGCAATTTCTCTTGCACTCATACCAGCTGCTAAACACAAGGTAGCTACGCTAATAACAGTATCTCCAGCTCCCGAAACATCAGCAATTTGCCTTACTACGGCAGGAATGTGTTCATATGTTTTTTCATTACTGATAAAAACACCCAACTCAGATAATGTGATGAATAGTTTTTTAATGCCCATTTCATTTTGAAACTTTTTAGCTTCATCAAATAATCCTTGAATATCTCCTTTCTCAAGAAGAAGATTGGAACCTTCTACGAATTCTTTGAAATTTGGTTTGAAAAGGCTTACATTTTTATAATCGTTGTAATGACGCTTTTTAGGATCGACAGCTACAGGAATTGCTTTTTTATTAGCAAGATCGGTAATTTCCTCAATCAGATTTTTTGTGATCACACCTTTGTCGTAATCTTCAAAAATTATCGCATGAATCTCATGTTTATCGACTAAACTTTTAATGTGATCAATGAATTCAATCTCTATTTCATCAGCCAATTCATGAGTATCTTCTTCATCAACCCGAATAAGGTGTTGATTGTTGCTAATGAAGCGGGTTTTTACCGTTGTTTTGCGTTTGTTGCTAACAACTATTCCATATTGTTCTTCTTGTATCTCTGTTAAAAGATTTAGAAATTCCTTTCCTTTTTCATCGTCCCCAATCACCGAACATAGAATAGGATTTGCCCCTAACGATTTGATATTTAGAGCCACATTTGCCGCTCCGCCTAATCTGCTTTCGCGCCTAACGCAAGAAACAATTGGTACCGGAGCTTCTGGTGATATTCGATCTACTTTACCCCAAACATAAGCGTCGACCATAACGTCGCCAATAATTAACACATTAAATTTGGAGAAGGACTTGAAGATTTGTTCTAATTCAATTTTATTCACTATTTCCTGGTTTTTGAATTATGCTAGCAAAGATAAACAAATTCGCGTGTTAGCGAATTTTAAGTACATCCCTTATGCATTTTTAACACTTATATAAAACTTTTAAGCCTTGGGAAACTCGTGTTTTCGTTGATGTGCTTGTGCAGATTGTTTGAGAAGCCAGATGTTCTTATCATCTGGGAAATTGGGCTGATAATGGTTTGAAGCACTTGGTTTATGATGCACTTCGTGATGGCTTTGTAGTAAAAGCCTCTGTGTTTTTTATCGAATTAACTTATTTTTTTTTAAAAACCTTAAGAAGCTGTTTAAATTTGTTTTTTTTAATTTTTAGCGAAGAGAAAAGATTAGTAATGCATTAGATTTGATGCGTGTAGTGGTTCTGCTTAAAGATACTTTAACGCAGTAATGCTGCTTTTAGCTTGAGGAAAAGGATAAATTTAAAAACAGTTTCCTGGCTTAGTGGCGTTTTTGGTGATATCAGTAAAGCTTTGTTGAATTCATTAAAACCTTTGGTAAAAAGACGAAAGATTTACTGAATTTATCAAAGCTTTCGTAAAATAATGAAAGCTTTTAATAAAATTACCAAAGCTTTCGTAAAACCAGTTAAGCCTTTGATAAAAAGGTCAAAGCTTTACTGAAATAAGCAAAGTCTTAGTGAAATCATTAAATTTTTAAACAGTTTCTAATTCTTTACGCTTTTTGCTTACTGTATTTAGTAAAAAGTTTATGAGGAGTAAATAACTTAGCGATTGATGTTTTCTGGATTGTACAAAGCGTTTTTACATCGGATCCACATCAAAATTCACTTGAATGGATTTAAATTGATCCATGCTTTTTAAATGATTTGCGTGTTGATTTAAAATCCATTTGGCTTTCGCAGGTGAACTTTTCTTTTCTATTTTTAAAAGAATATTAACGATGTAAAAGTTTTGAATTCGATTAATAACAGGCGATTGAGGGCCAATTATACGAATGCCAAAAACTTTACGTAATGATCTGGCAAGGATTTCCGCGGCCTGATTCATTAATGTTTGATTTTTGTGTTTCAAGCAGATGTTGATCAATCGATAGTAGGGTGGATAATAATATTCTTTTCTTTCTGCTAATTGATCATTATACATGGAGACATAATCGTTGCCAATTACATTTTTAATGATCGGGTGCTCTGGAGTGTAAGTTTGAATCAACACTTTTCCTCTTTTCTTTTTTCGGCCAGCACGACCAGAAACCTGAGCCATCATCTGAAAGCTGCGCTCGTAGGCGCGGTAATCCGGATAATTAAGCATCGAGTCGGCATTTAAAACACCAACTAAACTTACATTATCAAAATCGAGACCTTTCGAAACCATCTGTGTGCCCACTAAAATATCGAGTTCATTGTTTTCGAATTTGTAAATGAGCTTTTCGTAGGCCATCTTTTTTCGAGTGGTATCCAAATCCATTCGTGCAATTCGTGCATCAGGAAAGAAGCCCGTTAATTCCTCTTCAATTTTTTCTGTTCCAAATCCTCTGTCTTCAATTTCGGTTGAGCTGCAATGCTCACAACTTGTTGGCGGATGAATATTGTGTGCACAGTAATGGCAAACCAATTGATTGTTGTATCGATGATAAGTTAGGCTAACCGAGCAGTTTGGACAATGAGGAACCCATCCACAGCTTTTGCATTCCAAATAGGGAGAATATCCTCTTCTGTTCTGAAATAAAATAATTTGTTCCTTATTCTCCAGGCAATTCTCCATCATTTGCATGAGTTGAGGAGAGAACATGGATTTCATCTGTTTTTTTCGCGTTGCTTCTTTTATATCAGCAATAATTATTTCGGGCATTTCCAAATTTTGGTGTCGCTGAAATAATTCGACCAAACCATACTTACCTGTTTTTGCATTGAAGTAAGTTTCTATTGCCGGTGTAGCAGTACCCAATAAGGTTTTTGCCTGATGCAGATGAGCCAGATAAAGAGAAGCATCGCGTGCATGATATCTGGGTGCCGGATCAAATTGTTTGTAAGTGGTTTCGTGCTCTTCATCAACAATAATCAAACCTAAGTTTTTAAAAGGAAGGAATATTGATGATCGAACCCCAAGAATAACCTGATAGGCATTTTCAGGATCATTCTGATTGATGTTGTTGTAGATTTCTACGCGTTCCGCATCGTTAAATTTAGAATGATAGATTCCTACTTTATTTCCAAATACAGTTCGTAAGCGGTTAATGATTTGAGTTGTTAGAGCAATTTCGGGCAGAAGGTAAAGAACCTGTTTGCCCTGTTGCAATTGCTCTTGAATCAAATGAATGTAGATCTCGGTTTTACCGCTCGAAGTTACTCCATGCAACAGTACACAATTCTTTTCCTCGAAATGCTTCCGTGTTTCAGTAATTGCTTTTTGTTGGTACTTATTCAATTCCTTAAGTCCCGAAGTTTCCGTTTGAGAAAGATCAATTCGATCCAGTTTCTCATGATAAATTTCAAGAATATTTTTTTCGATTAAACCTCTTAAAATTCCTTTCGATAGATCAACAGATTTTAGAAGTTTCATCACCGACACTTTCTGAGGAATTTCTTCGAAATAGTGTTTGGAAAGATTGAGGTAGGAGAGAAGAATCTCCTGTTGTTTCTTAGCTCTTTTTAAGCTGTCAATTAGTTCGCCAATTTCTGTTTCAGTGAAATCAGATGCCAGGCGAACAAATTCCTTCTTTTTCTCTTTGTAGGTGTTGATGATTTGTTCTTCGATAGAAACAGCTCCTTTTTCAAGCAATGCTTTTACTTGAGGGAGCGTATTTTTTAGTCCTGTTGCCTGATTTAAGGTGGAAATGCTTACATCTTTTGAATGCTTTAGTACATTCAGAATTTGTTCCTCGGTTTTGCTCAGAGTTTCTTGTGCCTGAAAATCTTCATTGGCAGTTATCTTGGTCTGGCTTTCCAACTTTAATCCGGAAGGGAGAGCCGCCTTAAAAACATCACCTATTGTACACTGATAGTATTGTGAAATCCAATCCCAAAAATTGAATTGAAAGGAATTAATAATTGGAAATTCATCCAGACAAGTAATAATGTCTTTGGTTGAATAATCCGTTGGAGGAGTATTGTGAATGCTTTTTACAATCGCAGTGTAGAATTTTTTACTGCCGAAAGGAACAACTACCCTTTTTCCAATGGCCACATCAGCTTTCAATTCCTCTGGAATAGAGTAGGTAAAAAGCTGGGCCAATGGAAGTGGCAGTATGATATCTGCAAATTCGGTAGTCTTGTTCATTAAAGTGTGTATTTTGCTCAAAGTTATGAGTTCTGATTAGAATCTCATCATTTGGGCATTAATTCCTGACAGGAAAAATAAGCATGAACAAAAACCACCGTTCTCGGATAATTTAGATAGAAAGAATATCGTTGAGACTCAATAGAGAATCCTTCACTTTCTTTTTATTTTTAATTGCTTTGTTGAATGAAACATGCGAAACTTCACCGTTTACCATTCCTACCATGATACTCTTCTGATCATCCAGTAATGCATCAACTGCAGCAACACCTAAAGTAGAAGCCGTAACACGGTCGAAAGCCGATGGAGAACCACCTCTTTGCATGTGACCTAATACGGAAACACGGATATCGTATTCAGGATGTTCTTTCCCAATTTCCTGAGCAATTGTATAAGCTCCACCAGATTTATCACCTTCGGCTACAATTACAATACCACTCGATTTGTGTTCTTTGTACCCTTTTTCAAGGTATCTTTGCAGATCTTGAGTATGAGTTTCTCTTTCAGGAATCAAAATGGCTTCCGCTCCTGTAGCAATACCACTTCGTAAAGCAATAAAACCAGCATCACGTCCCATTACTTCAATAAAGAATAAACGGTTGTGAGCACTCGCAGTATCACGTATCTTATCAACAGCTTCAATTACAGTATTGATAGCTGTATCGTAACCAATGGTATAATCAGTCCCGTACAAATCATTGTCGATAGTCCCCGGAATTCCCACTACAGGGATATCATATTCCTGAGTAAAAATACGTGCTCCTGAAAATGTTCCATCTCCACCAATAACAACAAGAGCATCTATTTTGTTGGCAATCATTTGCTCGTGTGCTTTTTTTCTGCCCTCTACGGTTCTAAATTCATTACTTCTGGCCGAACGAAGAATAGTTCCTCCTCTTTGAATAATGTTGCTTACATCATGAGATTTCATTTTTTTGAATTCACCATTAATTAAGCCTTCGTATCCTTGCATTATACCTACAACGTCAAGTTTGTTGTAGATAGCAGCACGTACAACAGCTCTGATGGCTGCATTCATTCCCGGAGCATCGCCTCCTGAAGTTAGAACTCCAATTTTCTTAATTTTAGACATGCTTAAATCGCTTTTGTTTTCAAGTTTTATTTTTTCCATTGTTTCATTCATCAGCCAGGTGGGAGTAGATGTTGCTCCACTTACACCAACCGAATTTGCGTTTAGAAACCAATCCATGTTCAGTTCATCAGGGCAAGTGATAAAGTGGCTGTTTTGATTTGTTTTTTTACATACGTCGAACAGCAATTTTCCATTCGAACTCTTTTCCCCACTTACAAATATGATCACATCGTGTTTTTTGGCAAATTCCTCCAATAGAGGAACACGATTTGATACCTTTCGGCAAATGGTGTCGTTGATATTAAGACTACTTTTGCATTTTTTTTTCAGATATTCTGAAATTTCAGCAAAGCCAGTAATCGTTTTTGTTGTCTGTGAAAACAATACAACAGGTAAGTTGAAATTCACCAATTTCAGATCTTCTGTGTTTTCAACAACAATTGCTTTGCCTTCGGTTTGACCTACCAGACCGTTTACCTCTGCATGACCTTTTTTGCCGTATATTATTATTTGTCCGTTTGATTCCAGAATCTCGCGGTACGCTTTTTTTATTTTTTTCTGCAAGTTTAAAACTACAGGACAAGAAGCATCAATAACTTCGATGTTTTGCTTTTTGGCAATTTCATAGGAGATAGGAGGCTCCCCATGTGCTCGAAATAAAACTTTTTTTCCTGATAATTTCGAAAACTGATCGTGATTGATTGATTTTAATCCCTGAGCAGTAAGACGATCCACTTCAAGATTGTTGTGAACGATGTCACCAATACAGTAGAGTCGATTTTCCTCTTTCAGTATTTCTTCTGCTTTATTTATGGCATTTACTACACCAAAGCAGAATCCAGCGTTCGAATCTATTTCAATCTTCATTCTCTAATTCCTATTCTGTTGATTACTTAATCTCATTCATGCGATCAACAATCCAATCCAATTGTTCTTCTGGAGTCAAGTGACTGTTGTTAAGAACAATTGCATCATCAGCTTTTCGGAGCGGACTTTCATCACGATTTTCATCGATAAAATCCCTTTTCGAAACATTCTCTCTGATTTCATCCAAAGAAATATTTTCTCCTTTATCTTTTAGTTCTTTATAGCGACGAATGGCTCTTATTTCCACATCGGCAGTCATAAATATCTTTAAATCGGCATTCGGAAATACAACTGTTCCAATGTCTCTGCCATCCATTATTACTCCACCTTCTTTGCTCAACTCACGCTGGAAAGCCACCATTTTTTCGCGAACAAATTTGATTTTTGCGATCAAACTAACATGGTTCGAAACATCCATTTTTCGAATCTCATCTTCAATCAATTCGGCATTTAAATAAGTTTCGTGACGCTGTTTTTCAGTATTGTACTGAAAAGATATGTTTACTTGAGCGATTAAATGAGCTAACTTGTTCTCATCTACTTTGTCATTGGAAATTAAGTTGTTACGCATTGCAAAAAGAGTAACCACTCTATACATTGCACCACTATCGATATAAGTGTATCCAATTTTTTTCGCCAAATCTTTGGCAACAGTACTTTTTCCGCACGACGAATGTCCGTCAATTGCTATAATTAGTTTCTTTTCAGGTATATCCATTCTATGTTATTGCTCGAATTTTTTGTGCAATTGAGTACAAAAGTATAAAGAAAATCCATCAAAATATGAGAAATGGTACTAAAAAAGAGGGGTGTGAAAGATTACAGTTCGTTGTAAACGATTGCAATGCGCTATTTGAATTGATTATTTTAGAAATTAAAGTCGCTTAGGCGGGTACTTATCGAGAAATGATTGCTCGCGCCAGCTAAATGATACTTCGCAGAAGCGAAATTTACCCGGAAACGGGAAACTTTTACTCCGAATCCCCAGGTGAATCCAACGGTAGAGGTTTTTTCATCTACTTTAAGTTCTACTCTTCGTTGAAAGTTGTAGCCTAATCGAATGCTGAAGTTTTTCGATGGCAAAAATTCAGTACCTAAAATAAGGTGTTTAAAAGCTTTGTCGGAGAAACTGTCTTTGTTTGATTTTGAAAAGGAATCGTCTTTACTATTTAATTCTGATTCGTAGCTCATGTCGAATTCTTCCAAATGGCGATAGGTGAGCGCAAAACGGAAAGGCGCGTGTTGCAGTTTAGTGCTCATTCCAATCAAAATTTCATTCGGGAGATCTTCTCGATGCGATCCGTAGTAAGCTTTTATTTGATAGCCAAAATTTCGTGCAACAATCGAGGCTCTGAATAGTTCATTGGAGCTGTCGTAGATCAAAGCCAAATCGGCCGCCAAGCCAAAAGAGCTGTATTTCTCTAATGACGAATAGATTTGTTTAACAGAAGCTCCTACCCGAAAATTTGTATTTAATTGTCGACCATAACTAAGAATAAGGGCATAATCGGAAGCTTTAAAATTACCAGTTCGTTCTCCAAACTCGTTTGCTTCAATAAATTTTCCATAGTTCACGTAATGCATGGCTAACGAAAAGGTGCCTATCTTCGCGTAATCCTTGGTGTAGGAAGCGTATCCGTAATTAATATCTGTAATGTAATTAACGTAATTCAATGCTACATTTTGGTCTAAATCAGGATGAAGAGCTGCAGGATTATAAAAGGAATAGTCAGCATCAACATCGCCTAATGCAATTTGATCCCCCCCCATGGCAGCAACTCTGGCCGAACTTCCCAAATTCAGGAATTCGTAGATGTTCTCACCACCACTTTGAGCTTTCGTTGAAAGGCTTGTAATAAGGGAGACGAAGAATAGAATTACCGTTTTATTCATGAAATTGATTGCTTATGCATTCTAAAGATAGAAATCGGATTGAAAAGATTCTTGCTTACAGTAGTTCTTTTTTCTTTTTAAGGCGATCCACAACTTCAAAGACAGCGGGGCAGTAATGTGTATTTTTTAATGTGAGATCGAGTATTTGGTAAAAGCGTTTGCGATCGGTATGTGGATATTCCCGGCAAGCACGAGGGCGATTTTCATACACCATGCAATAATTGTCAGACATCAGGAACGGACAGGGAGTTTCTTTAAAAACATAGTCGTTTTCATTATCCATATACAGATATTGTTGGATGAACTGCTGAGGTTTCATTCGAAATTGTTTTGCCAAACGTTCAACGTCCTTATCGATAACAACTGGGCTAATACTTTTGCAGCAATTCGCACATTCCAAACAATCCAACTCTTCAAATACTTCATCGTGAAGCGCATGAACAATGGAGTCTAATTGTTTTGGTTGCTTCTTTTTTATTTTTGCGAACAATTCTTTGGTTGCAGGTTCGGTGATTTTTACGTTCTGCCTCAACAGCTCTAAATCGATCTTTATTTTGCTCATTATTTGATTCTGTTTTTTTTAAAATTCAGTTTGCGATAAAAATAAACCGCAAATCACAATAGATATCCTAAGCATTTACTGGAAGTTAAGGAATTTATTGAGTGCAAAAATAGCCGTAAAAATTGGAATTATATTGATGAGGCTATTGGTTTTTGTAATTCGAATCTGATTGAAGCCATAAGTGAATAGTGTTGGTGTGAATAGGTGGAGTCATGCTTTGGTTATTGGCTGTGTGTTCGGGAGGTGTTGAAAATTAGGTGTGAAAGAGTAATTAGTAAATTGTATGCTCCAGAGCGAATATGTATATGATCATAACACGTTTTGATTTTATAGAATATCATCCTAAGTGTGAATGTTATAACTTAAATCTACAATTATACAACAACTACCGGACTTAATGCCTTTACATTTGTTCCGTGAGAATAGTTCACAAAAATGAATAAATGAAAGTATGAATATTAAAAAACTTTTTCCGATACTTGGTATAGCAGTTATTGCGTTAACAGTAGGTTGCGACAAAGATGATTCGATCGACACCAATACCAATACTGATAATCCAATAATAATTCCGATTCAAACAACAGTACAAACTGCTGTAAACCTTAGGTCAGCCGGCGATTATGTTATTTTAGCTGGTTCCGGTATCTCAAATGTACCCGCCTCAGAAATTACAGGGAATATTGGGTTAAGCCCTGCTGCTGGGTCTTTCCTAACAGGATTTTCAGAAACACTTCCAGTTGGAGGAGCTTCTTCAGTATCTGCTCAAGTGACTGGCGGTTTGTTTGCATCCAATTATGCGGTTCCAACTCCTTCTAACTTAACAACAGCTAAAGGTGATTTAACTACTGCATACAACGATGCTGCAGGAAGAACCAGCACTGATATAGTGCTTTTAGCAGGAAATATTGGTGGACTAACATTAGCACCTGGTCTTTACAAATCAAATGGTGCACTTGAAATATCATCAGGCAACCTTACTTTTGATGCAAAGGGAGATGCCAGTGCGGTATTTATTATTCAGATAGCATCTACATTAACAACAACATCCGGACGTCAGGTTATTCTTAGTGGAGGAGCCTTAGCATCGAACATTTTTTGGCAGGTGGGTACTTCAGCTACTATTGGAACCACCTCAATATTCAAAGGAATCATTATGGCTGATCAATCAATATCATTAAATACAGGAGCAACTGTTAATGGTAGATTGTTAGCAAGAATAGGTGAGATAACCTTAGAAGGAAACACAATTAGTCAATAATATTAATTTGATGAATTAAAGAGGCGCTGCATACTATGCAGCGCTTTTTTTATGTGACTGATAATTCAATCATTGCACTGATTCCTTTGTGGCGAAAGCGGTCATTGAAGCTCTTTACCATTCCAAACTATTATCAAAGCAATGTTTGTAAAATCATCTTACTTCCAAAGGTAATTGTTGAGTTGTAATTCAGATAATAATTTCGCTTTGCTTTCCCTTTTTCTTTCCTCAGGAAAACAAAACCCCTTTAAAATCAAAAGGTTTTGTTTTTTTTTAAGCAGAGAGGAAGGGATTTGGAAGGTAAGATTAGGGTAAAAGAATGAAGCGGTACTGTGTAGATATTATAATATATGTAAGCTGTTGAGATATGGGAGTTGTTCAGACTATTATTAAATAGAATAGTATTTATAATATGGTATTTTATCTATATATTAGATTATGCTTAAATTACACAATAGAATTATTAGGATTCTTCTTGCATTTCCAAGAAGGTTTTTCCCCAAGTCTCAAACTCTAAATTTAAGATATGAAGAAGACAATGATCTCTATTTTAAATTGGTTCAAAACGCCCCGGTTGGCTTGTTTCAGACTACACCAAAAGGTCAGATTATCAGTGTGAATCCAGCAATTTTAAAAATGTTGAAATATGATTCATTGGAGGATCTTTTAAAAAGAGATTTATCAAATGGGGGGTATGTGGACGAGGATAAAAGAGCAGAATTTAAGCAGATATTAGAAGAAAAAGGGGAAGTTATTAATTTTCAATCGGAATGGTACACTAAAGATGGAGAAATTATTTATGTAAGAGAAGGAGCACATGCAGTAAGAGATAATTCAGGAATAATTTATAGGTATGATGGATATGTTGAGAATATTACGGATCTAATTTTGACGCAAAAGGAGTTGGTAAAGGCAAAAATAGAAGCAGAAAAATCGAATAAGTTAAAATCAGCATTTTTGACAAATATTAGTCATGAAATTCGAACACCAATGAATAGTATTTTGGGTTTCTCATACTTACTTGAAGATTCGATGTTAATCAAAGAATCACAATTAAAATATATAGCTGTCATCCGAAAAAGTGGTGAGCGAATGCTAAATACATTAAATGAACTTATTCAAATATCAAGGATAGAAACAGGATGTATTGATATTCGGATCACGGAAGTAAATATTTCTGAGAAAATGAAAGAACTTTATAATTCATTTAAAAAGGAGACGGAAGAAAAGCACCTTAGATTTTCTTATGAAAATAATATTCAAGAGAAAGAAAACATAATACATTCGGATGAAGAGAAGTTAAGTGTTATACTCTTCAATTTAATTTCAAATGCTATTCAATACACAAACCAAGGAAGTATTAAGTTTGGGTGTGATACCAAAAATGAAGAGATTGAGTTTTATGTAATTGATACAGGTATTGGGATTTCATCTGTAAATCAAGAGTTTGTTTTCAGCTGTTTCCAACGTGTTGAAACAGGAAAAGAATTTATTATTGAAGGGACTGGTTTAGGCTTAACTATTGCCAAAGAATATGTGGAAATGCTTGGAGGAATGATAAGAGTTAAATCGGTTGAAGGAGAAGGATCTGAGTTTCACTTTACTTTACCGGCCAAATATGATAAGAAATCATTTCAATCCAATCACCTATCCGGCTCATCAGCCAAGATAGAATAAATGCCCTGTGTAGTTCTGCTTTAGTAAAGAGTCTTATTAATTATTGTTTTACTTTCCCCTGAAAAACAAAATCTCTTGAAAATCAAGGGGATTGTTGTTTTGAAGCGGAGAGGGAGGAATCCTGACAATATTGGCTTAACTATTCCAAAAAACTACTGTAATCCTCAGGTGGTTCAACATCATTAACTCTAATGTAATTGTAGATCGTTTTGCTTTCATGTCCTGCAATAAGATTCAATTGTTGTATCGTTTCGGGCTTAGAAAGCGATTTGTGCAATTCTAATTAGATTTTAGCAATATAGGCATGTTGGAATTAATACAGCTTAAAATCATCTTGTAAGCTTAGTGTTGTTGGTCTTATTTTGGATTTTCACACGAATTTGTGTCAGTACTTCTGTCATGGCAAAAAACAAAAAAAAACGCAAACAACAGGAATACTGTTATTTGCGTTTTATCTAGGGTGAAAGACCGGTTTCGAACCGGCGACCTCTGGTACCACAAACCAGCGCTCTAACCAACTGAGCTACATTCACCATTTTTGCTCTATCGCGGTGCAAATATAGATAAATCTTTAATTATTCTGCAAGTCTTTTTCGAAAAAAATATAAAAAAATATTCTGAAAGGATTATAAACTCTACCTTTGCAGGCAGTTAACTAATTTGAGAAAAATGGATTTTTTTATAGATAGAAAGGAAACAGAGGAATTGTTTCAGGAAATATTCAAGAAAATTCAAATTCTTCGTAATGGTGAGACTCACCATGAAATGAAAAAATTTGGATTGAACTACCCGAAAGCATTAGGCGCAACCATTGTGAATTTGCGTGAAATTGGGAATGTATATCAGAAGGATCATCTTTTAGCACATAAATTGTGGACGAAAGGATTTCGGGAGTCGAAAATAGTGGCAACACTTCTTGAAGAACCTGAAAAAGTTACGGAAGAGCAACTGGAGCGATGGTTTGCAGAGATGGATTCGAATGAACTGCTTGAACAAGCAAGTATGAATTTGTTTCAGTATCTTCCAACTATAAAGGGGTTAATTGCAACTTGGATGAAAAGCGATACTCTGGCAAAAAGGGTGTGTGCAGTAATGGTTGTTGGACATTTGGCTTTGAATCAAAAAGAGGAAAATGAGGAGCTGTTCCTGAATTTTATCGAATTACTTCCAAAGAATTTTGAGGATGCATACTTTTTTAATCAGGTGAAAAGAGCACTTGGGAAGATTGCAAGGAAAGGCGATATTGTTGTGACTAAGGTTGTTGCTTTGGTTTCTGAGTTGAAAAGGGAAGATGAGGACTGGAAAGAGATTTGGGATGATCTTCAATATGAACTTAACTTGTAGGGCCTATTTAAGATATTTTAAGCCTTGATATGGCTACTATATCTAGGAAAATAAAATTAAACAAAGTAAATTTGAGTCTTATTTCAGTTGAATAGTAAAAATAGATTTTAAAGATTAAGAGTTAAAACATATGGGATATTCAAAAAGTTCAAATCCTGTTCTAAGCGAAAAGATTTTTAGCGCTTCAAGAAGTGGATTGTATAGTGAAACAATGACGGTAAACGGAACCGTAAATAAAGTTGGTTTGTTACTGTTTTTCTTAGTCGCAGCAGCGAGTTACACTTGGGGAATGGCCAATGATTCTGCGGATTCATCAACGGTGATGCCATGGGTAATCGGCGGAGCAATTGTAGGATTAATTCTTGCCCTAGTTACTGCTTTTAAGCCAGTTTGGTCGCCATATACAGCTCCGTTTTATGCTTTAGCAGAAGGACTTATGTTGGGAGGTTTTTCGGCAATGATGAATGCTTCTTATCCAGGTATTGTAGTACAAGCAGTAGGTTTAACATTCGCAACTTTGTTTGCAATGCTTTTTGCCTATAAATCGGGATTAATTAAAGCAACCGAGAAATTTAAGTCGGGTGTTGTTGCAGCTACTGGTGGTATTTTTATATTTTACATGTTAAACTGGATTTTGGGAATGTTTGGCATTGGCTTAGATTTTGCAAATGGCTCTGGGTTGGTAAGTATTGGAATTAGCCTGTTTGTGGTTGTTATTGCAGCGCTTAATTTAGTTTTAGATTTCGATTTTATTGAAAAGGGTGCCGAATCCGGCGCTCCAAAATACATGGAGTGGTATGGTGCATTTGGGCTTATAGTAACATTGGTTTGGTTGTATATTGAGTTGTTAAGATTGCTCTCGAAACTTGCCAAACGTTAAATTTACAATGAAACACCAATATTACAGAACTTAAATAAAACGAATCGAGTGAGGATAGTTGAAGTTTTAGATCAGAAACATCGTAAAGATTTTTTAGATATTGTCAGAGTCATTTATAAAAATGACTCCAATTATGCTTGCCCATTAGATGCTGAGATTGAAGGGATCTTTGATCCGAAGGAAAATTCTTTCTTTAAACATGGAGAGGCGAGTCGTTGGATTTTATTGAATGATGAAGGAAAAGTAATTGGAAGGATTGCTGCGTTTATCAATACCAATAAAGCTTACTCTTTTGATCAGCCGACAGGTGGATGTGGCTTTTTTGAATGTGTAAATGACAAAAAGGCGGCATTTATTTTGTTTGATACGGCCAAGCAGTGGTTGACAACTCGTGGCATGGAAGCCATGGATGGTCCTGTGAATTTTGGTGAAAATGATAATCATTGGGGACTTTTGGTGGATGGTTTTATGCCACAGGGATATGGAATGCCCTATCATCAGAAATATTATAAAGAGTTTTTTGAGGAGTATGGCTTTAAAGTGTTCTTTGAGCAGTACAGCTATCACCTCGACAGAACGATACCTTTTCCCGAGAGATTTTGGAAGATTGCTGAATGGGTAGCCAAAAAACCAGGATTTACTTTTGAGCATTTTACGTATGAAAAATCTGAAAAATACATTCAGGATTTAATTAGCATATACAATGAGGCATGGCAATTTCATGATAACTTCTCGCCAATTGATCCTGAAGATATTCGTAAGATGGCTCGTGATGGAAAAGGAGTTATCGACGTAGAATTTATTTGGTTTGCTTATCACGAAGGAAATCCAATCGCATTTTTTGTGATGATGCCGGATGTCAATCAGATATTAATAAAAATGGATGGTAAATTTAATTTCTGGAACAAACTGAAATTTTTATACCATTTAAAAAAGAAAACAATTACACGTGCCCGAATTACAATTATGGGTGTGGTTCCTAAATATCAGCGCTTTGGTGTCGAGTCGGCTATTTTTTGGCACATGGAAAAGGTGTTAGAGCATAAAACTCATTATAAGGAAGTTGAACTTTCGTGGGTAGGAGACTTTAACCCGAAGATGATTGCTATTTACGAGTCGGTTGGAGGAGTTAAAATGAAGACGCATTATACGTATCGTTTGCTTTTTGACCCCACAAAACCTTTTAAACGGACACCTATTATCCCTCTGGAAAACAGAGGAAGTAAGGTAAATGAGAAAAAAGTAAGGGCCGTTGAAGAATAATTTATTTAATTCTTTGCAAAACGAAGAACAATATTTACCTTTGCAGCCTATTGGAAGTAGATTATAAGAAACTAAAGGATATTAAAATGAAACAAGGAATACATCCGGAAAATCACCGTCTTGTAGCTTTTAAAGACATGTCGAATGATACTGTTTTTATTGGTAAGTCAACTGCAAGAACTAAAGAAACTATTGAGTTCGAAGGTATTGAGTACCCAGTTATTAAGCTTGAGATCTCTAATTCATCTCACCCTTTCTATACAGGAAAGTTGACATTAATAGATACTGCTGGTCGTGTTGATAAGTTCATGAATCGTTACAAGAAACACATGGACGGTAACAAGAAGTAAGATTAAAAAATCTATCATACTAAGAAAAAGCCTCGATTATTCGAGGCTTTTTTTTATTTTTGATCGTACATAAAATCCTATGGATTTAAATCACTACTACAATGAATTATATTCTTTTCGATGATGGGGCCTGGAATGATCTGCGTCCTCTCACATTTACTCGTCCTGTTTCAGAGATTCGAGTTGGTATTTTAACGATTCGTGAAAAATGGGAAAAGTATTTAGCCACAAGCTTTAGTTATTCTACACAGGATTATTTATCCGTAAAATATCCGAAGTTGATTCAGGATCGAAATATGCTGATTAATGGTTCGGTTCTTCCTACCGAGGAGTTGAAAGATGCAATTATAAATTTAAAGCAAGGAGAGTATCTTTCAAATGAGAGTATTGTTTTAGCGGCTAATTTTCTTGCTGCCGATGTTGATTTGGTGAACAAAGAAGAAATTGTTGGAAAAGTAAAGATTGAGTTTGATGGGAATGTTGATCGAATTGCAATGCCATACGATATATTTGGGAGTAATGATAAGGCATTACGTGCCGATTTTGAATTGCTAACCAAAGGAAGAAAATCGCAGGCAATTAGTGAGACGGTAAATGTTATTGGTCATGAAAATATATTCCTTGAAGAGGGAGCAAAAGTAGAATTTGCAACACTGAATGCTGCCGATGGCCCAATTTATATTGGAAAGGATGCAGTTATTATGGAAGGATGTCTTGTTCGCGGTCCATTGGCCATGTGCGAGCATGCTGAGTTAAAAATGGGCGCCAAGGTTTATGGTGCGACTACATTAGGACCATTTTGCAAATGTGGTGGAGAATTGAATAATGTTGTTTTGTTTGGTTATTCAAGTAAGGCGCATGATGGGTTTTTAGGAAATGCTGTTTTGGGTGAATGGTGTAATATTGGCGCAGATACGAATAATTCCAATCTGAAAAATAATTATTCGGAAGTGAAGTTGTGGAATTACTCAAGCGGAAGCTTCGAAAAAACAGGCTTGCAGTTTTGTGGTACTATTATGGGAGATCACTCTAAATGTGGAATTAATACCATGTTGAATACAGGAACTGTTATTGGTGTTAGTTCAAACGTGTTTGGCGCTGGATTTCCTCGTAATTTTATTCCATCGTTTGCTATGGGAGGAAACCATGGTTTTAAAGAATACCGCTTAAATGCCACTTTCGAAGTAGCTAGTTTGGTAATGCAACGAAGAGGTTTGGAATTTGACGAAGTGGAGAAAAATATCTTAACAAGTATCTTCGAAATGACGAAAGAGTATCGAAAGTCATTTTAAAATAAAACTTATTATATGGAGATGAATTCTTTCTGTTAAATGATAGAGTTGATTTTTTTTTGGCATAGCTATTGCCAAGTAAGAAGTAACCAATTTATTTTGGTGAGGACGGACATTTTGTCATTTAAAATATGATAAAAGATGTTTTCCTTTAGTGAATAATGAGAACATGATAACCGAAAGTATGAGTAGAAAGATTGAAATCAATATAAGTGATATGGCCTTGACGAATATGATGGATGAAGATTCAGATTTTATTCCAATTATAACTGATGAGGACGAAAATGCGCTGGATGAACTTGTAGTTCCTGACAATTTGCCAATTTTACCTCTTCGAAACACAGTGCTTTTTCCTGGAGTAGTGATTCCTATTTCGGTTGGAAGAGAAAAATCGTTGAAATTAGTTCGGGAAGTATATAGTAACAAGGGACTGCTTGGTGCTGTGACTCAAATTGATTTGAGTGTTGAAGATCCACACTTTGATGATGTATATAAGATTGGAACTGTTGCACAAATTATTAAGATTCTTGAAATGCCTGATGGTTCTACCACGGTTATTTTACAGGGTAAGAAGAGATTTGAGTTGGAGGAAATGATTTCAGAGAAACCATATCACATTGCGAAGGTTAAAACTTTGAAAGATATTCGCCCAGAGGAAGAAGACAATGAGTTTAAGGCTCTTATTTCTTCCGTGAAGGATATGGCAGTTAAAGTGATTAAATTGTCTCCACACATTCCTAATGAGGCTAGTTTTGCCATCAAGAATATTGAAGGGTCTTCGTTTTTGATCAACTTTATTTCTAGTAATGCTGAGATCAAACACAATCAAAAGCAAAAATTGCTGGAAATTGATGAAATTGCTGGTAGAGCAATGAAACTTTTGGAATTATTGGTCCGGGAAATTCAAGTTCTGGAGTTAAAGGATGATATCCAGACGAAGGTGAAAACCGATATGGATCAGCAACAAAGAGAATATTTGCTGCACCAACAAATGAAAACGATTCAGGATGAATTGGGCGGTGGTCCAGGCGATCAGGATGTAGAGGAGTTGGAGGAGAGAGCACTAAGTAAAAAATGGACAGAGGAGGTTGCTGCAGTTTTTGATAAAGAATTGAATAAACTTCAACGCCTAAATCCTGCATCAGCAGAATATTCGGTTCAATTAAACTATTTAGAGGAGCTGCTTGATTTACCTTGGAGCGAATGCACCGTGGATAATTTTGATTTGAAACGAGCACAAAAAATACTGGATCAGGATCACTTTGGTTTAGAAATAGTAAAGGATAGAATCATTGAGCATTTGGCTGTATTAAAACTGAAAGGGGATTTGAAATCTCCAATTCTATGTTTATACGGACCTCCGGGAGTTGGTAAAACATCTTTAGGAAAATCAATTGCGAGAGCTCTGGATAGAAAATATGCCAGAATGTCTTTAGGAGGTTTGCACGATGAGGCAGAAATTCGTGGTCACAGAAAGACGTATATAGGCGCAATGCCAGGAAGAATTATTCAGGGAATGAAAAAAGCGGGTTCATCAAATCCTGTTTTTATTTTGGATGAGATTGATAAAGTAAGTAATGATTTTAGAGGAGATCCATCTTCGGCTTTGCTTGAAGTTCTTGATCCTGAGCAGAATGGTGCTTTTCACGATAATTTTTTGGATATAGATTACGATTTATCGAATGTGATGTTTATTGCAACGGCTAATAATGTTGGCGCAATTTCGGCTCCGCTTCGCGATCGTATGGAAATGATTGACGTGAGTGGTTATATTCAGGAGGAGAAAGTTCAGATTGCCAAGAGCCATTTGATTCCAAAGCAAATGGAAAATCATGGAATTACGGCTAAGAATATTAAATTATCGAAGGAAGTAATTGCTGAAATAATCGATAAATATACTCGTGAGTCGGGTGTGAGAGCATTGGATCAGCGAATTGCTAAACTGATGAGACGTATTGCGCGTAAGGTGGCAATGGAAGAGGAGTTCGATATTAATGTAAAGATTGAGGATTTAAAAGAGCCTTTGGGCGCACCAATCTTTAGCAGAGATAAATATCAGGGGAATGAATTTGCTGGTGTGGTTACTGGTTTGGCCTGGACTTCGGTTGGAGGTGAAATTTTATACATAGAATCGAGTTTATCTGCTGGAAAAGGGAAGTTGACTCTTACAGGAAACTTGGGCGATGTGATGAAAGAATCAGCACTACTGGCACAGGAATATTTGAGAGCACACTGTGGAGCATTGGAAATTAAAAAGGAATCTTTTGAGGAATGGAATCTCCATGTACATGTTCCTGAAGGAGCAATTCCAAAAGATGGACCTTCGGCTGGTGTGACCATGGTAACTGCTATGGCTTCAATTTTTACTCAGCGTAAAGTGAAGAAGCATTTAGCCATGACTGGTGAAATTACACTTCGGGGAAAAGTTTTGCCGGTTGGGGGTATTAAGGAAAAGATTCTTGCTGCCAAAAGAGCTGGAATTAAAGAGATTATTCTTTGTAGGGAAAATCAAAAAGACATCGAAGAGATTAAGGATATTTATTTGAAAGGATTAAAATTCCACTTTGTAGATGAAATTATGGAGGTTTTGGATATTGCCTTAATGAAACAAAAGGTAGACAATCCAATAAAAATATAATTAGTACAAAATTATGAAAAGACTTTCGAAAGAAAGTCTTTTTTTATTTCTGGATATTTGATACCATAAAAATTCTTACTTTTAAGCTGTAATACCAATGGATATTATATTTAAAAAGCGAATATACATTGGTTATTTTAATCTCTATTTCGATACACAACCGACAACAATTATCGTCTACCTATGAATGAAAAAGGAAAATATTTTATTGTAGCTCTCGGATTAATTATATTGGGCTTATTGTTCTGGTATTTCAGTAATATCGTAGCTTACGTTTTAATTTCGGTTGTTCTTTCTTTTATTGGACGTCCGATTGTTGATTTTTTAAACGGATTGAAAATTAGGAAATTGAGAGTTCCTTCAGCTCTTTCGGCCGGTATAACTCTTGTTTTATTGTGGTTTGTTATGGTCATGTTTTTTCGAACATTCATACCAATGATAGCATCGCAGGCACAAGATTTATCCAATATAGATGTGGATGCTGCGGTACAAAGTCTTGAAGAACCAATACAAAAAATAGAAGCTTTTGTTGTTAAATATTCGGCCAATGGCGAAACTTTTAACCTCAAAGCAGTTATAGCTAAAAATATTTCTTCTGTTGTAAAAGTGTCTGATGTCTCTGATATTTTTGGCTCACTCATTGGTACATTAGGAAATGCTTTTATCGCTTTATTTTCTATTTCATTTATCACTTTCTTCTTTTTGAAAGACAGCAGTTTGTTTACCGAGGGAGTTGTGGTTATGGTTCCAGCTAGCAATGAAGATGGGGTTCGTCATGTATTGGATTCCATAAAAAATCTGCTAATGCGATATTTTGTTGGATTATTTTTCGAAGTGATACTGGTTGGCTTTATGGTGACAATCGGCTTAACCATTGTTGGCTTACCATTTGGTACCGCCGTTGTTATTGGTTTATTTGCCGGAATAATGAATGTAATCCCTTATATTGGGCCAATTATAGGAGCTTGTTTTGGAATGATTATTGGCATTGCAACCAATTTAAATGTTGATTTTTACACCGAAATTATTCCTCTTCTAGGATATATGGCAATTGTATTTGGGACAGTTCAAATCATCGATAATATTTTGTTTCAACCACTAATTTATTCCAACAGCGTAAATGCGCATCCGCTTGAAATCTTTATTGTGATTATTATGGCTGGAAGTATGGCGGGAATTATAGGTATGATGCTGGCAATTCCAGCTTACACTATTTTGCGTGTTATCGCCAAAGAATTCTTCAACAAATACAGGTTTGTTAAGAAGCTGACTGAGAAGATATAAGTTAATTGTAAATGAGTAATTATAAATTAAGAATGAGATATTACCATATTTTTTTTAAGAATATTCTTC
>JAQBBZ010000052.1:0-7616 GCA_032125735.1 Labilibaculum sp.
GTTCATTTTAACTGTTAAAACAATGATTTTCATGTCTGTATTTTTTCGAAATATCCGTTTTTTCAAAGTATTTTTTGTGATTTCTGTCTTGATACTGTCAAGCTTTAATTTGGTAGCCGCTAATAAATCAGACAGATTGAAGCGAAAAGCTGATAAAGCTGCGCAAAGTTTTGTTGAGGAAGCTTCAAAGGAATTTGTTTACACATTTCGGTACGATAGTTTGCAAATAGATTCAGAGCAAAAAGAAATTACATTGTATATGAATCCGGTGTTTTCATATATCCCGTTTCGTCCGGAATCTGTGCTGAGGTATAAGAAAAATTTTAAAGAAGAATTGGGGCGGAGATTTCGAGATTATTCCATTCGAATGGAAAGTATGGGACAGGAGATTAGTGATTTGATTCCTAATTTTTATCGAAATGGAAGTCTTGTTTTGGATTCAAATCGTTTGAATAAGAACTTAGAAGCCACCCATCCATTGGTACGAAGAATAAATACTGGGAATGATGCAAAACTTGGATTAAAAAACAAACACATTGCCCTTTGGCACTCCCATGGCTGGTATTATGAAAATACTCTGGACAGATGGGAATGGCAAAGAGCTAGAGTTTATACCACGGTAGAAGATTTGTGGACGATGGAATTTGTAGTTCCATATATTGCTCCTATGCTCGAAAATGCCGGTGCTAACGTATTGTTCCCACGCGAAAGAGATGTACAGAGAAATGAGGTGATTGTAGATGCTGAATGGTCATCGGAAGGATCGGAATATCTTGTAAAGGATTCAGTTTGGGAATTGAATTCTCAATTAGGGTTTGCAAATAAATATCCATTTTATATAGAAGGTGAAAATCCATTCGATTTGGGAAAGAGTTATCAGACGGAGGCTAGTCCAATTGAATCTACGAAAGTTCAATATTTACCGGATTTTTCAGAAAAAGGAGAATATGCAGTATATGTATCCTATTCGGTTGATGATGATAATGTGAATGATGCACACTACACCGTATATCATGCAGGGGGTAAAGCTGAATTTTTGGTGAATCAGAGTATGGGAGGTAAAACCTGGATTTATTTGGGAACTTTTCTTTTTGATAAAGGGAAAAATCCCGAGAAGGGAAGGCTTGAATTGACCAACCAGAGTAATGAGCTTGGAAAATTGGTTTCGGCTGATGCGGTTCGATTTGGTGGAGGAATGGGGAATATTGCCCGAGGGAATCCGGAAGAATTGGTGGAGTTGAAAAAGCAAAGGGAAGAGCTTGGTTTTAGAATGAATTCGGGTATTTGGCAAAAATACACAAGTAATCGTCCAAGATATCAGGAGGCAGCACGTTACTATCTTCAGTATGCAGGGATGCCAGATTCATTGGTGTACAGCATTAATAAAGATTACGAGGCAGATTATAGCAATCGTGGAAAAGATGCGGCCACGTTTCAGAAAAGAGAAATTGGCAAAACCGACTACAAAGATGATTACATGAGTCGTGGAGAGTGGGTGGATTATTTGATTGGATCACCATCTGGGCCAACAAAAAATCCGACTGTAAAGGGATTGGGGATACCTGTTGATATGGCCTTGGCATTTCATACCGATGCCGGATTTACACCGAATGATTCTATCATTGGAAGTTTAGCTATTTACTCTACAACCAGAGATGAGGAATATTTTCCAAACGGACAATCGAAATGGGCCAGTCGCGATTTAACGGATATTATTCAGTCGCAGGTTGTGGAAGATATTCGCAAAAAGTATGAGCCAAAATGGACGCGAAGAGGAATGTGGAACAAGCAATACTCTGAATCGTATCGACCAAAAGTTCCTACCATGTTGTCAGAACTTTTGTCGCATCATAATTTTGCAGATATGTATCAGGGAATGGATCCGAAGTTTAAATTCGATATCAGCAGAGCTTATTACAAAGGAATTCTAAAATTCTTATCATCGCAGGATGGACGGGATTATGTGGTTCAGCCTTTGCCTGTTGATCACCTTCAAATCAAGGAAACTGAAAACGGAATTGTTCTTTCGTGGAGACCTGTTGAAGATGAATTAGAGTCAACTGCAATGCCTGATTCATACAAAGTTTATACACGAATTGAAGAGGAAGGATTTGATGAGGGAACGATTGTTACTAATTCGGAATACAAAATTGCAAATTGCAAACCTGGTGTGATTTATAGTTTTAAAGTGACAGCAGTAAACAAAGGCGGTGAAAGTTTTGATTCAGAAATTCTAGCTTATTGCAAATCAGAAAATGGAAAAAAACCGGTTTTAATTGTAAATGGATTTGATCGAGTGTCGGCTCCTCAGGGATTTGATGATGGGAAGCTAGCCGGTTTTGTAAGTTCGGAAGATGAAGGTGTAGCCTACAAAAGAAATATTGCCTATGTGGGTGATCAGTACGATTTCGATCGAAAATCGAAATGGTTGGATGATGATGCATCGGGGCATGGAAGCTCTTATGCTGATCAGGAAGAAAGAATAATTCCGGGTAATAGTTTCGACTATCCTTTTGTACATGGTCAAGCAGTTCGCGATAATGGGTTTGGATTTGTGTCGATGAGTGATGAGGCATTTGAGGAATTGAATTGGGAGGCGCAGGATTATTCTGTGTTGGATTTGATTTTTGGAGAGGAAAAAACCACCAAGAGAATTTACGGAAAAGAGAATAGGGATTTTACAATTTACACGCCCGAAATGAGAGAAGCAATCCGAAAATACATTAGCTGCGAAAATGCAAATTTGATAGTTACAGGTGCTTATGTGGGAACAGATTTGGAATTGTGTGGCGATAGTCTGGCAAAATCTTTTGCGGAGGATGAATTGCATTTTCAGTTCAGAACCAATCATGCAAGCAAATTGGGGAGAGTATCGCATACAAACGAAGTGAAAAATAATTTTACAGGAGAATATCAATTTGTAACAGGATATTCACCCGATATATATAAGGTGGAAGCACCCGACGCAATTGAACCTAAAGGGGAAGACGCAAAAGTTCTTCTTCGTTATTCAGGAAATAATAAAAGTGCCGGTGTATTGTACAATGGAAACTATCAATCTGTAATTTTAGGATTTCCATTTGAAACACTGGAAACGAAGGAGCATCGAAATGAATTGATGAAACAGATGCTTGAATTTTTTAATCAGTAAGAAAAATAATAAAAACACAATAATTACTATGAACGGAAAGGTGACATGTTTTATTCCTTTTGGAACAAAGGGAGAGACGGAAATTACAATCAATGAGCTGGTAAAATCAGATTTAGTAGCTGCGATTTATGTTGTTGGTGGCGATGCTCAACTAGAGGCTGGAGGTGTTAACATTTTAACATTGGAAACCTTATCGCATGGAAAAACGATTCATGCAATTGCTGAGAAAGCAAATTCTGAATATGTTTTCATCTACACAAAAACAAGTGCCTTAACTTTGGGGCAATTGGCTTTGGATCGGTTTCTGAAGGTAGCCAAGGATACGAATAGTGGCTTGGTGTATTCGAATTATCGTGCCATTAAAGATGGTGTGGTTGAAAATTGTCCGGTAATCGATTATCAGGAAGGAAGCTTGAGAGATGATTTTAACTTTGGATCGGTTCTTTTTTATGATGCGAAAGTGTTAAAAGAAGCCGTGAAGGATGTAGATACTTCTTTTCGTCATGCAGGATTGTATGAATTGCGTTTGGCAATGGCAGCCCGTTCTGAATTCATGAGAATTCCGGAAGTATTGTACACCGAAGAAGAAATGGATACAAGAAAATCGGGAGAGAAAATTTTCGATTACGTTGATCCTAAGAATCGCGCCGTGCAAATTGAAATGGAGATTGCCTGCACTGAACATTTGAAGAGAATTGGAGCTTTTTTAGCACCTAAATTTGACAATGTTGCTTTTGATGAGGGTGATTTTAAAGTAGAAGCCTCTGTGGTAATTCCAGTTCGCGATCGTGTAAAAACAATCGAGGATGCGATTAAATCAGTCTTAGCTCAAAAAGCGAATGTGGATTTCAATTTAATCATTGTGGATAATTACTCTACAGATGGAACGACTGAAATTATTCAGAAATATGCAGCGATAGACAATCGTATTATTCATATTATTCCGGAACGAAAAGATTTGGGAATTGGTGGCTGTTGGAATGAGGCTGTCGCTCATGAGTCTTGTGGTAAATTTGCCATTCAGTTGGATAGCGACGATTTGTATGCCGGAGAAACTACTGTGCAGAAAGTTGTTGATGCGTTTTACAGCCAAAATTGTGCTATGGTTGTTGGAACTTATCAGATGGTGAACTTTGCCTTGGAAGAAATTCCTCCTGGTATCATCGATCACAAAGAGTGGACACCGGAAAACGGAAGAAATAATGCGCTTCGTATTAATGGATTGGGTGCTCCTCGTGCATTCTATACTCCGGTATTGCGTAAGAATCCGATTCCAAATGTAAATTACGGTGAAGATTATGCTTTAGGATTAGCAATTTCGCGTAATTACCAGATTGGTAGAATTTACGATTCAATTTATTTGTGTCGTCGATGGGATGATAATTCGGATGCTTCATTGGATATCGAAAAAATGAATACGCACAATACCTACAAAGATCGTATTCGTACCATCGAATTGAAAGCACGTAAGTTGATGAAATAGCATCAAATAAAATTGAGTTTCGGATTGCCTGGCTTTCCGAAACTCTAAAAATAGAAGAATATGAAGAATAAGAGTTTGTATATTTTGGCCGTTTTAATGCTTTTTTTAATTGCCTGCCAAGGGAAAACTTTAAAAAGTGGGGCACAGGAAGTCCGGAAAGAAATTCAACTTTCAGATTCTACAGATCAGGCAATCTTTAATTCCATTCGGGAAATAGCCGCATCAATGTCTATCGATTCATTATCGTTGGATAATCGGGTAGTTGAAGTGGCAAAAATGTTTATGCAAATAGCCTATGTTGGTGGCACTTTGGATGGGAATGAGAAAGAACAGCTCGTTGTTAATTTCCGGGAGTTGGATTGTACCACTTACCTGGAGAATGTTGTGGCCTTGTCAAAAGCACTATCCAACGATTCGGTTACGACTGATGATTTTTTGAAAGAACTTGAAAATCTGCGTTACCGAAATGGCAAATTGACTGATTATTCTTCGCGATTACATTATTTTTCCGATTGGATTTATGAAAATGAAAAGAAAGGAATTGTAAAAAATATTACAGCCGAAATTGGTGGCGAGAAGTACAATAAAACCATCAATTTTATGAGTACGCATGTGGATTCTTATCCTGCTTTGCAAGCGGAGACTTCATTGGTAGAAGAGATCCGGAAGACCGAAAATGAAATCAATAAAAGAGAATTGTTTTTTATACCGGAAACAAAAATTCAACAGCTGGAGGATCAAATTCAAAATGGTGATTTAATAGCCATTACGACTAAAATAGAAGGATTGGATATCTCTCATGTTGGTATTGCTATTCATTTAGATAACCGATTGCACTTGATGCATGCTTCAAGCAAAGCTAAAAAAGTGGTGATTTCAGATCTTCCTTTGGCCGAAATGCTCATGCAAAGTAAATATCAATCGGGAATTATGGTGGCCCGGTTGCAATAACCTGACAGAGTCGAAGACCTGTCAGCGTTTAAATGGTGTTATAAAGAATATACTTTGTCAAGATATTGGAAAAGAATGAATGTAAACAGCATAAATAAATTAGAGAATTTATTGGAGGAGAAATCTTCCACACAGATATTAGGTGATTTTCTGAACGATCAGGTTCAAAATTGGCCTTTGGCAACAGGAAATTACAAAGGATTGGAAAAGGTGGAGGAGAAAAAATTTCAATTCGATGGATATAAGATAAAAGTTCAGTTCAATCCGGAAAGAATCAGATCATCTGCTGCGAAAGTAGATCAAAAGAGTATTGAAAATCGCGCTTGTTTTTTGTGTCTCGATAAACTTCCTAAAGAACAAGGTGGTATCGCTCAAGGCGATAATTTTGTGATTTTGGTAAATCCATTTCCAATTATTCCTCAACATTTTACCATTCCAAAAATCGATCATGTCGATCAGAGTTTTGAGGAGAATGTTTCAGGAATGTTGTTTTTGGCTAAAAGCATGCAAGGATATACCTTGTTTTATAACGGCCCAAAGTGTGGTGCATCAGCTCCCGATCACATGCATTTTCAGGCAGGCAATAAAGATTTTATGCCTGTAGAAACAGAGTATGCTGTTTTGAAGAATTTGCAGTCGGAACTTTTGAGTGATTCGAACAAAGTGGAGATACGGGCTTTTTCAAATTATTTAAGAAAGATGATTTCCATCGAAGCAGAAAGTGAAAATGAAATGATGAATGCCGTTTCTGTATTCTATAAGAGTTTTGCAAATATGCAGGCAGAAGAAAAAGAGCCAATGCTCAATGTAATCTGCTCTTTTGTCGATGGCAAATACATCATGCATTTGTTTCCACGGAAATTACATCGTCCATCTCAATATTTTGCCGAAGGCGATGATCAATTGCTCATAAGCCCTGCCTCTGTCGATTTTGGTGGTGTGTTTATCACTCCTCGTCGCGAGGATTTTGAGAAAATTACCTCGGAGGATATTGTGGATATCTTCAAGCAAGTAAGTGTTGACGATGAATTCTTTATGAAACTATGTTCTTCGGTAAAAAAGAATCTAATCTAAAGTGCGGCATTTTCTAACGTGGCACTAAAATGTAAGCCGAGGGACTGTTAATGTAACAAAAGGGAGCACGAATGTAGACCGAGGGACTGTTAATGTAGCAGAAGGGAGCACGAATGTAAGTCGAGGGACTGCAAATGTAACTCAAGGGAATAGAAATGTAAGTCGAGGGACTGCAAATGTAGCTTAAGGGATTAGAAATGTAAGTCGAAGTAATGCAATGTAAAAAGCTCTTGCTTCAAATAAAACTCTAAGTAATTAAAAGAAACATGACCAATACCATACGAAACTATCAAGATAGCGATTTTGATGAAGTTTTGACTCTTTGTCAAAATACTCACAAGTTCGATTCTTTTACCAAAGAATTACTTCACGAGAAAATCTATGATGATCCTTTTTTTAATCCTGAAATAATTTGGGTTACCACGGAAGGAAATGCTATTGTTGGATTCTTGATGGGAACCTGCCGGATGGATATTCGGGGAGTGAATTATGGCTACGTAAAACTAATGGCTGTAAAAGAATCTCATCAAAGAAAAGGAATTGCCCGAAGCATGTATGAGTTGCTCGAAAAGGAATTGTGTTCGCAAAAGGTCGATGTGATGCGTTTGGGTGATGTTCCAATGAACTATTTCATGCCGGGAATTGATCCAAGATACACCCCGGCACTTTGTTTTGCCATGCGAATGGGATTCAATCGATTTATGGATACTTCCAATCTTGTAGTCAATTTGTTTGATCGGGAATGGTCTGATGAAAAGAAAATAATGGCTTTAAAATCTGATGATATTGAAGTTTGTCGTGCAACAAAAGAAGACCAGGATGAATTGATGGACTTTGTTGCTGAGGAATGGAAGCTATGGCAATTTGAATTGGAGATGGCCTACAAATCGAATCCGATTGCCATTCATGTTGCTAAGTTGAATGGAAAAATAAAAGCATTCTCGGCACATAGTGCAA
>JAQBBZ010000053.1:0-5659 GCA_032125735.1 Labilibaculum sp.
TGATCATCGTAAAAAAGAATATCAATATCAATAGTTCTTTCACTGTACTGATTTTTCTTACGAACCCTCCCTAATTCTTTCTCAATTTTTTGGGCTCTATCCAATATTTCTATTGCTGATAATTTCGATTCAAACACTACAACCTGATTTAAGAAATTCTGCTCATGTTCGAAGCCCCAAGGTTCTGTTTCATAAATTGAAGAACAACTTACTAAGTCCCCTATTTCCAATTTCATCTTCGAAATTGCCGCAAAAAGGATTTTTTCTCTATTATCCAAGTTGCCTCCCAATAAAAAATATACTCTTGCCATGTAAAATTCTTGTTTTATCGGTAAAAGAAACAAAGAAAACCCCGATATCAAAATGTATATCGAAAATACAGCCTTAACCAAACCTATCTCGTGTAAATTAAATATATTTGTTTATATCTAAATTTACATAAATTTAGAATTCTTCACTATTAATAGATTATCCATTAAACACATATCTCATGAAGAGCTTTTTCAAATTTACCTTTGCCTCCATATTAGGAGTTATAATTGGCGGTTTTATATTGCTATTTCTCGGAATAATGATCATTGCTGGAATTGCAGCGAGTGGCGATAAGACTGTCACCATAAAAGACAATAGTATTCTGGAGATAAAACTAAATAAAGAATTAGTAGATCGTGGTTCTGATAACCCATTAGCCAACTTCGATTTTTTATCAATGAGTCCTAATGCAAATATTGGATTAAACACAGTTCTTGAAAATATTGAAAAAGCAAAAACGGATGAAAAGATAAAGGGAATTTACCTTAATGTAAGCGATATACCAGCCAATTTTGGAGGTCTGGCGTCTATTGAAGAAATCAGAAATAAACTAAAAGAATTCAAAACTACAGGAAAATTCATCGTTAGCTACAATAATTTTGGGTTTTCGCAAAAAGCATACTACTTAACTTCTATTTCAGATAGCATATATCTTAACCCTGAAGCTGGTTTATTTCTTTTAGGAATGGGTGGTGAAAGAACCTTCTACCGAAAATTTCTTGAGAAAATTGGAATTGAGGCTCAAGTAATTAGAGTTGGTAAATACAAATCGGCAACAGAACAATACTTTCGTGATGATATGAGTGAAGAAAGTCGCGAACAAACAATGGCTTATGTTGGAGCAATGTGGAATCAGCTTTTGGAAGGAATATCAGAAGAAAGAAATATTTCAATTGAAACATTAAATAAGCTAATTGATGAAGTTGCAATTCGAAAAGCTGCCGATGCAAAAAAATATGGCTTAATCGACGGAGTTATTTATGACGATGAAATGGAGGCTAAACTTAAAAAACTATCTGACATTAAAGAAGATAAGAAGCTAAGATTGGTTAGTAATGCTGATTATGCAACTGCACCTAAAGCAAACCTTAAATTCTCTAAAAATAAAATTGCCGTTATTTACGCTAGTGGCGCTATTGGATTAGAACAAAATGAAAGTTCGATTGGTCCAGAATTAGTTCAAACCATTCGTAAGGCTCGTCTTGACTCGACAATTAAAGCAATTGTATTAAGAATTAACTCTCCAGGAGGATATGCAAATGTATCTGATTTTATATGGAGAGAAGTAAAATTAGCGTCTGATGCAAAACCTGTAATTGCTTCGATGGGAAATGTTGCTGCTTCGGGGGGATATTACATTGCCTGTCCTGCAGATACAATTGTTGCTGATAAAAATACGATTACTGGCTCAATTGGAATTTATGGTTTATTCTTTTCGGGTGAAGAGTTAATAAGAGAGAAATTTGGCTTGACCACTGACTCGTACGGAACCAACGAACATTCCGCTTTTGGAGGTAGTTACCCTCTAATGTTGCCAATTTCGTCCAGAAAATTTACACCAATGGAAAAAGAAATTGTTCAAAATATCATCAATAACGGCTACGACACCTTCTTAAGTCGAGTTGCTGAAGGACGAAATATGACGGTTGAACAAGTTCATGAAGTTGCTCAAGGTAGAGTTTGGAATGCAATGGAAGCTCAGAAAAATGGTTTGGTTGACGTTATTGGAGGTTTGGAAACAGCCATACAAATAGCGAAAGAAAAGGCTGGACTTGAAGATTATAAAATTGTTTCTCTTCCAAAATTAAAAGATCCTTTTGAAACTTTAATCGAAGACTTAACAGGAAAAGCAACGACCAAAATTCTTAAAAATGAATTAGGAAGCTTCTACAACACCTATCAAAAAACACAAGACCTAATTCAATTGGGTGGAATACAAGCTCGTATTCCTTATGAAATTGATCTTCATTAGAACGCAAGTAACTTCAAAGTAATTAGATCCTCACTTTATGAGGATCTTTTTTTTTTCAATAATCGAACTATTTCAGGCAAAAAATTATTAATTAGTTCCTTGATTGCCTATCTTAAAGTTGCAACAATAATGGTTTTCAACCGCAGGAGTAAGAAAATTATTATCGTATGAATTATTTCTGTAATTTTAGAACGTTTATTATTCTAACTAAAGTGAACAACTTTGGAAAAAGGCTCATCACCTTTTTCAAATCTATAATCGAATGAAGAAACTACATCCCATCCTAAAAAGTCTCCTTTTTCCTCTTAGTTTACTATATGGGATGATTGTATCTGTGCGTAATCTACTCTTCGATTTTAACATCTTACACATTACTGAATTTAAAATTCCAATTATATCTGTTGGCAATATTACCGTTGGCGGAACCGGAAAAACTCCTCATATAGAATATTTAATCACCTTACTTTCTGATAATTACAAGATAGCAACATTAAGTCGTGGTTATAAAAGAAAATCAAAAGGCTACTTACTTGCGGATGAAACATCAACATCAAATCAGATTGGTGATGAACCAATGCAAATCAAACGAAAGTTTCCTGACATTTTAGTTTCAGTTGATAACAAAAGAGTTAATGGAGTAAAGAATCTGCTAAAGTCAGAACACGGTAATGATTTGGATACGATCCTACTTGATGATGCCTTTCAACACAGGTCAATAAAAGCAGGATTATCGATTCTTTTAATAGATTATAACCGACCTATTACACGAGATTATATTATGCCCTATGGCAGACTTCGTGAAAGTGCGGACGAAAAGGATCGTGCAAACATCGTCATTGTGAGTAAATCACCGGAAAAAATGACTCCCATTGATAGACGAATAATTGTTAAAGAACTGGATCTTCTACCCTTTCAATCTTTATATTTCACCACACTTGATTACGGAAATTTAGAACCCGTTTTTAAAAATGATGCTATCAATATAATTAACGAAGACTGGGGAAAAGAGAATTTCTCTATTCTTTTGGTAACGGGTATTGCAAATCCACAACCTTTAAGAGAATATCTGGAAACCTTCACAGATACGTTGGATGAAGTGCAATTCCCCGATCATTATTCATTTGAGACTAAGGATCTTGAAATGATTCATTCCAGATTTGAGAAATTGGAAGGAGTAAATAAAATAATTATTACAACAGAAAAAGATGCTACGCGTTTTTTCGACATGAATATTAATCAGGAATCGATTAAAAAAAATCTATTTTTTATTCCATTACGGATTAAATTTTTAAATGATGACAAGTCGAAGTTTGATGTTCAGATTATGAACTATGTAAGGAAAAATAAACGCTCCAGCAATTTGCATAACATCAAAACCGATTCAATATAAAATAAAAGGGGAATCAAATTGATTCCCCTTTACTCTACCATTTAATTAACCACTACATTAATTAACAGCTATCGCTAAAAGCAGTTTGAGAGACATTCAGTTTCTCTACAATTCAATTCAAACACCTTAAGCTTCATTAATTTACAAAAATTAATATGAAGAAGCAATAGTGAATTTATATTTTATGTAAAAAGGCCTTTTAATTGAACTTACCTCCCAAAACACAGGTTTTCTTATAGGTCCTAACTTCACCATTTGGACTAAACAATTCGATATATACCAGATAAATTCCAATTGAAGCTCTCTCTTTTTTTGAAGTTAATCCATCCCAAAACAAAGAATCCTCATTTGCCAAATTCACATTGCTTGCCAATTTTCTAATTTCAATTCCCCTCGAATTATAAATTCTAATTGAAGTCAAAAAACCATCCTCTTCCATTTTGAAGTTAATCAAGAGTCGATCATCAAGTCCATCATTATCGGGTGTGAAAATTTTAGGAGATAAACTGATTTCAGATTCAACAAGATCCACATCGTTATATACTGAATTTTGAAGTCCCGGAGTACCAAATCCAATATTTTGAGCCGCCGACTGCCAATTAGATTTACGATTTGTCTCTTGAATTGGATTTATTCTTTCTAAAGAAACTCCTTCTACCGAAGCCAATAATTTGAAATGCATATCCTCATTATAGTCAAAATCATCAATAATCTCATTATTCAAAACAAGAACCACTCTTCCTGCATCATCAGAAAAAGAAGGTAAAGATTTGATTTGACAGAAAACATCAGGATTAGATGTGAAATAATTTTGTTGAACATTGAGTGTATCCTTCGTCACTAATATATATTCCTTTGGACGCAGAAATTTGTCCGAAATTGAAACTTCACCTGACAGCTCAAAATTGTCTGTCCTAGTAGCCAATTTTACGCTTGATAAATCAATTACCTTTTCCGATACATTTACAATTTCTACATAATCCGATCCATCGGGATAAGGATTAAATAAGACTTCATTTATCACCAAGTCACCTTCTGAAATAGTTCCCGGCACCCAAAACTCATATTCTTTAGTTAAAATAGAATTTCCAGCTAAATCCTTAATTTCATTAGATAATACAAGTTGGTATTGACTATTTTCAGTGAAATCTTCATGAAAATACAAATAAAATTCCTTCCCGATAATATCCAGTTGAATTACTTCTTTAGGATGAATCTCCTCAGGCGATATTTTAAAATTTAATAATTCAAATACTACTGAACTTACAATAGGTTCACTAAAAATGAGTTTTAAACAATTACCTGAAACACACCTGCAATATTCTAGACTTGGAGCTATTAAATCCTGATTTTCGGAATAAATTGAATTTAACTTTCCGGGCGTTCCTCCTAATTCATTTACCGAAGCCTTCCAATTATTTTCCTGCCAGGAAGAATTTTCAGGATCAATTCGTTCCAAAGACCAGCCACCATCTGATTTTTCATCAGACCCGTACCATGAATCCGAATAAGAAACCTGATCAACAAGAAGCTTATTTGCAGATTGAATTTCAATTGTTTTTCCTGAATTTGTCAATCCGGGGAAAGCGGAAACACCCAATACATCTCCAAATTCTAAAAATTGATTGGCAGCAGCTGTGGAGCATAGAATCAAATAATCATTTGATGCGATTTTAAACTCACCTAATACTGTTTCTTTATCTCCCACTTTCAACATCCAATTCTCAATAGATACCGGATATTCTCTGGTATTGTACAATTCAATGAACTCATATTCCGGAAGACCTACGATTGGGGTTTCATCAACCATGATTTCGTTTATCACAACATCGTTGGAATGAACCTCATGCCAAATGAAATTCAAAATTGTATCCAATACATTGCCACACTCATCTTGCAAGCTGGAAATAATTAGTTGTTGCTCTTGGCCATCTTCGAAAGAATTGGCAAACTCAAGACTAACAAGCATTGGAGTTTCCACGGTA
>JAQBBZ010000054.1:0-3576 GCA_032125735.1 Labilibaculum sp.
AGTGGGTCAAACGGAAGATGATTAGGAAAGTTGAAGCGGGCTGCAAGCCTTTGGTTTAAGACTGAGCCCGCTGCTATTTTTTGTAGCTTATTGAACTAAATTCCAACGCGACAGCTCCTTTCGAAAGCTGCAATAAAAACAAGTGCATAACAAAACCATTGTGGGATATCATTCAATGTCGAAGGATCGGCACAGGCAATGCACTCATCACCAGACGGTGCCGACCGCTCATCGTTCTACTTATTATGTGCTGGTTATTTATCTTTTTTGGAAATCACGATTGTTTTTTTGATTGAGAATATCAAATGGTCTTTTTGAAATTAATCTTCAATGTTTTTATCCATCAACTTTACACAAACTTTTTGAGCCTTAATAATGTCTTTATATACATTTAAATCTTGCATTGATTTATCAGAAGTATTAAAGGCATTTACCGCTTTAATGAAATACTTCTTGGCAGCCAGGTTTTGACTAAGCATGGTACTTGCATCAGCAATAGCCAAAAAATCTTTATAATCAGGATTTTCCTTTTGCTCTATCAGCTCAATAATTTTTAATAAACTCTCTTCAGCTTTAAGCCTATGTTTTTCAGCAAAACTTAAAGGTAAATGATAATCTGTAAAAAGCAAAAGATGGGTGGTAGCCTTACTTTTAAGATAAATTGTGTTGTCTGGGTCTAAAGTTAATGCTTCATTAAAGTTTTTTAGCGCTTCTTGCTCTTTTCCTTTTGTATGCTGAACGGCCACTCCCTTGTAATAATGTCCTGCTGCAATTTTAGGTTCCAATTTAATAGAAACATCAGCGTAGGTAGACAAGTCATCAAAATTCTTAGTCCTTACCAAACACTGACAAGCAAGAAGAGAGAGCTCTATGTTTTCAGAATCATTTTTTAATTCAATCAGAATTTTATTTAAGGTCGGCTTCACTTTACCAGAATAATACAAAGCTTTAAGTGTTTCATCAGTTTCTCCTTTTATCACGTCCATTTTCTCTTTACTCATATACTTTAAAAATTATATTTAATAGAATACCGTCCCAGGTGGCGGTGTTCATCTACGAATTGGCAAAGTTACAAATTGAAAAACTCTTTATTGCTTTTAGAGGATTCTATTTGTCTATCGAAGTTGAAAACTTATTTCATTAACCGAACTCAAGGTGGTAGAACTACACGACTAAAATGTTCCTATTTTGGGAGTAATTTCAAATCAATAAAGAGCTGAAATGATGAAAAGGAAGATCCCTGCTAGCACAAGCTAGCGGAGATCTACTTGCAAATTGCGATGAAACCTGCATGCACTAGACCATGTTTTGTGCATCCGCACATTTATAATATATAATCGGTTGATAAGAAATTTGAATTTTTATTTTGAATAATTTCAGTCATAATTGCTTTATTAAAATCATTTTCTTTAAAAGCAACAAGAGTTCTAATCGAAAAGACTTTTAACGCATCACTTACCGACAATGTGCCTTCCGCTGAATCTTTTCGGCCAGTAAATGGAAAAACATCAGGGCCTCGTTGACACTGAGAATTAATATTTACCCGACACACCTGATTTACAAGCGTATCAATCAACAAGGCCATCTTCTTTGAGTCTTTTCCAAAAACACTTGCCTGTTGACCATAGTTTGAATGTATTACATAATCCAAAGGTTTTTGAATATCAGTAAAAGTTATAATGGGAACGATTGGTCCAAATTGTTCCTCATGGTAAATCTTCATGTCCTCTGAAACATCTGACAAGATAGCCGGAAAAAAGAATGACTTATTTTTGATTCCACCCGAAGGGTTGCATAATTTTGCCCCTTTGCTGATCGCATCGCTTACTAAATTGGTTAGATGTTCTGATTTATTAGGCTCTGGCAAGGGAGTAATGAAAACATTTTGATCCCAAGGCATTCCAATGGTCAGCTTCTCTACTTCCGACACAAACTTTTCAATAAAAACATCTTTGATGCTTTCGTGAATAAAAATTATTTTTAGTGCAGTGCAGCGCTGACCATTAAATGACAAAGAACCTGCTAAGCATTCACTTACAGCATTATCCAAATCGGAATCTTCTAAAATAATTGCCGGGTTTTTAGCCTCTAATCCTAATACAGACTTTAACTTATGCGGTTGTGGGTGCTGTTTCTTTAAGATATCTGCAACTTTACATGAACCAATAAAAGCCAGTACATTAACTTCACCTGATTCCATAAGAGGCGTAACAACCTTTTGACCCTCGCCATAAATTGTATTTACTACTCCTTTCGGAAAAGAATCTCTAAATGCTTTTAAAAGAGGTGAATGTAATAAAACTCCTAATTTTGGCGGTTTAAAAACAACGGTATTCCCCATAATTAATGCAGGAATTAATGTGGTGAATGTTTCATTTAAGGGATAATTAAACGGGCCCATGCACAATACAACTCCTAAAGGTGCTCTTCTGATTTGAGCAATGATCCCTTGTTTTATAACAGGTCTTGAAGCGTCCCTATCCAAGTCCTTTAAAGCTTCAATTGTATCGTTAATGTAATCTATTGTTCTATCAAATTCTTTTTCGGAATCCTTTAAGCTTTTCCCGATCTCCCACATTAGAAGTTTAACTACAGTATTTCTTTGCTCTTTCATTAAAAGAGTGAAATTCTTAAAACATTCTATCCTTTGTTTTACGGTCATCGACGGCCATTCGCCTTGACCATTATTATATGCATTTTTCGCTGCTTGCAATGCCTTTAAAGATGTTTCTTTATCCATTAAAGGATATGATCCAATAACATTCTTTAATGATTCATTTTCCTTAACATAAATGGGTGAAAATACTTCTTCAGTTGGACCATCCCAATCAAGTAATTCACCATTAATCAAATACTTTGATTGTTTAATCGGAAACGGCAAATTAATATTCTCGTGTAATTTTAATTTATCGGGAAAAATTCTTTCAATTTGTTCTTTCATATGTTTCATATGTTTATAATTTTAAGTTTTTGCCATATGGAACTTACCATGCAGGAATAATCATCCCCCTGTGTGTCAAAATATCCTTGGCATGGACGTTTCATATAATTATAATTTGTTTTTTAGTTGCTATATAGCCTGTCCCGAATTTATCGGGAGAACTTACCATGCTGAGATAATCATCTCCCTGTGTGTCAAAATCACTTTGGCATGGACGTTTCATATTGTATTTTTTTGTTTTAAATTTCAGTTTGCAAATATATATAATTATCCAGATGTGTCGCTATTTTTTCATTTATTTAACAGCATATCGGAAATATTTTCTGGTAATATGTCAAATTGGCTGATTGGATTGTAATTGTTCAGACATTTTTTCTGTTTGTGGAACAAATTGTTTATTTGGCAAATGTTTTGAACGATTAGTTTCGAATTACAATTAGTCATTTTGCAATAAATGAATTCGTAAAATCAAAAAGATGAACTACAATAATTTTACAATTAAATCACAACAGGCAATTGAAAAAGCATTTCAGATTGCTTCTGGAAAACAACAACAGGCAGTTGATACAGCACATCTTTTAAAAGGTGTTTTGGTTGAGGGGGAGAACATTACCAATTTTCTTCTGAAGAAATTA
>JAQBBZ010000055.1:0-4191 GCA_032125735.1 Labilibaculum sp.
ATCGACAGCAGAAATCACAGATCGACTTGTTATTGTATCTACCTCGGATATTACAAACTTAATCAGTAACACAGGATTCAGAATATCAGATTATTGCAGCGTGAATAAAAGTAGAAAGGGAAATTTCTCTAGAAAAATATGGGTTTGTGAAAAGAATGAATAGCTAATGGGGATAAAGCTTCTGCACATAGCTCAAGCGTGGTCAAAATAAAAAGAGGATGTCCGAAAAGTTCAATTCTATTGTCATTCTGAGCTTGTCGAAGAATCTTTAACATTAAATAACAGATGTTTCGACTTCGCTCAACATGACGTTTCTAAGAGGAACTAACTTTTCGGACACCCTCTTTCTTATGCTTTAGTTTTTGCTACAATCCAAAGAAATAAGTAAATACTTTGCGGATGTACACATTGTCTTTAACGCCACCCAATTCGCGAACCGAGTGCATGGCAAACATTGGGTTTCCGATGTCTACTGTACGGATATCCACCTGACCGGTTGAAACATTACCCAGAGTGCTGCCTCCCACTAAATCGGAACGGTTCACAAATTTTTGGTAAGGAACGTCGGCATTTTTGCACAAGGTTTCGAATACGGTTCCCGAATCGCCGTCGGTGGTGTATTTTTGGTTGGCGTGAATCTTAATTACCGGTCCTTTGTTGATGTACGGACGATTTGTTGGATCGTGCTTCTCAGGAATATTAGGATGAACGGCATGAGCCATATCTGCCGAAATCATAAAGGAATTGTAAATCGCCCGATGAAAGGCTTCCATATCTTTACCCAACTTGAAAACGATGCGCTGCAATAAATGACGCAACACCGGCGATCCTGCTCCCTGCTTGGTTAAACTGCCAACTTCTTCGTTGTCGAAAATGGCCAGAATCTGTGTTTTTTTAGAGTTCTCTACCGATAATAAAGCTGTTAATCCGGCATGTGCCATAGCTAAATCGTCTAGCTTACCCGATGAAATAAACTCTTCGTTTAATCCCATAATGCATCCCTTTTCAACTTCGAATAAGTTGATGTCAAAATCGATAATGGCTTCCGCATCTATCTTTAGTTCATCAGCCATCAAATTCACCAGACAGTTGTCTTTTTCCATTTTTTCAGTGATCATGGCAAGCAATGGAAGCATGTCTTTTTGCTTGTTTAGTGCTACTCCTTCGTTCACCTCACGATTCATGTGAATCGCAATGTTTGGAATCACCATCAAAGGGCGATCGATCTTCACATATAAATGCTCTGGATTTAATGGATCTGTCGATTTTACGGATACTCTGCCTGCTATGGAAAGCGGACGGTCCATCCAGGTATTTAATATTGGGCCACCGTACACTTCTGTATTTAGTTTGATGTAGTTCCCTTCCACTGCAATCTCAGGATTTGGCTTGATCTTAAAGCCTGGAGCATCAGAGTGAGCGCAAATCAACTGGAATCCTTCTTCCTCAATTTCGCCTGTCCCAATCTGAAAAGCAAAAATGGCTGATCCATTTTTAGTGGTGAAATACTTCCCTCCTTTTTCAATTGTCCATTCTTCACGAAGATCTAATTCCTGAAATCCTGCTTCGGTTAATTCTTCCCGGATATTATTTACAGCATGATATGTGCTCGGACTTTGATGAATGAATTCGATCAGTTCCTGTGCCTGTTGTTTGTCAAGGTTCATAAGTGTGTGTTTATTTTGTGTTTTCTGAATATTCGAATTTCAAAACTACACTATTTTTAAGAATTAGGAATTATAAATTATGAGTTATTAATAACACTTACATTTGAACTTTAATTCATAATTTATCATTCAGAACTCATAATTCTCGTCATAATTTCTTCAATAATATTATATTTGTTACCAATTCTTACAAGCCTAAGCAAACTCAATCTATGACAACCGATCCGATTCTGGACCTCTACAATCATCAATTTGCCATTATTTCTTTGGAAACCACCGGTATTTCACCTCAACATGGCGATCATTTAATTGAAATAGCTATTCAAACCGTAAATTGGAACGGTGAACTTCTCGACAGTTATGAGACATTGGTTCATCCGGGAAAAGATATTGAAGGCTTCCAAATACATGGAATTACAGATGAAATGGTAAAAAATGCACCTTCCATTTCAGAAATTGCACCGGATATTTTATCCCGGTTAAACGGCAAAACATTGGTTGCTCATGATCTTGATTTTGCCATCCGCTTTTTGAAACCTGCATTGAATGGTGAAATTGACGGTTTAAAGGGTATATGTACCTTGAAACTATCCAATTTGGTTGCTCCTGATTCAGGTTTGCGTCGATTGGAACAATTGTGCACGTACTACGACATTGATTTATCTGTTCGTCATTCCGCCAAGTCAGATTCATTGGCAACAGCAAAACTTTTCTCGATACTTAAAAACCTATACAATCAACAATTCGAAATAGCGAATTTTGTAAAAGAGTTTCTATTTGTAGTTAATATTGAAAATTGTCCGAACGAACGTAATATTTTCATTAAGCGTAAGGAAGCTCAGAATATTGCCAACATTCAAAAAACGAGGCTTTATGACCTACTGAACCGATTGACTTCCAATGCCGGAGATTCGGTTCCTGTACGTCAATATTTAAATGTACTGGATCGTGCGCTCGCCGATCGTATTCTTAGCGAACGGGAAATCGTTTCGTTAGTAGAGCTGGCTTCGGATTACAAACTATCCAAAGATCAGGTCATGAAGATTCATAGAGAATATTTACGCAAGTTAATCCGTATTTATCTGCTCGATGAGATTTTAACCAATACAGAAATGGAAGATGTAAATCTGGTTTCTGATTTACTCTGCATTCTGCCAAAGGATCTGGAATTGTTGATAGAGTATGAACGGACAAAAATACAAATCACCACTCCCGGCGTTCAAAAACAACTAAAATCATTAACTGGCAAAAGTGTTTGCTTCTCGGGTCATCTTTCCTGCAAAATAAAAGGTGAGCGTATCGATCGTGAAATGGCTCAGCAATTGGTGAAAGAGCGTGGTTTGATCGTTAAACGGGTTGTTTCCAAAAATGTAGATTATTTAATTACCGCTCAGGCAGATTCTTTCTCGGGAAAAGGCCGCAAGAACCGAAAAGCCATGGAATATCATATCAATATAATGGATGAAAAGATTTTTTGGGAGATGATTGGTGTGGCTGTGGATTGTAATGAGTAATTAGAAATTAATAATATATCGAGGCGTGAGAATTCACGCCTTTTTTTTTTGCCAACATTAGAAACTGACCAGTTGAAAAAACGCTGTCAGGACTTCTCAACTAATGTGTTTACCATTTCTTTTTGAAAAGCAGATGATTCAACAATTTCTTTTAATGCTGAACTGGCAAATACCAATGGATACATGTCCTCGAAATACCAAAGGGAGGCAAAATAGAGACCGATAGGTGTTGCTTTAATTTCTGATAAATCATGCGGTAAGTTCTTCTGCAGCCAATTAATCCCCATACTTATTTGCTGCCAATTATCTGTACCACTCAAAGCTCTAATTGCCAGTGAAGTTTCTTCAATTGTAGAGATCAGAGAAGCATTTCCGCCCCATCCACCATCTTGATTCTGAGTAGAAAGAAGGAAATCCACTGCCTTAATCTTAACTTCACCTGAACCAAATATACATACTGACTCAATGCAAGTTAAAGAATACAAAACAATAGAAGTTCCATACACAGGATTGTGATGTTTTGCATCATCTTCGTTCCCGAACCACAGTGGCAACCATGAACCATCCTCTTGCTGTGTTGATTTTATATATCGCCAGGCTTTTCTGAAACAGGCATGAACTTTTGCTTTTAATTCCTGATCCATTTCCTTCCTCCAAAGAGCAAGTGCTTTCATGGCATGAGCAGTAATATCAGGACAAGAGCTATCGAAAGGCAATTTTCCCCAGCCTTTGCAGAATGTTGGCATTCCGCCATCCGAATTTTGCATTTTCAGCAACCAATTTATTCCATCTTCAACCACTTTCTTTGGAATCTCCTGAAACTCTTTCAGACGATGTAAGGCAACCAATACTCCCGAAGTATCATCCGCATCCGGCACTCCACCTTGAAGGTGTGTCCATGCCCAACCACCCGGTTCTGCTTTGGTAAAGGGATGTGTTGCTTTCAATTGCTGATCAAGAAAACAGTTCACCGTCTTCTCCATTTCGGGCAAACTTGCCAAAGCTTCATC
>JAQBBZ010000056.1:0-3038 GCA_032125735.1 Labilibaculum sp.
TTAATCCCTCTTCTTAATTTAAGCCTTTTTAAGCTATAATGAAAATCATTTGGCGTGTTTTTTGTTATATAAAGTGATTATTTTAAAGAAGGAGTATATTATTTCTTAAATTTGTAATCGGAACAACTTTTACCCTTAAAAACTTTTATTAATGCCCAGAATAACTCTTGTGATTCTCTTCGTATTTAGCTTTATCTCTTTTGAGCTTAGCGCACAATTAAATACCGAAAATATATTTGATAAAGGTAGAAGTGCAATCTATTTTGACGATTATACAGAAGCCATCACAAAATTCAATGATATTATTCGGGTGAAACCATATCTTCCTGAGCCTTTTTTCTTCAGAGGACTTGCAAAATCCCATCTTGAAGATTTCAATGGAGCCATTGTTGATTACACAAAAGCACTGGAATTAAATCCAAATTACACTTTTGCTTATCTCTATCGAGGCATCGCTAAATATCAGTTAAAAAATTACTTGGGAGCCCTTGACGATTTTGAAAAAGCACTGGAATTTAAACCCAACAATGCAGATATTTTTTTTAGTAAAGCGAATAGTTTAGCCGCTCTTAAAAAATTCAACGAAGCCAATGCTAATTACTCTAAAGCCATTCAAATAGATCCGGAATTAATGGGTGCCTACCTTAACAGATCTATTATTCGAGACAATTTAGGAGATGTTGATGGCGCAATTCAGGATTGCAATAAGGCTGTTCAACTAAACGAATTTTCAGCAGACGCATTTGGGAATAGAGGTTATTTAAAATTCAAGAAAAAAGAATACGAAGAAGCAATTAAAGATTACGACCGAGCATTAAAAATCGAACCTGAAAACACCCGGGTTATTATGAGTAGAGGTATTGCCAACTCTGCAAATAAAAATCCTAAAGCTGCTCTTGAAGATTACGATAAAGTACTAAAATTAGATCCAAATAATGCACATTGTTATTACAACAGAGCTTTACTCAAATCGGAGATTGGCGACTACAACTCTGCTATTGAAGATTTTAACAATGTATTGGAAATGAATCCCGACAACATGCTTATTTATTTTAACCGTGGATTTGTAAAAATGGATATTGGAGATTTTAAAGGTGCAATTGCAGATTATACAACTGCTATAAAAATTTATCCTGACTTTGCCAAAGCATACATGGCCCGATCGTCGGCCAAACGACAATTGAATAATATTGAAGGATCTATTCAGGATAGAAATCAGGCTTTTTTGATTATCGAACGCTATAAGAAAATGAAAAACGAAGGTGCTATGTCGGCCTTTGTTGATACTACGGAGAATTTCCAAAAACTGATCGACTTAAATTCCAGAGAATCCTTTACCGAGAACATTATTAAAGGTCGTGTTCAAGATAAATATGTTACCATACAGTTAGAAAATAATTTTCACATCACTCATTTGGATCTTGATACTTTACGAGCAGGTAAGGTTCAATATTACGATCAGGCAATAATGAAATACAATCAACAGCAAAATTATAATCCTGCATTTACAATTGACAACAGGCATTTTAAATATCCCAAAGAGGTAATTGACAAACAAATTGAAAATGCTAATTCTCAAATTGAAAAGAACAATCCAAATGGTTATTTCCACAGAGGGATTTATTATTTATTGGATAAAAAATATAATAATGCAATTGAGGATTTTAGTGTTGCCATTGAAAAAAACAGCAATTTTAGTTTTGCATATTTCAATCGTGCCAATGCATCTGCTGCTATGACAGATTATATTCAATCCCTTGGTGAAACGGGAGAAGCATTATTTAATCTTAGTCCTAAACAAAAGAAAAAGGAAAATGAGATAATTGTAGATTACAGTAGTGCTATTGCAGATTATACAAAAGCAATACAACTTGATCCATCCTTTCTATTTTCCATATATAATAGAGGTAATGCGTACGCTAAATCGAAACAATTTAAGAAGGCTATTGCCGATTACGATTGGGTGATTCAATTGGATTCTAATTTTACCGAGGCCTACTTTAACCGAGGTTTAATCTATTTATTTCTGGACCAGAAAGATTTGGCTTACGAAGATTTAAGTAAGGCTGGGGAATTGGGCTTGCTCGATGCTTACAACATAATTAAAAGATATTGCAATAAAAACTAGTAGATTAAAGATCATTACAAACAGAACACAACAAACATGACTCCCAATCAACCCTTAGCTGAACGATTACGCCCAACAGATCTGAAAAATTATCTAGGTCAGAAACATTTAGTTGGTGAAAATGCGGTTTTACGGAAAATGATTGAATCTGGGAATGTGTCCTCTTTCATTTTATGGGGACCTCCGGGAGTTGGTAAAACCACTTTAGCTAAAATTATTGCAAAGCAACTCAATCGACCATTCTATACCCTTTCTGCAGTTAGTTCCGGCGTGAAAGATGTTCGCGAGGTAATCGCCAAGGCTGAGAAACAAAAGTTTTTTTCGACGCCCAACCCTATTTTATTTATTGATGAAATTCATCGATTCAGTAAATCGCAGCAGGATTCGTTATTAGGAGCTGTGGAAAATGGCACCATAACTTTGATTGGAGCAACAACTGAAAATCCATCCTTCGAGGTAATCTCCCCCTTACTTTCCAGATGTCAGGTGTATGTGTTAAAAGCACAGGAAAAAGAAGATTTAGAAGCTCTTGTTGATTTTGCGATTGCTAATGACAGCTATCTGAAAGAAAAAGAAATTCATGCTCAAGAGAAAGAAGCATTATTAAAATTTTCTGGTGGAGATGCACGAAAACTTCTAAACATTTTGGAATTGGTTGTTAATTCTCAAAATACTGAATCAATAACGATTACCAACGAACTGGTAACCAAAGAACTTCAGGAAAACCCATCGATGTACGATAAAGATGGAGAACAGCATTATGATATTGCATCAGCTCTAATTAAGTCAATTCGAGGAGGAGATCCTGATGCGGCTGTGTACTGGCTGGCACGAATGATTGAAGGCGGAGAACAACCCAAATTCATAGCCCGAAGACTAGTTATATCGGCAAGTGAAGACGTTGGCTTGG
>JAQBBZ010000057.1:0-4306 GCA_032125735.1 Labilibaculum sp.
CCTGTTGCAGTGACTCTTTTTCATGGTGTTTCAGGCAGTGGAAATACTTTTCATGCTATGTTGCTTGAGATAGTCGTTTTAGCTTGTTATTTGGGCGGAGTATACCTATTAATCGCTGTTTTTAAGATGTCAATTTCAGGAGTATGGATTTCGGAGTATTTTTATGCCGGATTTTTAGGTTTGAGCTCTTGGCTGTATCTAAAACATGCTAACTGGAAAGAAAGTAATATTTAGTTTTTTGGCATTGAAAGCATCCATTACTATTCAAAAGGAATAACTTCTGGTTGAGTCACTCTAAAATTATTGAATTTAGGTCTTTCTTCCCCAGAAATACGATATTCAAATTGATTAAAATCGGAGGGCGCTTTTGGATAAAAAGCAAGGCGTAACTGTATGGTTTTAAAGACTAGATTTTCGTTGTGTAAACGAATACCAAATCCTACACCATAATAGAATTTTTCCTTAAAAAGATTCTTTTTATTACTACCAATAAATCCCATATCGGCAAAGGTGTAAAAAGCAAAACGAAAGCCACCTAAAGTATAGGGGGTAAAGGCAATAGTTTCCAGATTAAGAACTAATTTCTGAGTTCCGATTACATCCTCTTTTGAAAAACCACGTATTCCTGTACCGGCAAGAAGGCTGATGAATTCTTCAGGAAATCTTCTGATTCCTAATGTATATTGCAAATCGGCAAAATTACGAAGTCGAAGTGGTCCGAGATTACGAATGCGACTGAAAAATTTTGTTTGTCCGAGTAAAACACCTTGTTCAAATCTGTGTGAATTAAAATAACCTCCAAGAGCAACACGATTAAAGAAATACGTTCTGCTTTTGCTAAGGTAAATTGCTTTTTGAAAATCGAAACCCAAATACCTTCTATAAGAGTATTCCCGGTCTTCGTATCCCATGGTAAGTTGTGCTAAAGAGCCATAGGGAATATCCTCAGTTCGTCCAAAATTGTAAATTAAATTACTCTTGTAATATTGAATTTGGCTTAAGCTTAAACTAGCCAGATAGTGAATGTTATTGTGGAAAAATTGATTTTGTGTAGGACCAACTTTGGGTCTCTCGAAAAATTCACGACCCGATATTCTTCCTGTCACATATAGTTTTCTTCGGGCAAATTGATTTCTTGATTTAATCTTGTAAGAACGGCCAAACCAGATATTTCCATAATTAAAATCCAAGGGGATTTCATTAATAACAGGATCATCTTTATGGATTTCATCCGATCTCATGGTTTGTGATAGAGTAAAACCACCTGCATATTTGGTGTTGTAGGTGGCGAAACTCCGATCTAAATCAACTTGAATAACAGCTTTTTCATAAGTGTTTTGGTAGGTAAAAGTTGCATCAATATATGATTTTCGGATATTTCTAATCTTATATCTACCTGTGTAACCGTATTTTTGATCTTTATCCGAATCATATTCAAAACTATTGCTGAATTCATGTCCCAGTCCGTATAGGTTTCGGCTATATATTTCAAATTCGGTAGAGGTTAGAGATCCAGCTTTTATGTTGGCTCCCCATGAAAATTGATCTTTAACCCACAATTGAAGATCGACTAATTTATGAGAGCCCAAAACAGGAATAACTTTAAAATAGGCATCTTTAACGTATGATAATTCACGAATTAGTCGTTCGTTATCAGCAAGATTATACGGGTCGACAGCATCGCCTTCGTTCAATCGCAACAGCTTGCGCAGGCTATTTTTACGACTGGTGTTGTGAAGTTTGTTTCCGGTGTTTTCTAACCAGGTGTGTGCAATTTGAGTTGTATCATATAAAGTAGAACCAAATGGTTCCAAAACCCGAACCGTAATGTTTCGTATTGTTTTGCCTTGATATTGTAAAAAAGCAGTCTCGCTTCGTTCGGTTTTTATCGTATCTGTCGGATTCAGTTTATCGGGTGATACAAAGAATAAATTGTATAATTCTTTGGTGAATTTTCGTTTTCCGGCACCTTCTTGTAACGAATTGTAAAATTTGGACACATTGTTCGAATTCCTTTCAAGACTCCTTTCATTTACTGTATCCAAAAGAAAAATGAAAGTATCTCTGGAAATGACATACGTACTGTCTTGTAACTGGGTATATTGGTTTTTTTCAATGAGCGTGTCTCTTTTCGAAATCCTTTGTCCATTTGCATGGAAAAGATTTCCTACCGAAAGAATAAGTATCAGACAATATGTAGCTATTTTACTAATGAGTCCAAATTTTAATTACAAACAGGATGATCTTCTTCCAAAGATATATAAATTGTAATTTGATTAAAGCTTACCAAAGAACAAGAATCATACCTCGATAGGTCTGAAATTGTTAGCTTATTTTAAATTGGTGATATCAGTAAGCTTTTTGTTGAGTTGGTTGATGCACTCTTCTGTCCATTTCCACTTGCCTTCTGTTCTAATTTCACCTGCTAATCTTTTGCCTTTAAAAAGTTCAAGAGTCTCTACCGCACTTCCAAAACCAAATCGCTTTAATCCCATTTTATGGACAATCTTATCGTACTTTATTTTTTCTTTTCCCTGAAAAAATATCAAGTAATAGTAGAATAAGCTCATTTCGGCTGTGTGATCATCGAACTCTATTTTGTAAACGATTCTGTTACTTTTTAAAAGTAGCAGTAATACGTACATGCATAGCACTGTAGTTAGGTGAACTACGTTTATGCCTTCAAAAAACAGGAGTATAACTAGTAGAAGTCCTAGTAAGGAAAGTTCCTTTTTTATTCTTTTTCCTAAAGGATATTCGGCAGGTTTTAATTCAAATTTTTCCATTGCTTATTTTTTGCATAGTTAGCAAAATAGCTAGCAGCAATCAAGATGAAATGGATATTAGTTTTTTTGATTTATATAATTGCCCCTCACTTCGGTCAGGGGCATTTCTTTTTACACTTCTTTGTATCGAAAGCAGTCCGTTGTGTGATCGTTTACCATTCCGGTTGCCTGCATAAAGGCATAGCAAATGGTGGGGCCAACAAATTTGAAACCTCGTTTTTTCAGGTCTTTGCTCATGGCTTCTGATTCGGGGGTAGAGGCAGGAAGTTCCGACAAACTTGCCCAATGATTCTGAATGGTTTTTCCATCCGTAAAGCTCCAGATGTATTGGTCGAAAGAGCCAAATTCTTTCTGAACTTCGAGAAAGGCCTTTGCATTTTTTATGGCCGAAGTAATCTTCAGTTTATTTCTTATAATCCCTTCGTTTTGGAGTAATTCATCTACTTTTTGCTGCGTATAATTTACGATTACATTCGGATCGAAATGATCGAAGGCTTTGCGGTAGTTGTCCCGCTTGCGTAAAATGGTAATCCAGCTTAAACCAGCTTGTGCTCCTTCCAAAATCAGGAATTCAAACAACATCCTGTCATCGTGCAAGGGCACTCCCCATTCCTTATCGTGGTATTCGCAGTACAAGGCATCCTTGCCTGCCCATGCGCATCGTGTTTTGCTCATATTGCATCCTTTTTAACTTCCCGATAAAGATAAAAAGAAAGTTCAGACTTATCCATTGCCATCCGGCTTTAGCATTGGCTTTGTTTTCGCCGTAGAATAGGGTATAATACAAGTTGCAGCAGTGTTTAATACCATTTTTAAATCAAAATGAGTCGGTAGAATGCCGCGTCCCTATGCATCAGGATTGACAATCAATATCAAGCTTGCGCAGACAGGGATTATTTGACTTCGTCGATTTTCAATTCAAATACAAATCGGTATCAGAACATAAATTAATATGGGAATTTGAATGGAGCGGTAAAAGAGAGAATCTTTTATCGCTTCTTTTTTTTATCTACAGCCGGCCTTGCTGCATCCCCCTATTTTTGTAACGATAAGGAGATTGCACAGTATGCCTGAACATTTTTTTTTATTGTAATACTAATATTTTAACCCTTTTACTTTATCATATAAAAAATATTATTCTTAGCTTCACAAGCGATTGCAAAAATAGTGAATAGAAAAACAGTATTCACGAAAATGAGGTAAACCATCGGCTGGTCATCAACCGGGAGACTTTAGCGAGGCAACTGGAAGAGGAGGCCGATGGAGCCTGCAAGATACAAACAAATAGCTATGATAATGATTTATACTCTTAATTCATTTCAGAACAATAAATGATTAGGACAGATATTTTTGGAAAGAATAACAAGAGGGGGAATCGGTAAAACAGCTGTTTAAAAATGTAAGGATATGACAATAAAATACAAAGTCATTGAAAGAGGCCAACCAGGTGTTGTGGGTGGTGGGGAGAAAAAGTTTTATGCCAGTTCGGTTTCTACGGGCGAATTAACACTCGAAATGCT
>JAQBBZ010000058.1:0-3560 GCA_032125735.1 Labilibaculum sp.
TTTTTTTTGAAAATAATAAACCATCTCCGCTTCGGGGGTGGTTTTTGTTTTTGCTCTAGCCAAATATTTGAAGGATTGAGACACATCTGGTGATTTTCACATGACATTTACTAGGAGGTGTGAACACATTAAAATTAATTGCAGTGGCAAAAAACAGAGCGACTACTTATTGAAGCCATCAAGTTTCCAATTGACCACAATTTTTTACCGATGGGTGATCATTTATTGCCTCGGGAAGGGTGATACTTGCCTATTGAATGGGTTTTCAAGCCTATTGAAGCCAAATTCATGCCAATGGGAGGCTGATGCAGGCCAATTATTTAAGATTTCAAGCCAATGGATGGCATATGCATGCCTCGGGGAAGGGTATTCTAGCCTATGGGAATCGTTTTTTGGCCTATGGAGATATAAAAAGCCCCGATGGACTGGTGATACAGGCCTCGGGGCTAATAAATTCAAGGGTTTTCAATTATCCTTTGTAATTATTATAGTATTTCTCTCTTCGAGTTTCATCTTTCCAAAAAATATAGCGACCATATTCACGAATGGCACTAACTCGCTCGGCTAGTAAGGTAAAAGCTTTATCTCTTCGTAGTTTAATCTCACTGCTGTCATCAGTACTTCCGTTAGCCATTGCCAATACTTCCGACATATCATGCGAAAGTACTTTTAACTGCTGCAGATTTGTTGTATCATACCCAATTTTGCTAAGTGGATTTGGATTCTTTTCCCCTAACACGGCCAGTTCAATAAGGTCTTGTATCATATCTACATGTCCATTTCCATCATTAATTCGCATTACCTTGGTTAGTATATCAGGATAATTACGATAGGCAAACTTAAAATGGTGAAGTGCCTCATCGTGTTGTTGATAGGCCAGTGGAGATTTTTCCAACCACTCCTTTTGAGCTTCTTGGCGAGCACGGTACTCGCTCATCCATTCTGCCTGACAATATCTTACAGCACCTGAGAGGCTAGGTAGGTCTGTAATAAACGTGATATCCAGTCCGGCCTTTGCAAGACTTTCCTTGTCTTTAATTGCCTCTATGGCTAGCGTTTCTGCACTGGCAGTCACCTCGTCGATAGGTTGGTTTGGTAACTTCACTTCCGTAAGTGGACGTGCTTCAATTCTTTCTTTCCATGTTTCAAAATAGCTTTGATAATCCATGATAAAATAATTAGTTTTGCATACATAAGGGTCCATCGGCCTCTTCTTCCAGTCTGCCGCCAAAGTTTTCCGGTTGATGACCAGCCGATGGGTTACCTTTTTTGTTCCAAAACAGGATCTCATAACGATCTCCCTATTCAAAACGATCTCCAAGTTAAGTAAAATAAAAATAAGTGCGATCTGCCAAATGTGCCAAGTTTTTTCGATTCCATGATTTTGATGGGATTTAACAGATCGTTCCTGTGTGTGTTAATTGAAAAGAGCTGGTTTGATTGGGTTTTAGCTATATGTGTGTATCGTTGTTTTTATTTGGTGTTTTTTTTAATAAAATGCGCTTGGCTAATGAGGGGAAACTGGAGGATGTAAAATCGGGTAAGTTATATAACAGAATTCAGTCTAAGTAAATGTTTAATAAATTTGATGTCACCATATCGAGAATCAGAGCTTTGCTCCCGTTTTTTATTTCTATAATGGCGATATGGTTAATAATCTGAAACGTCCATGCCAAAGTGTTTTTGACACACAGGGGGATGATTATCCCAGCACGGTAAGTTCCGTATGGCAAATCAAAAACAAATTATAATCATATGAATAATGAGATTAAAATTTAAAGCTGATCATCTATTTTCATTGATATTTAAAACAACTACACGATCAAATAAAAAAAGCCAAGCTAACTTGGCTTTTTATACTATAGACACAAGAATTTGATTAGCCGCTTTTTTTATAAATAAGAATGTCAAATACATTTCCAATAGTCGATGCAAATACTTCAATAGCTTTTACAGATGTGGCTCGGTTTAGCTTAGGTTCTGAAATTGGAATAGGTACTAAAAAGCTGCATGCTCAAAGTCCGATGGGATTGAATGAACCGACCACTTCTAAATGATTGGTACTTCGTGATGGACAAGTTAGAATTCTCTGATATTCCATCGTCGTTGATAAGCCATATGGATAATAGCTAATTATTTAAACTCCCCACCCAGTGCATTCAAACTGAGTGGGGTGTTCTCTTTTAAGAACCACTATTCCACTAATCGTAGGGCGTTTTAGCTAAGCTGTATTTCTGCATGAGGGCTTCGCTTTTTGCTCTTTATCAAGAAGCAGAACACGTTCTTTCTGATTGGGATTTTTTTGTTTTGACATGAGTTGTGAACATATTTTGTTTTGAATCAGAGGAATCAAAAAAACAAGCCCTGGATCTTGTTCTTTCAGACTAATTTCATTTTTTATTTAAACGATTATTAGCCTTGATCGTGTGGCTTTAAGGATTTGTTATATAGGTTGTTGATGTGAGATGTCTCTTTGATTATTGTTGTGTTTGAATCTCAGATTATTCTGGGGTCAGGAGAACATGTTTGGACAAGAGAGAAAAAATGCACTAATTTTAGGGCTGGAAAATTTCAGATTCCAGCAACTAACTGAAGGCAATAAATAAAAAAACGGATGACCCCCAACTCCGATAAAATCATTCTTCTCGAAAATCAGGATACATTGAGTTACAATACTCTGTTTAATGAAATGTATGCGGGTTTGTGTTTGTTTGCTGAACGTTTTCTGGTCGTTTCTGGCGATGGAGAAGATCTGGTGCAGGATGTTTTTGTAAAATTATGGGATAAGTTCGAAGATTTCGATGCCTTGAATGCTATTAAAGCTTACCTCTATCAATCCACACGCAATGCTTGTCTGAACCATATTCGTCACGAAAAAGTGAAAAGAAAATACGAGGCGGAGCAGATGCATCAACTTGAATCAGAAAGTTTCTTCTTTCAGCAAGTTGTTGAAGAGGAAGGTCTGAGCTTACTCGCAAAATCAATTAGTGAACTACCACCACAGTGCCGAAAGATACTATTACTTAGCATGCATGATCTTAAGAATTCTGAGATTGCTGATGATTTGGGCATTTCGATCAATTCTGTAAAAACTCAAAAGGCTATTGCCTATAAATCCCTCCGTTTAAAACTTCAGAATGTATTTGATATTGTGACGATTATCTTCTAGATATAGTTTTTTTTGTTTTTTTTTAATTTTCTCTTCACCCGATTCTTCACTTTGGGTGTTTTTACTAAACAAGAGAAAAAAATGGAAAAGACAAAAGAATATATCTTACTCGCTGAATTATTAGTAAAGGAAATTGCTAACAAGCTTGCTGATGATGAGAAGAATCAATTGAATCTCTTTTTATTGGATAAAGGTAAAAAGCACATAATAGACTCGGTTCGAAAATCAATTATCGATCAAGCGAAATTAAATCGCTATAAAGATTTTGATATCGAAGCGGCCCGTCAAAAATTGGAATGGAAAATTAACTGTCGCAAGAAAAATCGAAAAATTCAAATGATGAATTTCATTCGCTATGCGGCTGTTATAAGTTTGCCTATCGCCATATCGG
>JAQBBZ010000059.1:0-2537 GCA_032125735.1 Labilibaculum sp.
CGCATATTCTTCTCTCAGCTTTAAAATTTCCGATTTAAAAAGTTGAAACGATTCTAGGGTATTGGAATAAACACTTTGTTTAAGCATACCCTTATTAATCAGTTGATTAAATAAAGTTTCGGATTGTATGTTCATGGTATTTTATTTTGGCATTGAAAACATTAATTTGCATCTTTGTAAAGATAATATTTATTTTTATTGAATCCTTTACGGATACCGCCATTAATTCGCAATTCTAAATTCTTAAGTATGAATGAAGCATCTAAAATTGAGTTTAGCACCGAAGAACTCTTGAAAGAGAAACGTTATTTGGAGTTGTTAGCCGATAATTTCCCGAGTATTCAGAAGGCCAGCATGGAAATTATTAATCTGGAAGCCATTATGCGGCTTCCAAAAAGTACCGAGCATTTTTTGACGGATATCCATGGGGAATATGAAACTTTTACGCATGTATTGAGAAACGCGTCGGGAGTAATAAGAAGAAAAATTGAAGATGTTTTTGGTTTGAGTTTGCGCAAAAGCGAAAAAGATGCTTTGGCTACTTTGATTTATTATCCTGAGGAAAAAATGGAATTGATTCTTCAGGAGGAGAAGCCGGAAGATTTAAGCGAATGGTATATGATAAGTTTGCAACGATTGGCTATTATTGCACGTGCCGCTTCATCAAAATATACCCGCTCTAAAGTGCGTAAAACCATGCCGCCTGGGTACGCCTACATCATTGATGAGCTATTAAACGAAAGTGGGCATGAAAAGAATGATTATTACAACGGCATAATCCGTACTATTATTGAAATAGATAGAGCAAGCGAATTTGTTATCGAGATCTCTCATTTTATACAGCGCTTAGTTATTGATCGCTTGCATATTATTGGCGACATATACGATCGGGGTCCATCCGCTGAAAAAGTTATGGAAGTTCTGCAAAACCATCATGCAGTTGATATCCAGTGGGGAAATCATGATATCATATGGATGGGTGCCGGCGCAGGATGTAAAGCGCTGATAGCTACAGTGCTTAGAATAAGTGCTCGCTATGTAAATTTAGATACTGTTGAAGATGCTTACGGGATAAATCTACTTCCTTTGGCCACTTTTGCGATGGAGTATTATGGAAATGATCCTGCGGAAGTCTTTGAGCCAAAAGCTTCAGGGAATAAAAACGGGAAAAGTATTGAATTGATAAAACAAATGCATAAAGCCATTGCAATCATTCAGTTTAAACTTGAAGCACAGCTCATCAAAGAAAATCCTCAATTCGATATGGATGAGCGTTTGCTTTTGGATAAAATAAATTATGATGAAGGTACCATCACAATAGATGGAAAGCAATACAATCTGCTCGATAATTTTTTCCCAACCATCGATCCAAAAGATCCTTATAAACTAAGTTTTGCCGAAGAAGAATTAATGAATCGCTTACAATCTTCGTTTAGAAATAGCGAATTGCTGCAAAAACATATCGAAGTGCTTTATGCAAAAGGGAGCATGTACCTTACCTATAATTCTAATTTGATGTATCACGGTTGTATTCCCATGAATGAGGATGGCTCGTTCTACGAAATGGTGATTGATGATAAGAAATACAGTGGAAAAAGCTTACTCGATCAGCTGGATATTATTTCGCGAAGGGCATTTTTTACACGTTTGAAAGCTGATGCCAACCCTTCTGATAAAGCCTATATGTGGTATTTATGGACTGGGCCTTATTCTCCTTTATTTGGGAAAAATCGCATGACGACTTTTGAACGCTATTTTATCGAGGATGAAACTTCTCATACAGAGATTCGAAATGCGTATTTTAAATTTCGCGATGAAGAAGAAACTTGCAATAAGATATTTATAGAGTTTGGTTTGGATCCAAAGATTTCACATATCATCAATGGTCATGTCCCTGTTAAAGTCAGAAAAGGCGAAAGCCCAATAAAGGGAAATGGAAAATTATTGGTCATTGACGGAGGAATGTCGCTTCCCTATCAAAAGGTTACGGGTTTATCGGGCTATACCTTAATTTACAACTCCTATGGATTGATCCTTGTCGAACATAGGCATTTTAAATCGACTGATGAAGCAGTTAAAAACAATTTTGATATTGTTTCTTCCCGAAATATTGTCGAAACCAACGCTACACGAAAAAGAGTGGCTGATACCGATATAGGTTCTGATATCAAAGAACAGGTGAACGACTTAAAAATGCTTCTGGCCGCTTACCGAAAAGGCTTGATTAAAGAAAGGGTATAGAAAAGGAAAAATAGTTTTCGGGTCACGCTTTTAGGCTTTTAAATAGTTCTGAGTTTTCCTCCGACGGGTGAAAGCTCTGCGAAATCAATGAATTTGATTTGAATCCAGCAATCAATAGTAGAGTATGCAAGAATTGCGAATTAAGCATACAATTTAAATGGTATCGAATCAATTGGAAACAGATTGAAATACTTGATAATAAAAGATAACGCATAAGTTTATATATTTGCAGATTAAATGAAAATCAAATAAAAAAACAATAGACAATGGATACTAAAAAAGCCGGATTCAATACA
>JAQBBZ010000060.1:0-12918 GCA_032125735.1 Labilibaculum sp.
CTTGGACCCGTAATGCAAATATCTACGAAGTGAACATTCGTCAGTACACGCCAGAAGGAACCATCAATGCATTTGTTGAACACATGCCTCGTTTAAAGGAAATGGGTGTGGATATTCTTTGGGTGATGCCGATATTTCCTATTTCTGAAAAGAATCGTAAAGGAAGCATGGGGAGTTACTACGCTGTGGCAGATTATCGTGCAGTAAATCCTGAATTTGGAAGCATGGATGATTTGAAAAACATGGTAGACAAAGCTCACGAAATGGGAATGCATGTAATTTTAGATTGGGTTGCAAACCACACAGGGTGGGATAATATCCTAATGACTGAACATTCTGATTTTTATACCAAAAATGAAGCTGGAGAAGTAGTTATTCCTGAAGGAACTGATTGGACCGATACCGCAGACTTGAATTACGATAACAACGACATGCGTGAGTATATGATCGGTTCATTAAAATATTGGATTGAGAATGCTGATGTTGACGGATTTCGTTGCGATGTGGCAGGAATGGTTCCTACCGATTTCTGGGAAAAAGCTCGCAAAGATTTAGATGCAATTAAGCCTGTATTTATGTTGGCCGAAGATGGCGGACACGAATTATTGGAGAATGCATTTGATATGGGGTATGGATGGGATTTCCATCACATTATGAATGATATTGCAAAAGGAGAGAAGAATGCGAACGACATCGACGCCTTTTTTGCAAAGATCGATACTGTTTTCCCAGCAGATTCATACATCATGAACTTTATTACCAACCACGACGAAAACTCTTGGAATGGTACCGTTAAGGAAAGAATGGGAGAGGCTGGAAATACTTTTGCAGTATTGACTTTCACAATGCCAGGCATGCCATTGATCTATGGCGGACAGGAAGCAGGAATGGCAAAGAGATTAAAATTCTTTGAGAAAGATACGATTGACTGGAGTAACAAAAGTATTCTACCATTCTACACACAATTATTGAGCCTGAAAAGCATAAACAAAGCATTGCAGAACGGAATTAAAGGAGGTAAGATTGTCCGAATTCCTTCAGATAAGAACGAAGAGGTATATGCTTTTGTTCGTGAGGCAGAAGGCGATAAAGTTCTTGTGGTATTGAACCTTACTGCCGAAGCTCAGGAAGTAACAATTTCATCGGAAGCATTAGCAGGTGAATACAAAGACTACTTTAGCAATAAAGAGACTAAGTTGAGCGCAGAAGAAAAAATGTCGTTAAAGCCTTGGGAGTACAAAGTATTTGTTAAATAAGTAAAATCGATTTCCGATGTTTCGGAAAACAGATATTCCAGCGAAAAGCCGTTCATATGAACGGCTTTTCCAATTTATATGAGTTTAGTTAATGCTGTTTTGCTTGAGCAGATCCATTACCATGCTCTTATAATTGCGGCCTATTGGGATGTATTTTTGTTCAACTTGAACAATGCTTGAAGTGAAACTTTCAATTTTGTCGATGGCGATTATAAATGATCGGTGGATTCTTAGGAAATTAGTCTCCGGCAGTTTTTCTTCAATGTTACTAATGGTATTAAGCGTAACAATTTCCTGTCCGTTTTCCAGATAAATGCTAACATAGTTTCGTAGACTTTCGATGTAAAGAATTTCATTCAAAAAGACTTTCACCATTTTCTTTTCTGATTTCACGAAAATGAAAGCTTGATCAGAGGTGTTTTGTTCCTTCTTTTCAGGAATCTGATAATCGTGTTTTTTGAGCTTGAAATATCTGTTTACTGCTTTTATAAAACGTTCAAAAGGAATGGGTTTAATTAAATAATCCAAGGCTTCCAAATCGTAACTTTCCAACGCATATTCCGAATAGGCAGTTGTAAAAATTACCGTTGGTGGATTCGAAATATTTCGCAGCAATTGAATCCCTGTTAATCCCGGCATTTGAATGTCCAGAAAAAGTAAATCTATTTTCTTGCTGTTTAAAACAGATAAAGCTTCAACTGCACTTTTGCATCTTGCTTCCAATTGCAAATAGTCAATTCTCCTGATGTATTCTTCCATTACATCAAGAGCCAGATCTTCATCATCAACTAGTAAACACTTTACTTTCATATGTTTTTTTATTTATTGTTTTTGCCATATAGCCTGTCCCGAATTTATCGGGAGAACTTACCATGCTGAGATAATCATCTCCCTGTGTGTCAAAATCGCTTTGACTTGAACGTTTCATAGCAATTGCAAATTTAAATGGACATTGTACGATTCCTCGGTTTGGTTAATTTTCAGATCGTGTTTTTCCGGATAGATTAAAGATAACCTCCTTTTTACATTTTGCAAACCAATGCCACCTGCTACAGAATCTTGATTGGAGCTTAGTTTTGGAATGCTGTTTTCAATTTTAAGAACCATTTTGTTTGTTTTCACTCCCAGTTCAATAGTGATCCAGGCATTTTTATCCAATCCTTTGCTGCTGTGTTTAAAGCTATTCTCGATAAATGGCAGAATGATCATTGGTGCAATGTGATTGCTATTTAAATCGCCCCAAATATTCAAACTTACATCTATCCGATCTCCGTATCTTATTTTTTCCAACTCCATATAGCTCTTGATACTATCCACTTCCTTGCGTAAATCTACCTGAGTAGAATTGGTTTCGTAAAGCATGTATCGCAGCAAATCAGATAGTTTTAGAATTACATCAAGGGATTGATCAGATTTTTTTAATATCAGTGAATACAAACTATTGAGAGTATTGAAAAGGAAATGAGGTTGAACCTGATTTTTCAGAAAAATTAATTCCGCCTCTAACTTTTCTTTGGCCAGAATCTGCTCGTTTTGTTGAATTTTAGCCAAATACTCCATCAGTTTAACTGTCATTGGAAGGGCGAGTACAGCGCCCAAATTGACAGCACTTCGAACTATTTGTGAGAAAGAAAAAGTAGGTGCTTTTTGCCATTTTGGAAAAAAGAAATCAACAATAATCAGATTGTCTGTTATACGTTGAACAATGGCCGTAAATCCAATTAAGAGAAGTAAATAAAAAAGGAACAGCCATATTTCCCCCTTGTATAAAAACCTTGGATACAAGTAATAAATCACAGCATAAACCAAGAGTATTTTTACCGGTAGATTGATTAGTTCGACCTTTACTGTTTTTATATAATTGGCATCGAATGTGCCCCATGCGTAGGCAAAGAAAAGTACAAATATAATCCAGTAGGTAAGATGCTGAACAAGTCTGTTGTTTATGATTTTGGAGAGCCAATTATTTTCAGGCGTGATGATTTGCATTTGGTAAAGATAAATATTCCTAAACTGCATATGTACGGGATTTTCAGGCATTTTGCAAACCTTTTGCTATACAAATTGGATAACAAAGGACGTATAACCAATTTGGATGGACAAAAAGCAAGTAATGAAATTTTAATGTGCTTTGCTGTTATAGTTTGCTGTATGTACAGTAGTTGCAGGGATTTGTCAATATTAGTAGCCACAATAAATAATCAGTTATAATTTGGACAAAATTTAAAATTGTTCATGTATCAATGCTGGTTTTCTATTGTAGGAATTAGTCTTGGAATGGATTTGCAAATATTGATAATCAGCTTGACTTATGTATTTAAAACGTTTTATTTTTCTTCTTCAATTAGTTTTAATATTTCACTTAGTAAAGGCGCAAACACCACGCAAAATATTTACAACATTGAGATGCGGGCAGGCACCTAAAATTGATGCCTGTTTAGATGATAAAGCATGGCAAAATGCACCTGCTATTGAAGATTTTGTCCAGCAAAGTCCAATAAATGGCGCAAGTCCAAGTGAGCGGACCAATGTAAAAGTAACTTATGACGATGATGCACTTTATGTGGGTGCGATACTTTACGATTCGTGTCCTGATAGTATTCTTACCGAATATGGCATTCGCGACTCCGGCGATCAGCTCAATGCTGACCTGTTTTCAATAGAAATTAATCCATGGAACGACGGACGTACTGCAATGGAGTTTATGGTCTCAGCTTCAGGAATTCAAATGGATTCACACAATACTGTGACAGCAATGAATAAAAGTTGGGATGCTGTTTGGAAAAGTGAAGTTAAAGTCACTGATGAAGGATGGATTGTTGAAATGAGAATTCCCTATTCGGAACTTCGTTTTCCTAAAACAAATGTACAGGTATGGGAAATGAATTTATTCCGGCTGATTAAAAGAAAAAATGAAGGAGTTACTTGGAATTTTGTTAATAAAAATATTGTAGGATGGTTGAATCAAGCTGGAGAACTTCATGGGATAGAAGGAGTGGAACCTAAAACCAGACTTTCCTTCAGTCCTTATGTATCATCTTATATCAGTAAAAATGATAATACTGATAATTCGTGGTCAGTAAAAGGAGGGATGGACGTAAAGTACGGTATTAATGAGAGTTTCACTCTTGATATGATGTTGATTCCTGATTTTGGACAGGTTCAGTCAGACGATCAGGAATTGAACCTGAGTCCATTTGAGACTTTCTATGATGAAAAACGCTCTTTTTTTACCGAGGGAACAGAGATTTTTAACAAGGGGAATATTTTTTACTCCCGTCGTTTAGGGGGAGAGCCTATTAATAAAAAGAAGGTAGCTGAATCATTAATGCAAAATGAAATCATAATAGATAATCCCAATGATACCCGGTTAATAAATGCTGTTAAAATTTCTGGAAGAACTAATAAAGGTCTGGGAGTAGGACTCTTAAATGCTGTTAATGCTAAAACTTATGCACGCATTAAGGATACTCTTAACAATACTTCAAGAAACATTGTTGTTCAGGGGGTTGCTAACTATAACATGTTGGTTCTCGATCAATCGCTGGGAAATCAATCTTATGTAAGTTTTGCCAATACACATATGATTCATCCACACGGTGATTATCGATCGATGGTTAGCGCAGCCGAATTTAAATTTGCGAACAAATCTGGACAATATGCCATTTCAGGGAATGGGGCGCTAAGTCAAAACAAGGAAATGGATTCTGATAAAAGTGGTTTACGCTATCAGGTGCAATTGTCACGTATCAAGGGTAAATTTCAGTTCGATCTTATACATTTAGCAATTGATCATCGTTTTGATCCGAATGCCATGGGTTATCTCGAGAAGAACAATGAACAAAGCAATGTTGCGGTATTCAAATACAATAATTATCAACCTTTTGGAATTATTAATGAGTTTACAAATCAGATGAGTGTCACGCATAATAGTTTGTATCATCCAAAACGGTTTTCAAAATTGGAATTGTACTGGCAAAGTAGGTTGGTGTTTCGCGATTATTCATCGTTTACTATAGAAGGGAGTCTTACACCTGTACCAAAATATGATTATTACGAACCTCGTGTTACAGGGCGTAAATATAAAGAACCAACCGATTTTTGGGTGAGATTAACACATGATAGTGATCATCGAAAATCTTTGGCTTTAAATACACGGGCAGCATATTGGAAGGGGAGAACTTTTGGCAAATCGAGCTATTGGTTAGAACTTACTCCTCAATTTAGGGTAAATGATAAACTATTGATCAAACATTATTTCTATTATGAGTTGAATAAAAATAGTCTCGGTTTTGCTAATTATAATGAAGAAACGGAAAATATACACTTTGTGAACAGGGATATTAATATCTTCTCGAATACTCTTGAGACAAGCTGGATTTTTAATCAGAAAGCGGCTTTAAGTTTGAGGGTAAGGCACTATTGGTCTGAAGTGGAATACAAAGAGAGTTATTTATTAAATGATAACGGATCTATGGGAGATCAGTCAGAATATGAAAATCACAATCATATAAATTACAATTCTTTTAGTTTGGATATGATTTACACTTGGGAATTTGCCCCAGGAAGTGAATTTGCCTTGGCCTGGAAAAGTAGTATACAGGGAAATGATTCGAATATTGATAGAGATTATTGGTCGAATTTCTCGAAAATGCTTGGTAATGAAAAGTTTAGTAGTGTTTCTTTGCGCTTGAAGTATTATATTGACTTTACTAAGCTTCGAAATCGGTAAAAAGTATTAACAACCTGGGTTGAATCACCAACTACCATTTTTATGGGATGTTTGCGAACAATGACATTTTATAGTAATCTGCAGGAGTAGTTATACTGTTTGCAGTATTTATTTGCACCTCATTCAGGGGATTGGTTACTTGAACTAAAATCAAATTGCACGAAATGAAAAATATAATTTTACTGGCCTTGGTCATGTTTAGCTTCTTTGCTAAATCGCAAAACAAATCTGAAGAATGCTCTGTTATTCATAAATATCTTGAATTCGAATCACAGAATATTAGTAAAAGAACAGTTGAAGTATTGCTTCCTTCAAATTACAATGAGAATGAAAAGTACCCTGTTTTGTATATGCACGACGGGCAAATGCTTTTCGATGCCAGCACAACCTGGAATCATCAGGAATGGGGTGTTGATGAGGTGATTCGTGATTTGATTCAAAACGAAAAAATCAGATCAGTGATAGTGGTAGGCGTTTGGTTTGACAACAGATATGCCGAATACATGCCGGCAAAACCAAAGGATAAAATAGAAATGACTTCCCGTCCGGATCATATGAAGGGAGAAATTGTATCTGATCAATACCTAAAGTTTTTGGTTGAAGAATTGAAACCTTTCATTGATCAAAAATACAATACTTTGAGTGGATCGGAAGATACTTTTATTTTAGGATCGAGCATGGGAGGATTAATCAGTTGTTATGCCATTTCGGAGTATCCAACTGTTTTTGGAGGTGCAGTATGTATGTCTACTCACTGGCCGGCATTGGATGGTGTATTTCTGGATTATGTAGCGGAGAATTTACCAGATCCTGAATCACACAAAATCTATTTCGACCATGGAACAGCAACTTTAGATTCCCTTTATCAGCCATATCAGGAAAAGGTAGATGCAATGATGAAAAAAAGAGGATATCAACAAGATCAAAACTGGATGACAAGAAAATTTGAAGGCGCTGAGCATAATGAAAATGCCTGGAGAGAGCGTTTGCACATTCCTTTGGAATTTATGTTGGGGAAAAAGGAATAAGTACAAGCTATAAATATCAAAAATATAAAATATGAAAAGATTACTATTGATCGTATTGACTATACTTCTCGTAGGAAGCAGTTCAGTATATGCAAAATACAAAATTGATCATTTGGAGCCTGCGTTTTGGTGGACCGGCATGAAGAACACGAACCTGCAATTGTTGGTTCATGGAGAGAATATTGCTGATTTAAAACCTGAGTTAAATTATGCGGGTGTCAGCATCATGAAGGTAAGTAGAGTGTCGAATGCAAACTACCTTTTTGTTGATTTGAAATTGAGTGATTCAACTAAAGCAGGAAGTTTTGATATCCTTTTTAAAAAAGGAACGAAAACCATCCTAAAATACGAATATCAGCTGTTGGAACGAAAAGAAGGTTCTGCCGAACGTTTAAGCTATACTCCTGCGGATGTGATGTACCTGATTACGCCTGATCGCTTTGCAAATGGCAACAAGGCGAACGATACTATGGAAGGAGTAAGCGAAGGATTGGATCGCGCTGCAAAATCCGGTCGTCATGGTGGAGATATTCAGGGAATGATTGATCATTTGGATTACATTGCCGATATGGGATTTACTTCCATTTGGTCTACTCCATTATTGGAAAACAATCAAACCAATTCTTATCATGGGTATGCAATAACCGACTATTATAAGATTGACCCACGCTTTGGAACAAATGAGGACTACTGTAAATTTTCGAAACAGGCAAGGGTAAAGGAAATAGGGACCATCATGGATATTGTTTTGAACCATTGTGGTTCTGAACACTGGTGGATGAAAGATCTTCCTTCTAAAGATTGGATCAATAACGAAGGGAATTTTACAAGTTGTACTCATAAGCGAACCACAGTTCAGGATCAATATGCATCGAAAGAGGATTTGAAACAGTTTTCTGATGGTTGGTTTGTAGAAAGTATGCCCGATTTGAACCAGCGCAACGAGTTCATGTCAAAATACTTGATTCAAAACACCATTTGGTGGATAGAATATGCCGAATTATATGGACTTCGTGTAGATACCTATCCGTATTCTGACTCTGAATTTTTGACTGAGTGGACTCGTAGAATTTTGGAAGAATATCCAAACCTAAATATTGTTGGTGAGGAATGGAGTCACAATCCAAGCATTGTATCTTATTGGCAAAAGGGGAAAATAAATAAGAATGGCTATGTTTCCAACCTGCCAAGTCTGATGGATTTCCCATTGCAAAATGCTTTGGTGGAAGGCCTGACCCAAGAGGATACCTGGGGGACAGGATTCATCAAATTGTACGAGATATTGGTAAATGATGTACAATATCCAGATCCAAATAATTTGGTCATTTTCCCTGATAACCATGATATGGCCCGAATTTTTAATCAGCTGAATAAAGATTTCGATTTGTATCAAATGGCCATGACTTACTTTCTTACGATGAGAGGAATCCCTCAAATTTATTATGGAACAGAGATCTTGGCAAACAGCGACGCAGGTGGCGATCACGGATTGTTGCGCATGGATTTTCCAGGAGGATGGGAAGGCGATGAGGTGAATGCTTTTACCGGAAAAGGTCTTGGAACACAAGAAAAAGAAGCTCAGAATTATCTTAAGAAATTATTGAATTGGAGAAAGACCAGTACTGTTATTCATGAAGGTAAGTTGATGCACTATGCACCTGATTTTGGAATCTATAGCTATTTTAGATATACTGATAAAGGAAAAGTGATGGTAATTTTGAATAAGAATACTGAATCGTTTCATATAGAAAGAGAGCGATATCATGAAATGCTTAGTAATCATTCATCCGCAAAAGATATTATCTCAGGCAAAATATTTCAGCTGAATGAAGGCATAGAAGTTCCAGCTCGATCAGCAATGATACTTGAGATAAAGTAAGCGTAAATTAGAATTAGTTAATGGCCCTGGATAGTCTCCGGGGCTTTTTTTGTGCTGGTTTGTCTCGTGGCAACCGATTACTCAGTTGCTCTAGAGTTCCTAAATACCAGCTTTTATTGTGGTATAAAATAAGGTATAGGCAAACGACCATACAATTTGAGAGATGAGTAAATACAGATAGCTGATTTTCCGATGTCCGTAATATTTGGTGTTTAAAAAAACACCAATCGGAATTGACAAGAGTATTGGTGTAAGGATCACAATTCCTGCCAATCCGTACTTGTTCTTTAAAATGACTAAACGTCTGTTTCGTTTGGTGAATTTTTTTCTGATTTTCTTTTTTGACTTGAACAGATCTGATCCATAAGCATTAATTAGTTTAATTAGACCTTTCGAAACTAAAGTAGAGATCAGGATGCCAATGAATCCACCGATATTTGTGTACAAGATGGTTTCCGAAAACGACATTTTAAAAACATAGACCGCAACGGGAAATGTTGCTGCGAATTTCCAGGTGCTCGAAAGAATAATCAGGAGTGCTTTCATACAAATGCTAAAATAGTACTCAAAATATATTGCTACAGGCTAATAACTTACAAGTTATGCATTTATTGAATGGGTGCATTTTTTTTTCGTAACTTGAATAGACTAAATTGGCATTTTGTATTTCGAATGGATAAAAAGCTAAGCTTTTGGGCACCTCTTGACAATGCAGCAAAAATATTTCCGGCCATACGCTCAAAAGAACATTCTACAGTTGCACGAATTACCGCAGTTCTTAACGAGCGGGTTACTATCAAATGCCTTTTTTCGGCCATCGAACTGTCCGAAAAAAGATTTCCTTATTTTAAAGTAAGTCTGCGTAAAGGATTTTTCTGGTATTATCTGGAGCAGATTGATGATCCAATTAAAGTGACAAGTGATACTGGCCGAATTTGTCAGGCTTTCGACAGGAAGGATCCAAACAAACTTCTCTTTCGCATTTTGGTTCGCAATAATCAAATCAGTGTTGAATTTTCTCATATTCTTACCGATGGATCTGGCTTGCTGCAATTTCTTAAGGCCATCCTGATTTACTATTTTAATGAAAAAGGCATGATTCCTGAGGAGCAAATCGATCCATTTTATACCAGTAAAGCCAGTCCCGAAGAATTCGAAGATGCCTACAACCGATACTTTAAAGAGAAAATACCGCACGTAATCCGTCAGCCAAAAGCTTTTCATCTGCCTTTTGATTTGAAATCCAAACCTCGCTTTGATGTGCTTTTGGCCGTGATTTCAACCAGAGAACTGAAGGCGATAGCGGGCGGAAAATCGGTTAGCATCACCGTTTACCTGATTGCGGTTTACCTGCTGGTTCTTCAGGATATTTTTCATGAGTGGAAAGCTAAGGGAAAGCGAATTCGGAGCAGGCTTGCCAGAATTCAGGTTCCGGTAAATCTTAGGAATATTTACCCTACGAAAAGCATGCGGAACTTTTCACTCTTTGTTCTGCCCGAACTGGACTTTAGGCTGGGGCTGTACTCCTTCGATGAAATAGTGAAGATCGTGCATCATAAAATGCAATTGGAGACCGATGAAAAGCTCATTAGCAAAATTATATCACGCAATGTTGGGGGAGAACGAAATTTTTTGGTGAGAAGTATTCCTATCCTGCTAAAGAGCCTCGTTTTGTATGCCAAGTTTTATACCGAAGGAGCCAATAAATTTAGCGGAGTGGTTACCAATTTGGGAAATACGCTAATGCCCGATGCCATAGCCGATCAAATAAACTATTTTGTAATAACACCGCCGCCACCCAATAAAAAAGTAAAGATAAACTGTGGGGTGATCGGATACAATGATAAACTGGTTCTTAGTTTTGGGAACATTACCGATTCAAAGGAGTTTGAATGCAGGTTTTTACGATTTCTTGTGCAGCAAGAAGTGAAGGTTAAAATTTTAAACAGATATCATGAACAGCAAGATGAATTACTGCAATAAATGTGGAGTTGAACTGGATACCAATATGAATTTTTGTCCTTTGTGCGGTTTATCCATTGGAGAAAAATCGGATGGGGCCGAGCCTTCCATATCCGGGCAAAGCATTGAAAAGGATAAGATTATTGATGACTACGAAAGCCTGACCAAAGTACAGAAACGCAAATTGTTCTGGGAGTTGTCAAACGTCATTCTTTTTTCTGGTATTCTGGTTACGATAACGATTAATCTTTTTTTGAATAAAAGCATTACCTGGTCGAGTTATAGTACTGTGGCCTCGCTGGCTGTACTTGCCAACATCAGCGTTTTTACGTTTTGGAGGCATCGAATGCTGCTTATGGTTTTAGGAAGCCTGCTTTCAACTTCTGTTCTTCTTATTTTGCTGGATTTGTTTAGCACGAATATTGGGTGGGGAATCAAACTTGGTATTCCTATACTGATATCGTTTTACGTGTTATTGTTACTTGTTATTTGGCTGATTCGCATTTCAAAACAACGTGGCTTTAACATTTTAGCGATTATATTTTTGGCAATTGGCGTCTTCTCAATCTGTGTTGATGGCTTTGTTTCGCTCTATTTCGTTCATCAGTTTCAGATCAGATGGAGCATGATTGTGGCAACATCCATGATCCCAATCTCAGCGCTTCTGTTCTTTGTTCATTACCGATTGAAAAAGGGTGTCGATTTAAAAAGATTCTTTCACATCTAAAACCATGCGAATAGCTCGCTCCAAAGATCCCTCATGAGTACAAAATGCAGCAAAAAGCTTGCAATCAATCCATGGGCAATGCCTATGGCCCAAAGATTTCTCCATTTAAAGTAAACCAGCATAAATACGGCTTCCATTGCAAAGGTAAAAAACATTAAAAAGTAACTGGTATAGTGAACCAAACCGAAAAGTATTGAGATCAGTAAAACAAGCACATATCGGTTTACGCTGGTTTTTAGCAATGAAATAAGGTTGTTCGTAATCAGTCCGAGCATTAAATATTGTTGAATGATTCCCCAAATGGGATACAGGCAAATAATGGGTGCAATGTGCCAGGTAAATAGCAGGGAACCATTAAGGTAGGCGTAAATCAGCGAAGCCAAAATACTAAGAACAACAAGAGGAAGCAGAATGGCCAGAGAGGTTTTAAAATTACCTCTTGTAAATCCCCAGTGTTTCAGTACCTCCCTATTGGTAGAATACCTGTAAAGAATATAAGCACCCCAGAAAATGCAGATGCCTGCAATGTAAATGGCACGCATCTGCAACCAGTCCATCAGGAGGTATTTTAGGACGCCGGTTAGGATTACGGCAATCAATTCTATACGAGGGTAACTCGTAATTCTTAAGATTTTATTTGTCGATTTGCTCAATAATACGTGCATAAACAGTTTTTAATCTTCCTCTTTTGGTCTCCGGGGCAACACCTCTTCGGGGAATGGAAACAGAATGGTCGAATTCTTTTCCGAAGCAATATTTGCCAAAGTTTGATACAAACGTAGCTTTATGGCTGATGGAGATTTATCGATGAGTAGGCCAGCAGCGAGTAAACTTGCTGCCGCTTGTTCTTCTGCTGTTGCCAGAATTATTCGTGCTCTTCTCGATCGTTCGGCTTCGGCCTGATTGGCCATCATTCGGCGCATATTCTCGGGTAACTGAATGTCTTTAATCTTTACATCGATAATTACAATTCCCCATACTTCAGTTTCTTTTTCCACAATGGTCTTGATGTTTTTTCCCATCTCTTCCCGTTTCGATAAGATGGTATCCAGTTCCACCTTACCACAAACATCGCGCAGGGCAGCTTGTGCCAATTGTGTGATGGCAAAACTGTATTCTTCCACCTCTAAAACTGCTTTTTCGGGATCTTTGATTTGGAAAAAAACCACGCCATCGATACTGCATGGTACATTGTCTTTGGTCATTACCTCTTGCGAGTCGATGTTGATGGTGATCACCCGAATGTCGACAATGCTAATGGTTTCAACAATTGGAATTACCCACCTGAAACCGGGTTGTAATATTTTAATATATTTTCCGAAACGGAATTTTAA
>JAQBBZ010000061.1:0-12953 GCA_032125735.1 Labilibaculum sp.
GGAAGAACTGGAAATCGTAAAACCTGTTTATAAAAAGGTGCAAATCGATGCAGATAAGGAAGCGGTACCCTACAAAGTTGAAGTATTGAGTAAAGGTAGTAAGATCTTAAAATCATCTTTATCCGCTACCTATACTCCCTATTTTAATGATCCTTTGCTGCCCGAACAATGGCATTATGAAAATGATGGCAGGATGGGTGAAGATGCCTTGGATACTGATCTTTTCAAAGCCTGGGAGCAAACAACCGGGAGTTCGGATATCATTGTTGCTGTTGTCGATCAGGGGGTCGATGTTGATCATGAGGATTTGATGGACAATATTTGGCGAAATGAAGCCGAAATAAATGGAGAAGAAGGTGTTGATGATGACCGGAATGGTTATATCGATGACTATCATGGTTACAATTTCCGGATGGATGGTGCCATTCTTGCCGGTGATCATGGTACGCATGTAGCAGGTACTGTTGGTGCCGTTTCAAATAATGGAATTGGTGTTGCTGGTGTTGCTGGTGGAAATGGCGAAGGTAATGGTGTTAAAATGATTTCCTGTCAGGTGTTCGATGATCGGGCAAATGGAGGGGGTAATTTTGCTTCGGCTATTGTTTACGGAGCTGATAATGGAGCTGTTATTTCACAAAACTCCTGGGGATATGATGGCGAAAACTATTACGAACCGGAGGTATACGATGCCATAAAGTACTTTGTTGCGGAAGCAGGGCAATACGAAGGAAGTCCCATGAAAGGGGGAATCGTAGTCTTTGCTGCAGGTAATACCGGATCAGAACTACAACGCTATCCATCTGCTTTTGAGGAGGTAATTAGTGTGACATCTATTAGCGCAAATGGTTTTCCGGCTCCTTATACTACTTTCGGAAACTGGGCTGATATTGGAGCTTTGGGAGGAGATTATGCTAATTTTGGTGAAGAAGGTGGTGTGTTGAGTACGCTTCCGGACAACCGTTATGGATATATGCAAGGTACATCTATGGCTTGCCCGCATGTTTCCGGTGTTGCCGCTCTGGTTATTTCGAAAATGGGTGGTGACAATTTTAAAGCCGATGATCTTAAGCGAATTTTGCTTAATTCTACCAATCGATTCACCTTTCAGCATGACAGTAAATATGGAACGGGTCTGTTAAATGCAGCCAGAGCCCTGGCTGATGATAACCGCATTCCTCCGGTAGCTATTAATGATTTAAGAACCGGTGAAATATTTCATGATGAAGTACGACTGGAATGGACTGTACCTGTCGATGAGGACAATGGTAAACCTCGTTACTATTACCTGTGTATTGGTAACAGTGAAATTACAGAGCAAAACTTTGATAATCATTCTTTATTTTTGATTCAGAATGAGTTGGAAGCAGGAGAGACCTTTAAGATCAATATTGCGGGATTCCAGAAATTAACAGATTATTGGTTTGCCATCAAATCTGTTGATCAATTTGAGAATATATCAGATATCTCAAATATACTTAAAGTCACAACGTCAAACTTGCCTCATTTTATGGAATCAACACGCTCCATTGATGTGGCTGTTGATGTTAAGCAGGAGACCACTAAAAAAGTCCAAATCGGCTTATCGAATATTGGTGATGGAATTGTTTACTATAATTCAACTGTCCGAAATGAGAAATACTTCTGGGAGCCAGAAGAGTCAGCTTCTCAGGAGATAGCTGCATCGATTCAAGCGAAAGTAGAAGAAGCTGCTGCTAATCCTCAGCTATATGAAACAACGCGTCCTTATGTGAAGAGTCTAACATCGTTAAACTCAGTATCCACTGAATCATATGATCTATCGCATTGGAAAAATGACAATACTGAATGGGTTGCCGGTTTAAGCTATCAGAATGAAAATCCTCCATTCACCCTGGTGGGATCAGGTAATTCAAATGCTGGTGTGATTGCGGCAACGCGATTTGATATTCCCTATGAGTATTCTTTAAATGTGACACATTTGGAGGTGGCACTATTTCCGGAGGTGAAGGATAAACCAATTATTATTGAACTGCGAAAAGGTTCCAAATGGGTGCAGGAAGCTGAAAGTGTTTACATGCAGGAATATTATCCTGATACGACGAATGTTTTAAAGTATTTCCGTATTCCACTATACAAACCACAACGATTTGAGGATAATGAAATTTTTTGGGTGGTACTGCACTTCCCTAAAGAGATGAACTATCCGTTGGCCGTGCAGTTAGGAAATCTTGAGTTCGGTTATTTTGTAATGTCTAGGGATAATGGGGTCACTTATAGGGATGGGGCGTCTATTCTTATTAAACCTATCATACCCATGTTATCGGTACTCAGTTCGGGAGATGATGGATCATATGTCTTCCTTGACCCGGCTTCGGGTGAGATTCCAAAGGGACAAACTGTCAATGCGGATGTGACGATTGATGCCACAAATCTGACCAATGGTAAACACCTGGCCTCATTGGGGATTAAGACTAATGATATTCATAAACCAATTGTGAATATTGAGGTGAAGCTTGATGTGACAGGACAAGAGCCTGATATTGATACGGATAAAACCTATCAGTTTAAGGCTTATGCAAATGAATCGAATAAATTGGAGTTTGATATTCATAACACCGGATTGGCCGATTTAGAGATTTATGATGTAACTTCAGTTACGCCTGGATTTGCCAAAGCTTTTGAAGATACGCTTACATTCAGACCCGATCAGGAATGGAAAGTACCGTTCAACTATACCCCTGATACTAAGGGGTTGATCGAAACTCAGGTGGCACTTGTAACGAATATTGGTGAGATTAATCTGGCCTGTGAATTTTCGGTTGTTGATGCGCCTGTAATAAATATAAGTGCCAATAATGTTATTGATGTTGCTTACGGAGATAAAGCAAATTTTAACCTTCAGCTAGCAAATACAGGTACAGGTACAATTTTGGAGTACGATTTGAGCCATTACGATCCTTTAAATGTCAGTAAGGGATTGTATCCCCAAAAGCTGGAATATCGAATGTTAGCCTCTTCAGATGCGAACGGACCTGCTGATGGTACCTGGGAAGATATATCAATTATATCTGAGGTTTATGATAATGAAATCTGGCCCAAATCTTTTAACTTTGGAATGAACTTCCCGTTCTTTACGGAAACATTGAAAAATGCATGGGTGAATTCTCGAGGAGAGCTGTATTGCTATTACGCCGGCCTTTTCTCGAACGATCCGGAAGCTGAATTTTATGGTCATTCCAAAGGATTGTTTTTGCCGATAAAAATTAAGGATTATTACCTGAGAGCTCAGAAAGTATTTTTTTATTCGTTTGGTGATAGATGTGTATTTACTGTTAATGCTGATGTAAAGAAACCAGGATCGCCACCAAATCAAGCTGAAGGAAATTTGGAATACCAGATTGTTTTATTCAGGGATGGTTCGGTTGAATTCAGATACAATAAGGTAAGCGACCTGCAGAATGACTGGACCTACAATGTAGGGATTCAGGGATTGACAGGCGATGATTTGTTGTTGTACAAGGATTTTAATGAAACAGGTAAGGATTTATATAACGGAAAGGTAATTCGTTTTGAACCTGTTACCGATTTGAGCATGATTGTTTCTGCGACACCAACGAAGGGAATCCTTAATGCCGGAGAAACAAAATCTGTTGAATTAGTTATCGATCCAAAGGCAATGGGCCTAATGGCCGGGAGCTATCAGAATATGATACTGGTGAAAACCAACACGGCCAATAAAGAAGAACTTTGGCCTGTTACGATCAATGTTACCGGTATTCCTGAATCAGCTGTCACCGATTCGATTGATTTTGGTACGGTTAAGCTGGGATCTGAAAAACAGGCATTTATTAAGGTTCAAAATACTGGATCAGCCAGTATTACGGTTAATGCCATCAGCTTTCATAGCCCGGATTTCACATTCGATGGAACCTTACCTGTAAACCTTGATGCTGCAGCCAATCGGCCTTTAAAGGTTGTTTATAAGCCAACAGGTATTTCAGAGGTAGTTGGAAAGGCAACCTTAAGTTTCAGTGATGGAACACAAAAAAGTGTGGTGCTTACAGGGCAGTGCGTTGAGGATGTCACCTATGACCTTACCATATCTGATGATTTAGTGGTAGATATTGAAGGAGGAGAAACGATAAAAGTACCAATCACCCTGGCCAACCACGATAAGGGAGTGCCGCTTGAATACACTTTTAAGGGGAATTGGCTTTCCTATGTAGAAGCTCAGGATTTGAAAAGAGGTGAGGGAAACAACACTTTGGGTTCAAGTTATGGTTACTGGTGGAATATAAGTGATTCGGATCATCCCTATTACAAGTGGGAGGATATTAGCAATGACTCGGAGGTATTAATCATTGAGCAGGATAAACAGAAACAAATTGAACTACCATTTGAGTTCCCTTTCTTTGGTGATAATTACAAGACGATCTGGGTTTCAAAGAATGGTTATGTTACAGTTAATAAGCCCGAATCCGATCATATTGCATTCGAGTTTGCTAAAGATGATGGCTTAAGTGGTATGATTGCGCCTTTCTGGTCGGATTTATTGCCACGGGAAAAAGGAAAAGGGGTCAAGCTGAAAATGGAAGATTCCAGAATAATCCTTCAATGGGATGAATTTGTTCCTGGATTTGGGGGGCTTGGAGTAGTGTTCTTCCAGTTGGAAATGATAGCAGATGGTTCCATCCATTTCCATTACAAAAAGGTTGATCCCTTTAGTGGTGGGCTTCAATATGGTTTGGAAAGTCCGGATGAAGAGGAAACAGTAGAGACAGAAAGGTCATGGATTTTAGATTGGTCTATTCTTTCCAACGAGAGCACCATTAGTTTTATTCCGCCATTAAAGGACACGCTTGTAAGTGGAGCGCAAAAGGAACTGGATCTCGTGCTGTCTGCTGAAAATATTTATAAATCAGGAGTGTACAGGGATACGATTGAATTGCACACCAACAGCAAGGCACAGAATTTATACCGAATTCCGGTTCAGCTAAATGTTACAGGAAGTCCTGTTTTGAATGTTCCCACTTCACTTGAATGGGATGAGCTTGTGTTTAACACAAACCTGGCTTTGAAACGAAAAGTAACCTTAGCCAACACTGGTTATGATGTGTTGCATTTAAATAAAATAGAGCATAATCAACTTGAGAGTTTGGTTCTATATAATGAAAATGGTGAGAAAATAGTGAAGACTAGCTCTGGAGAGTTACAGAAGGATATCATTATTAAGCCATGGAGTGAGTACGTACTTGAAGTCGAAATGCCTGTTAATGAGCATAAAGATGTAGATGGCTCCATCACCTGGTCGGGTAATTTTGAGAGCCTGGTTACACCAGTCACTGCGACTATTGTTGACTCTCCGGTATTTAGGTGGGATGCTGTAGATCAGAGCTATTCACTAAACAATACGCAGGTGGAGGAATATCAATTTACAGTACAAAACACAGGTGAAACCACCCTTAAGTACCATTTTGCCCCTGCAGTAACACCCAGTGGAGGAGAAACTCAATTTCCCATTATAATTGAGGAGGAGGGTAACTATTCACTAAACTACCCCTTAACAGTTGATTCTTTGTACCTGGAAAAGAAAGAGGGTGCAGATGGTGTTTTGATTCCATGGATAGAAACGGGTGACAAGGGCTTTTCAAACCGCTTTACTGCTCCGCAGGGAGGATTCTTTTTAACACATGTCAAAGCGTTTACTTGCCTGTTAAATAAAGATGAGGTAGTGCGTGTGGAAATTTCTATGGGGGGCGACTTGCCACAAGATGGAGAGAAGCTGTATGAAGAATTGTTTGTTGTTGATCAGATAGTTGATGAGCAATGGGTTTTCTTCCCATTAGCACAACCGATTAGTATACCTGAAGGTGAAGAATTCTTCGTTACCATATACCAGACTGCATCCCATAAATATATGGGTTTTGAAATGACTACCGATGAAAGTTTAAAAGCCAATAGTTTTTCAGGGAACTTTATCGGGGATGATCAATTTTATTGGTGGAGTAATAGAGAGGATTTTGTTTGGAAAATAAGGCCATTAACAGCCGCAGGCGAGGATTCATGGATTGAGCTGGATAACTATAGCGGCGAATTGAAGGCTAATGAATCTGTACAGATTAACGCTACGATTTATCCTTTTAAAGCCGGGAAAGGTGAACACAACGGAAAAATTATTGCATGGAGCAATGACATCAATAATTCGAAAAGTGAGTTTAACGTTGCATTGACTGTTAATGGTGCGCCTGAGTTCAAGTATTTTCCGAACATCTATAAGGATACCTTACGGATAACAGAAACGGAAGAGCTTCTTTTGAATTACTTGTTTGAAGATCCTGAAAACGAAGAGATGACCTTTGTATTAAGTAATGAAAATAAGAGGCCACAGGTTAAGTACGAGCAAACAGGTAATACAACAGCACAGATAAAGATTAGTACCGATTATAACAGCGAAGGTATATATACCTATCCGGTTAAGGTGACGGATGCATCGGGTAGCTTAGCATTGGATACTCTTGTTATTGAAGTGTTGGATAAGAACCGGGCTCCTGTATTGAATCCCGATTTTGAAATTATTACTCTGAATCTGGCGAATCCCAAACAGGCGTATACCATCGATCCTTCGGAATTGTTTACCGATCCGGATGGAGATGACCTGCAGATTCTGGCCGGAAACTACACCCCTGAGATTGTGGACCTGGCATTGGGATCGAACTATATCGATATTCATCCCTTGACAGAGGGAACCGGATTCCTGGTTTTCGGAGCTGATGATGGTAAAGAGGATGGATTTGTGATTTATGGTGTTTATGTTCAGGTGATTGATGATCCGGATGCGGTGAATGCCAGCCCCGATGGTTTAAATGGCGAGGATGAAACTTTTATGGAATCAAATCAGAACTTGTCTATTTATCCTAATCCTGTTGTAAATCAAACCAGTACGGTTCAGTTTAAATTGGATGTGGATGCTGATGCTCAGATTGAAATTTTTAATCTTATCGGTCGCAAGATGAGTACAATTCAAGAAAAGAACCTAAACAGTGGCGTACATCGATATCAAGTGGATTTCACTCAATTTGGAACTGGAATTTACATTTGCAGATATCTGGTGGATGGTAAATTCATTGAAGCAAAGAAAGTACTTGTGAAACAATAGAATTATAAATTTAGTTAGTTGGTTAAATGGGGGGATGCTTCGGCGTCTCCTTATTTTATGGTGGCGAACTGAATGAACAGTATTATAGCTGTGAAAAAGAATAGGATAGTTTTAGTTGTCTAGTGTTGATTGTAAATATTTTACTTTGTGTATCGAGAGCAAAATTGGACAAGACAACTTGTATCTGAGTTTTGAGATAAAAATTGATAGATTGTGAGAAATAGATTTATAAAATTTGGTGCTTTGGCAATGCTTTTTGTGTTGATATTCGGAAGCATTGTTGAGCTGAACTTCAATGGGAAATATATTTTTTTAAGCTTGGCTGTTGGTTTACTGGCTGCTCTATTGTTTGGATTATTTCTGAAGAGGAAAAACTTAAAAAGGCAATGTTATCTTAAAGAGATACAGGAGATACTAGCTGAAGGTGAGGAGATTATCGTTGATGGAACTGCTAGGTATATTAAAAAGAAAGAAAATGTTGAGGGGAATCTGTTTTTAACAGGTGATCGATTGATTTTTACATCTCGGGTATTGTTGCATAAAGACTATAGTCTGGATGATATAGAAGGTATTCAGCTGATTAAAACACGGGGCGTATATAATAAGGGATTAAGGATATATATCCATGGGAAAGAAGAAAATTTTGAGGTAGCATATCCTGGTGATTGGGAGAAGATAATTAAGAAACAGCAAGAAGTGGATTCATTTTGATGAATTAGAATTATAGTTTAATGTTTTAAAGTCAGGCATAAATATTAAACCTCGCCGTAAATGAATAGATCAATTTTAGAGTGTAAATCACATTGAAATGGAATACTAAAAGGTCTTTTAAAAAAAAACGATGAAAAAAACCGAATGGTAGGTTGGCATTATTACTTTAAAATAATTACTAATCATGTCTGCAAATATAATTAGAAAGCCGGCCTATCATTAGGTTTATAATGAATGAAGAATCTTCACAAATGGTTTGGATTCCAAGGGATAATTCCCAATTAAATTAACTCTTTACATTAAGAATTTGATATGATTTTCTATCTGAAAAGTATGTTCATATTGTTTGCCCCATTTTCTTTTTTAGCTAGCAATACTGATGATTTGAAACCAAAGATTGAATTAGTAAGTCCACTAGAGAGGACACGAATTCTCCCTGGAATGACATTAAAAGTGAATGCTGTTCTGTCAGATAATATTGCCCTAGAGGATTATCAGATCAACATCAGTAAAGGGGGATCGGATGCTCTCTGCTATGTGAAATGTTTTTCTTGTAACCATTTAATAAATGAAAGCCTTGATGCTGATGGAAATCCTTTGCCAATTATTAAAGGCAAATTCAATGCTAAACTCGACATAAATATTGGTGTAGCAAAAGACGCATTAATTGGGGATTATGACTTCTCTATACGTGTAAAAGATAAGGCCGGGAACGAACAGATTAAAAAAGTAAATTTTGTGGTTGCCCGGTTTTAATATGAAATATAAGAAACAGAATTAAGATAGTTTGAGTTTGATTCAAAACAGGAATAAGCTTATGATTTAGCAAGGCTTTGTTTGGGCTGTTGTTTGTGATTTTTCAATAGTCGGTTAGTTGGTTGGAAAGACCGGATGGCTAGGTGTGTAGCTGTTCGGTCTTATCCTAAAATGATATCGAAATTATTTAATTATATAAAGGCGATGAGCTTTTGTTTACCCCCGTTTTATATCAAGCTCAAGTCATGAAAGAGATAGAAGATATCAGGATTTCCAAGTCGAATTTTGACATCATATTCGAAACCTACTTTAAACGCTTGGTTAATTATGCCAATTCGTTTTTGAGTGATTCGAATTTAAGTGAGGATTTGGTTCAGGAAGTTTTTTTAAGGCTGTGGGAAAACCGGAATGAACTTCATATTCAGAGCTCTCTTAAAGGGTATCTTTTTCGTTCTGTGCGAAATCAATGTATGAATCACAGGCGAAACCAAAAAAATGAGGAAAAATATCAATACGATAGAACTTGTATAACTAATGAGGAACAATTAATTCTCATCCAACCTAATGTAGAAGACAAGTTTCAGGAGTTATATCTGGCGATGGAACATTTGACGCCCAAACGGAAACAAATTCTGAATTACGGCTTATTTGGACTTAAAAATCACGAAATAGCAGAAATAATGGGTGTATCAGTCAATACACTAAAAACACAAAAAAAACATGCTTATAAGAAGATTCGAATAATGCTTGAGCTTTCACATAACTAAGTTCTCCAGAGACTTTGATAAAAGACGTAATGAAACGTATTTGCCTTATAATCAGTTGTGATTTAGTATTCTAACTGTTTTTGTGGTAGTGGCGTTGATACGAAATTCCTTCTGAGGTAGTTTTGGCGTTCTCTCCTTGGGTTGCTGCAAAAAGTCCGTCAGCTTAGTCCTCCGTTTCAGGGGGAGGGTTTCCAAAATCGTCCCGATTACTATCGGGATAAGGCTCATTCTTTTATCTAAAGTGGCCCCACAGTAATAGGAGTTAATAGTATTGTTGGCTAATATATTAGCCATTTTATATGAAAATATGTATATTTAGCTAAAATATTAGGTGTATGTATTCAGTATCATCAACACCAACAGATATTAGTAAAACTTTAGCAGAACGTCTTAAGGCTTTGCGTAAACACTTAAAGATCTCTCAAGTTGAGATGGCTGAGCGATCGGGAGTTTCATTGGGCAGTTTAAAACGTTTTGAAGGGACAGGGCAAATCTCTTTAGAATCACTTTTAAAATTGGCGCACTTGATGAATTGTCTGGAAGATTTTGAAAATGTATTTCAGCCTAGGGAGGATCAATCAATTCTTGAGGATTTATTTACTTCAAAAGCTTAAATAATGGAACTGCCGCAACAGATAAACTGGATGTGACTTTTATTGGGAAATCTGCCCATGCAGGCATCTGTCCTGAAAAAGGAAATAATGCTGTTTTGGCTGCTGCAAATTGTATTGTTGGCTTACACGATATCCATCTTGAAGATGAAGGTTTGGCTCGTGTAAATGTGGGGAAGATTATAGGTGGGACAGCTCGAAATATTATTGCTGACCAGGCTAGGTTGGAGATGGAATTCAGGGCGAACAATCTCGAAAGAGAAAGCCTACTTTTGAAAAAAGCAGAGGAAATTATTCAGGATGCTGCTAATCAGCAAAATTGTAGCTTCAAAGTACAAAAGATGGGAGAAGCTACCAGTGCTCATGGTGATACAGATCTTGCAGAGTGGATAAAGTGCGAGGCAGAGAAGATCGGTTTATTCACCGACATTGTATTGTCTGATGAGGTGAACAGGGGGAGTGAGGATTTTACTTCAATGATGAACGCTGTTCAGAATAATGGAGGGAAAGCCTGTTTTATTGGTATAGGTGCTTCATTAAAAGAGAAGGATTTGCAACACCATACACCCGAATTTGATATCGACGAAAGGGCTATGCTGCCAACGGTAGAACTTTTTTTTAATCTAATAAAGGGCCTGTTGAGTTAGATTCAAAAAGTCTTCGAACTCTAATTTCAAATGGTCAACTTTCGGGGAAGCTTACACAGCAACCTAAATATTTGTCAAAACTAGTTGGTACTATAAATTATTCCTAATAAACTATCCATAACTACTATTGAAGTATATAAAATTCGTTCTTATTTTGATTGTCGCTAATGTATTTTACCAAAGTCTTTTAGGCTAGTAAATAATTCTCCGAAATCTAGATTTTCTCATATATAAATGCAATATTTGCATTATAGTAATGCGGGTTACGGTAATGCATGTTACGGTAATTGCGGTTTCGATAAATACAATAGAGAACTATGAAGTTTTATAATAGGGAAAATGAGATAGCTTTACTTCAGAAGATTGAGAAAAAATCCAGAAGAACAGCACAGATGACCTTTATGCTTGGTCGGAGACGTATAGGTAAGACGAGTTTGCTTATTAAAGCAACACAAGATTATGCAACACTCTACTTTTTTGTATCGAAAAAAAGCGAACCTCTTCTGTGTGTAGAATTTGTCGATGAAATAAGGAATAAGCTTGGAATTGATATTTTTGGAGAACTCAAGTCTTTTAAGGATGTATTTGGCTACCTTATGGATTTATCAACTAAACAGCACTTTACTCTTATTATTGATGAATTTCAGGAGTTTAGTTCTGTCAATTCCTCTATATATAGCGAAATGCAGAATATTTGGGATTCGAAAAAAAATCAATCATCTATAAATTTATTACTCTGCGGTTCTGTTTATTCTTTAATGTCTAAAATATTTGAGAACACAAAAGAGCCCCTTTTTGGCAGAGCTACGGCAAGAATTCATCTCAAAGCTTTTACTATAAATACTCTTAAAGAAATATTATCTGATTTTCATCCTGAATATACTAAGGAAGATCTGCTTGCATTTTATCTCGTGACAGGGGGAGTGGCCAAATATGTTGAAATGTTAGTAGAGGAAAGTTCTTTTACAAGACATGATATTATCAGTGATGTATTTTCTGATAATTCTCTTTTTATTGATGAAGGTAAGAATGTACTTATTGATGAGTTTGGTAAGGATTACGGTAATTATTTCTCCATACTTTCATTGATAGCATCTTCAAAAACATCCAGAGTTGAGATGGAGTCTGTTCTTGAGATCAATATTGGTGGTTTTTTGAATAGGTTAGAGAGTGATTATGGTCTGATAGAAAAGGTAAAACCTATTTTCTCTAAACCCAATAGCAGATCAATCAAATATCAAATCAAAGACAATTTTTTAAACTTTTGGTTTCGATTTATTTATAAGCATAGAAGTGCAGTTGAAATTGGCAATGTTCAATATATAAAAAATATAGTTGAGAGAGATTATGACGTATATTCTGGTCGTATACTTGAAAAGTATTTTACTGATAAAATGATGCAAGAAGGAATATATTCTGATATAGGTACTTATTGGGAAAAGGGAAATAAAAATGAGATTGATATTGTTGCGGTTAACGATTACGAGAAACGTTTGGTTCTTGCTGAAGTGAAGAGGAATAAGGATAAAATAAAAATAAATATTTTACAACAAAAGGCATCCGCCTTAGTTAAGAATTTTAACAAATATTCTATTGAATATATTCCTTTGTCTATAGATGAAATGTGATTTTCAACCTAAATTGTCAGAGCTCCATTATTTTTTTTTTGAGCTCTCTGTTTAGTCAATATGCCAGAATCTTGCAGTTTTCTTCCCAGCAAGTCATCTTGAGCAACTTTCATTATATCTTTCTCTAATCCTAAAACAAATAACACTTGAAGATAAGCACCCATATTTGTATTTTCAGCTCCTTTTTTGATGGAGAGTAAAGTAGGCCGGCTGATATTTGCACGTTCCGCAACCTGTTCAGCCCTTAGTTTTCGTCTTAAGCGTGCCTGTCTAACATTTTCACCTAAATCAGTAAGGATTCTTTTCGATTTTGGAAATAATATGATCTAATTTTTTCCAATAACAATAAGTAGTTTTTACAAATACAGCTAAAGTTGTTAAAAGTATTTTGCATTACTGATATTGAATTTAATGATGGAAGAGTATAAACCTACTTTAGTTTCTTTTTTAGTTTGATCATGTCTTTGCTGACTTTTTCATTAACAACTTTAGAATATATCTGTGTTGTACGAATGCTTTTATGACCAAGCATAGAACTAATTGATTCAATTGGAACTCCATTGGCTAAAGTAACAGTTGTTGCGAAAGTATGGCGTGCAATGTGAAAGGTTAAGTTTTTATCGATAGATGCTAAGTCTGCAAGCTCTTTTAAGTAGGCATTTAATTTTTGATTGCTAAAATTTGGGAAAATGTGGTCG
>JAQBBZ010000062.1:0-11950 GCA_032125735.1 Labilibaculum sp.
ACTTCCTATTTGTATAAAAATGCCGATGTAGCTCAGTTGGTCAGAGCAGCTGATTTGTAATCAGCAGGTCGCGGGTTCGAATCCCCCCACCGGCTCCAAAAAACTATAAAGAAAGCTTTCGGGCTTTCTTTCGTTCTTTACAAGATAATTTGAAGGTTCGTTTTACCTTCTAAAAAGTAACAAAATGCCGATGTAGCTCAGTTGGTCAGAGCAGCTGATTTGTAATCAGCAGGTCGCGGGTTCGAATCCCCCCACCGGCTCCAAAAAACTATAAAGAAAGCTTTCGGGCTTTATTTCGGGCTTTATTTCGGGCTTTATTTCGGGCTTTATTTCGTTCTTTACAAGATAATTTGAAGGATTGTTTTACCTTCTAAAAAATAATAAAACGCCGATGTAGCTCAGTTGGTCAGAGCAGCTGATTTGTAATCAGCAGGTCGCGGGTTCGAATCCCCCCATCGGCTCTACTAAAGGAGGCCAACTCTTTTTTTTTATTTTATTATTGCCGTTGTAGCTCAGGGGTAGAGCGTTTCCTTGGTAAGGAAGAGGTCATGAGTTCAATTCTCATCAATGGCTCACAATACTATTTACCGATGTAGCTCAGTTGGTCAGAGCAGCTGATTTGTAATCAGTCCCGACCAGTCGGGATGGATTCAAATCCCTCCATCAGCTCAATTTATCCCCCATCAACTTCATATTTTCGAATCTCTCTACACCAAAAATAGTTTTACCTCTCTTTGTTATATTTCATAGATTTAAAACATATTCTATTTTTTGCTTGTCAAAGAATTTAATGTATTTTCGTTTAGAACAAATAACAAACTTAAAAATCGTAAAATGAAGTTTTTTATCGACACAGCAAATCTTGATCAGATTAAAGAAGCCCAGGATTTAGGGATCCTTGACGGCGTTACCACAAACCCATCTCTTATGGCTAAGGAGGGGATTAAAGGAGAAGGAAACATCAAAAAGCACTATGTTGATATTTGCGAAATTGTAGATGGTGATGTAAGCGCGGAGGTTATTGCAACCGATTTTGAGGGAATGATTTCTGAAGGCATGGAGTTGGCTGCTCTTCATCCACAAATTGTTGTTAAAGTACCATGTACAAAGGATGGTATCAAAGCAATAAAATATCTTAGTTTAAAGGATGTCAGAACAAATTGCACGTTGATTTTCTCTGTAGGTCAGGCATTATTGGCTGCTAAAGCAGGTGCAACATACGTGTCTCCTTTTGTTGGCCGTTTAGATGATATTTGTACTGACGGAATAGCGTTAATTCGTCAAATTGTAGACATGAACAGTTATTATGGTTTCGATACTCAAGTTCTAGCCGCATCCGTTCGTCACACAATGCACATGGTACAATGTATTGAAGCTGGTGCTGATGTTACCACAAGTCCTCTAAGTGCCATTGTAGGCCTATTAAATCACCCTTTAACAGATAAAGGTTTAGAGCAATTTCTTGCTGATTACAACAAATTAAATGGCTAATTATTATATGATATAAAAAAAAGGAGCACATGTGTGCTCCTTTTTTTTCTTCATTTATCTTAATTAATATTCGACAACCCTCCCGTTAATTCCAGCTCTAAAAAAAGAAAATAAATAAGCTTCAGTAGATTCCTATTTCAAAGAATCTTATATCTTTATCCTCCGAATAACCCAAAACCACTACAAATGCTTTTAAAATTGTACCCTGATAATCCCAATCACCGGGAATTTAGGCAGATAGTAGATATTTTACGGAATGGCGGCATCATCATTTACCCAACAGATACCGTCTATGCAATTGGCTGTGATATAAATAACAACAAAGCCATACAAAAAATTGCCAAACTAAAAGGAACCACTGCTGAAAAAGGAAAATTCTCTTTAATTTGCAACAGCCTAAGCAATTTGTCCGAATATGCTAAGGTAGACAACACTACCTTTAAAATGATGAAGAAAAACCTACCCGGAGCCTTCACATTTATTCTGGAGGCGAGTAGTAATGTTCCAAAATTATTTAAAAGTAAAAAAAAGACTGTTGGAATCCGTGTTCCTAATCACTTTATCCCATTACGTATTGTTGAAGAGTTAGGCAATCCGATATTAACAACTTCAATTCATGATCCCGACGAAGTTATTGAATACACAACAGACCCGGAATTAATACACGAAAAATACCAGAAACAAGTTGATCTTGTTCTTGATGGGGGCTTCGGCAACAAAACTGCATCAACCATTATTGACTGCACGAATGGTTCTTTTGAGATTATTCGACCTGGAATTGGTGAGCTAATACTATAAGAATAAGCTAAACTATAAAAACAATGCCATCAATATTCAAATGATGGCATTGTTTTTATATATAATTCAAGCTACTATTCCCACTGATCTCAATAAACTAACACGAAGATTTACTAGACCATCTGGTTGATTACCAATGAATTCAGGCCTAGACCCAGACTCTTCGAGTTCTAATTTTACCAAGCCAATTAACTCGGGACTTGCATTGTTAAAATGATGCGTAACGACAACACAACCCTGATTAAATTTATGTTCAAATTTCTCATCTATCCTTAGCAATCCATTTAAACAATCCAGCTTACTAATGTTTCCAAAAAGATGGTGAGAATAATACTAAGACCGTAAATAATTCCAAACGTCCAAGCAACATTAAAAATGATAAAAACCATTTTGCCAAAGCTGGTAATTGAAAGAAATTTTCCATGGGACCGACCTCGCCAAATCCAGGACCAATATTCCCAAGTGTGGTTGCTACAGCACTAAATGCGGCATAAATATCGGGAGTCCATAAAGACATTAATATGGAGGAGATCATGAAAATAATAATATAAAAAACAAAGAAAGCCAGTATGTTGGTAACTGTTCTCTGATCAACAACATGCCTGTTGTAACGAATTGGAATAATTGCATTTGGATGTACCAAGCGTTTTAGTTCATAGAAGCTATTTTTGAATAGCAGCAATATTCGTACAACTTTTACTCCTCCTCCTGTTGATCCGGCAGAACCTCCAACAAAAAACAGAACAAACACTAACATACCTAAAAATGGTGTCCAAAGAAGATAATCAGCAGTTGCATAACCTGTTGTAGTAATAATTGAGACAACAGTAAAAAGGCTATCTCGAAAAGCCCGTTCGAGTCCAAAACCATCTCCAACAATTAAAACAACAGTAATGATACCGGTAAACAACAAAACGACCAAGGTGTAAAAACGAAACTCCTCATCCTTAAATACTTTTGAAGCTTTTCCTGTCACCATTGCATAGGCAAGGGTGAAGTTGGTTCCAGCTACAAACATGAAAAAAATGATTACATACTGCAAATAAGGAGATGTAAAGAAGCCTACACTAGCTTGCTTGGTTGAATAACCTCCAGTAGCCATCGTTGTTAATGAATGGTTAATTGCATCGAAAAAATTCATTCCTCCTATAAAAAGAAGAATCGTCTCAGCAAAAGTAAACAGAATGTATAAGCCCCATAAACTGCGAGCCGTTTCTTTAATTCTTGGAGCCAATTTATCCGGCGCAGGACCTGGTACTTCGGCGATGAACAGCTCTCGTCCTCCAATGCCTAAAGTTGGAAGTATTGCGAGGAACATTACAATAATTCCCATTCCTCCCATCCATTGAGTAATTGATCGCCAAAAGAGAATTCCATGAGGCAATTCTTCTATATTATTAAGGATAGAAGAACCTGTAGTTGTGAAACCAGACATCGTTTCAAAAAAGGCATCGGTAACCGATGGAATAGCTCCGCTGAAAAGATATGGAAGACAACCAAATATTGAAAAAATAACCCAAACAAGACTTACAATGATATAGCCCTCTCGCTTTCCCAAATCTTTTCCTACACCTCTTGAAAGCATATAACTGACTCCTCCAAAAGAAAAAGTAATTAGCATGGACTTTACAAAAGCCATAGAATCAGATTCCTGATATAGTAACGAAACCAATAACGAGAGGAACAAAAAGAAGCTTTCCCCAACCAGTAGTTTACCAAGAATATTAAGAATTATTTTGTGTTTTATCACTTTTACAAACTTGAGATTTCAACCAAAGATATCATTCTAAGGTTTTAGAAAAAATAATGTTTATTGATTCTTCCAAAAAGATGGAACAAAAATAATTAAAAAGGTAAATAACTCTAATCGACCTAATATCATTAGAAATGAAAGTACCCACTTACCAACTTCTGGAACAGATGCAAAATTATTCATTGGTCCTACAACTCCCAAACCTGGACCTATTCCGCCCATTGTTGTTGCAACGGCACCCATAGCTGAAATTAGATCCAAGCCTATCAATGTCATGACAAAACATCCAATAAAAAAAACCATTAGATACAAGATCGCAAAAGCCAGAATTTTAGAAATCACATCCTGGCCCACCATTTCTTTATTGTAGCGAACAGGTAACACGGCCGAAGGATGTATCATTCGCTTGAATTCGAGGATACTATTTTTGAACAGTAGCAGATGACGAAGAATTTTAACTCCTCCCGATGTAGATCCAACACAAGCTCCTGTAAACATCAGTCCAAAAATTAAAAACACTAAATAAGGATGCCACAAAGTATAATCAGCACTTACAAAACCTGTACTTGTAATTATCGAAGTAACTTGAAATAATGCGTCACGAAAAGATTTCTCAAAAGTCCCATGATCCAGATAAACCAAGGTCAACGTAATTATACTAGTTACCAATACAATTAAACCCGTATACACTCGAAACTCCTGATTATTCCAGATTTTTGTTAGCCTTCCTTTTATTGCGAAATAGTGGAGTGTGAAATTGACCCCAGCTAAAAACATAAAAACAATCAGAACATATTGTGTGTATGGCGAATAATTGACAATACTCGAATTTTTTGTAGAAAATCCGCCCGAAGCTAAAGTTCCAAATGAATGACAAATAGCATCGAACCAATCCATTTCGCCAAAAACCAAAAAGATAGTTTCAATTGCAACCAACAACATGTAAATTCCCCATAAACGCTGCGCAGTTTCCTTAATACGCGGGTGCAATTTATCAGTAGTAATCCCTGCGGCTTCGGCATTAAACATAGCCATCCCTCCTATTCCAAAAACAGGCAAAATAGCAACTGTTAAAACCAAAATACCCATTCCTCCCAATAAATGGGTTAAAGATCTCCAGAATAAAATGCCATGCGGTAAAGCCTCAATATCGTTCACGATTGAAGCTCCAGTAGTGGTAAATCCAGAAATGGATTCGAAAAAAGCATCAGTAAAATTTGAAATGTATCCACCCAAAAGAAATGGCATTGCACCAAAAATAGAGAAAACAACCCAGACCAAACTTACGACCAGAAACGCTTCTCTTTTTCCAATATCCCGACTACTATTTTGGGTAAGAAGATATACAATTCCTCCAACAAAAAGAGAAATGCCTGCAGACTGTACAAAACATATAAAATCACCTTCTCCATAGAGTAAGGCTACCGCGGAACATATAATCAGAAAGAAACTTTCCACGATCATTAAAACCGACATTACATAAAAAACAAATTTCCAATTGAGCATCTCGAACTAGCTTATTTTACAATTTCCTTGTTGAAGAAAACAAGGTTAAAATTCGTCCTGTAAAAAGTACAATAAAGAAGACGAATTCAATAAATCCGACTCTGAGTTTATTATTTGAAGAACTTCTCGACTTTTTTAATTGCAGAAGGCAGAGTAAAAATAACCACTTTATCGTTGGCTTGAATTCGAGTCTCACCTGTCACAATAAATCCTTCATCGCCTCTGATAATTCCACCAATATTGGCATCCTCAGGAAAATCAAGATCCATTAAAATACCTTTGGTAATTTTAGAGTCAGGCTTGGCCACCAATTCAACAACCTCGGCATCCGAAACAGTCAACCACTTACAGTGCTGAACATCAGCGTCCATAGTAAATCGGTAGATATAACTTGCAGCCAATAATTTTTTATTAATCATGGTTCCAACACCAATATTATCTGCTAAATCGATATAATCGATATTTTCTACCTCAGCAATGGTTCTCTTCACACCCATTTTTTTAGCCAATAAACAAGCTAAAATATTGGTTTCAGAATTACCCGTAACAGCTACAAAAGCATCCATTTTATGGATTCCTTCTTCTTTAAGCAATTCTTTATCCCGACCATCACCGTTAATAACCAATGTATCTTGAAGTAAATCTGCAAGTTTCAAACTTTTATCCTTGTCAATCTCGATTAATTTCAGATTCATTTTCTTGCCCAGTTCCATTGCTGTTTTCTGACCAATTCGACTTCCTCCAAGGATCATTGCATTTTTAATTTCATACTTTTCTTTTCCTGCAAGCTCCATCACTCTTTCCATTGCATCAGGCTTGCTCACCACAAAGACTAAATCACCTCGGGAAAATCGATTGTGTCCTCTTGGAATAATCGTTGAATCCCCACGTTTTATGGCAACAGCTCTAAAATCCAAATCGGTAGTAATTTCAGCAATTTCAGCCATGGTTTTATCCATTAATATTGACTTACTGCTTATTTTTATTCCGTACAAAATAAGTTTTCCATCAGAGAACTCATACAGCTGGCGAGTACCCGATCGGGACAAATAACTGATTACCTCTTTCGAAGCCAATCTTTCCGGATAAATCAACTCATCAATTCCTAAACTTTTAAGGTATTCTTTATTTTCAGGAATCAAATATTCTTGATTATCAATTCGAGCAATTGTTTTGATTGCGCCCAATTTTTTAGCTAGAATAGAAGAGGTTATATTTGTTTCCTCCGATTGAGTTACAGCAATAAAGAGATCAGCTTTTTTAACACGAGCTTCTCTAAGATCATTCAAAGATGAACTTGACCCTACGATGGTTAATAAATCCAAATGGGAATCAATTTCCTTCAACTTTTCCTCATCATTATCAAGTAATATGATGTCGTGATCCTCATTACTCAGCATTTTAGCCAAGTGTATTCCTACTGCCCCTGCACCAGCAATTACAATCTTCATAATATTGTTCCGTTAAATAAATGGAATTTGAAGCGGCAAATTAACACATAATCGAGCAAAATCTAAAGCTATTTGTTAAAAAATATTAAAAAGTCTAACTCCCTAAATTACCAAAAGAGTTTATGAAATCAAAGAGATAATTCGAAAGCTTTTCTTTCGATGATGAAACTTAATTTTCAATTGACAAGGCACAAATATAAGCTCCATTCTCTTCCACATCAAAAAGATTCGTTTCATACTCATTTTCCTTTAAAAGATATTTTTTTCGATCCCTCTGATAGATCGAAGCATCAATAATCATTTTACAATTAGAAAATTCTTTTGTTACCATTTTTATCGATTGCAAACCACTCGAACGAAATATAATATAGTCTGGCTGGATAAATCTCAGCATTTCCTCCAAATTATTATTCCCTTTTCCTATTATCGCAACAACATCAGCTCCTATGGCCTTAATCTCAATAGCTTTTAGTGTATCAAAGCTTGTCTCATTGATATTTTCATTTAGAACAAACGACTGAATTATTTGATTACTTTTTTCGGATATAATTTTATCATCAATTAAAAACAAGCCTTTTTCTCCTTCCACAAAACCAATAATACTATGTCCACGAGAATTAAAGACCAACATTTCCTTTTTAGGAACTTGAAAAGTTCGAATTGTGTTTGGTAATTGAAAACAAATTAGAATTAGAACTACTGCAAAAACAGCTTTTTTACGTTTAAAAGAAACAAGTGAAATCAATGAAAAAAGAATAAAATAAGAAAGGATTAATTGGTATTGACTTAGCGACAATTCCCTTAGAACTGAACCTGGAAGTCCTTGAATTTTCACAATTAAAAAATTCATTCCGTCCACAATATTTCGCAACAGCCAACCTAAACTTTCCGAAAGCATATTTATTGGAGATACAATTAGCAATAGTGCCGAAAGATAAATCAGTACTCCAGCCATAACAATTACGACATATCCAGAAAGTAAAAAATAAGATGGAAACTGATGAAAATAATAAATAGCTAATGGAAATGTTCCTATTTGTGCTGATAAGGAAACGGTTGTAAGCTGCCACAACTTTTTCAGGATGGGATTTCCAATATAAATAAGTTTATCGAACTGAGGTTGAAAAAACACAATACTCACTACAGCTAAATAAGAGAATTGAAAACCTACAGTAAAAAGCAAAAAGGGATCAATTAACAGAAGAAAAAATGCCGAAATAGCCAAGGAATTATAAATGCTTCCATTTCTTTTGAGCATTTCGCCCACCACAATAAAACTAAACATTGTTGCCGATCTCATTACCGATGGAGACATTCCTGTAAGAAGAGCATAAATCCAGAGCGTAAGCAAGAGAAGAATACCTCGTAAATGGCATCCGTATTTAAAACGAGCTAAAAAGCGAAGCACGTAACTCATAATCATATAGATAATGCCTACATGCAAGCCCGAAACAGCCAAAACGTGCATCGCGCCAGCATCTGCCCAAGCTCTTTTTATTTCAGGATCCATTCCGGTTTTGTAGCCCAGAGTTAAAGCGGCAAGAATATCAAAACTTTCATTCTGTATCCCATTTTTTCGATAAATTGATAATAAATGATCCCGCCACTTCGAAGCCAATACTACAACTGAAAACTCAGGCCCTGTTCCAATTTGTTTCCATGATAAAGAATCGGTGTAGGCAGAATACAAGATGTGTTGAGTTCTTAGATAAGAGGCATAATCAAATTCATGTGGATTACCTGAGTTTCTCACTCTTTGCAATTCTGTATTCAGTAAAAGTAAATCCCCAACCCCGAGCTTACTCACGTTCATATCCTTTTGAAGATAAATTATCGTTCTACCGGATGCATTTTGCCACTTATCTGAAGCTTTTATTTTTTGAACATCAAATGCAAAAGCGTAACTATTCGCCTTTTCTATGGGCGTTTCCAACACTTTCCCTTTTAAAACAATTTTAGATTTTGAAATGGGAAGATACATTTGAGACTCAATATCATTGTACCTAACAGTTCCGAATCCAAAACACATGGCAAATACAAAAACACCAAATAAAGCTCGAAATGAATACGATTTACGAAGCTTCTCTATTACTGTAAAAATACCAACTCCTAAAATGCCAAAAGAAACAAGTATCCATCCCAAAATTTGAGGAACACTAATACTATGAGTCAAAACAACTCCAATTACCAATGGCAATAAGAACCGAAGAAACGGATTTTGACGAAGTAGTTCTCTAAAACTCATTAATAATTCAATTTATGGTTAATTGAATTTAACACTATTTCTTTAAAAAAGCAAAAGCCCTTGTTGCAAGAACAAGGGCTTATCTATCTAATGCACAGAATGCTGTCAGGCATTCAGAAAATTATCTAAAACTAAATGCAATTCCCGCAGTTATTGTATTGTATTCCTGAATTGTATAATCGGCAAATATTTTGAAAAACGCCATATTTAAACGAGTACCTATGGTCGCTCTTACTCCACTTGCCTTAAAATTAACAGAAACGGGATCAATTAAAGTACCAGCATCACCACTAATGTTTGTATTAGCATCAGTATATTCAAGATCGTATGTTCCCTTAATGTCTACATCCATTTTTGCTGTATTGTAACCAACTGCACCATAGAATTCAATCAATTTTAAATTAACCGAAGCAATTGCCTGAATTGTATAAGCATTAGTTGTAAATTCCATCAACTGTCCACTTCCTTCAAAACCTGAATTCCCTTGAATATCATACTCTGAGGTAAGCTTTGTATAAGCGATTAATGCAGAAACATCAACCGGAGTTTTATCTATTTTCAATATTTTCGTTAAGCTTTTCTGAATTCCAATACCAAACATTCCAACTTCTAAATCAGATGATCCAACTTTAGGAAGGTATCTCAATTTTAAATCGGCATCTATTCCAGGTATTCCAACGCCTACTTGCAATGTTGCTGTAGGAACTGCATTCATGGGTAAATCGCTGCCAATACCATCAGGAACACTAAATTCTGCAACATCAAAACTTCCACCATCAGCTTCAATTCTGGCAAGCAAAGTTTCATTATTATTTCCTCCCATTAAAGTTTGGATTTGAGCAGAACTCCCCCCACTTTTTAAACTAATATTATTGTAATCACTTGCAACAAATTTAAACATCTCATCTTTTCCGGGAACCTTAGCTAAATTGGCAACAAAAGTAATGTCAAAACCTAACTTCTTGTGTGTTCGACCAGTTGAATACCAACCGTTATTTAATCCGTACATAAAGCCTTTTGCAACAGGCCTTACGTAATTTTCCGTCAATTTAGATGCATCTTCGGTTCCTGCCAATAGAAATTGTTCTATATCCTGCGATTTGCCTAAAAATGGAACAAGAAAAACAAGTAGTAGTAATAATTTTTTCATCATAAGAGATTTAAGTTAGTTTATCAGTCAACATCTGCTAATACGGAGGAATTTCAATTTTGTTTAAAAATCACCAATCATTCCAACGCATACCGGCACCAATCGTAATTATCATCAACCTACATTACAAACCGTTTTCCAATAAAAAAACCCTACCGAAATGGTAAGGTTTTGAAATTATTTTGCGAGAGTAAATCGATATTTAGCTTTAAAAATCCCTTTCGTTATACTCGTTAACTTTCCTTTTAAGAGTCTCTTTTTTAAAGGTGCACAATGATCGGTAAACATGATTCCTTCCAAGTGATCGTATTCATGTTGGATAACCCGGGCTGCAAAACCTGAATATTCCTCTTCATGGAACGCCCAATTTTCATCGTAATATTCAATTTTGATGGTTTCAGGACGTACAACATCCTCATTTAGACCTGGAATACTCAGGCATCCTTCAGACATAGCCCATTCCTCACCTGTACGTTCTGTAATTTGCGCATTAATAAACATTTTCTTGAAGCCTTCCAATTCTGGTTCATCTTCAGCAAAAGAAGAGCAATCGAGCACAAACATTCTTATTGATCGCCCTACTTGCGGAGCGGCTAATCCAACTCCATCGGCAAAATACATGGTTTGCCACATGTCATCCATAAATTTCTGTAATTCAGGATAATCCTCATCAATATCTTTAGCGACCTTCCTTAAAACAGGATGACCGTAAATGGTAATCGGTAAAATCATTCTTTATCTCTCTAATTATCTAAATCCAAACAAATCCTAAAATAGATTTCTCTTGGTTTCCATATACGATTGTAATATAATAGTAGCACTCACTTTATCAATCATAGCTTTATCTCTTCTTGCTTTCTTTCCTAATCCGCCATCTATCATGGTTTGAAAAGCAATTTTTGAAGTAAACCTTTCATCTACCAATTCGATTGGCATATCGGGAAACTTTTTTTTCAATTGTCCCAAAAAAGGCTTTAGATATTTTACAGATTCACTATCCTCATTATTCATTTGCTTAGGATATCCTACAACAATGCATTCAACCTCTTCCACTTGAAAATACTTTTCCAAATAGGTTAAAACATCTTTTGCAGCAACAGTATCTAAACCATTGGCAATTATTTGAAATGGGTCTGTAACAGCTAGTCCTACTCGCTTTCTTCCGTAATCAATCGCTATAATTCGTGCCAAATCTCTTATTTAAACTAATTTTGAATTGCAAAGATATAAGAAACTGATTAAATTTTATCACTTTCTACAAAAATGAGGAGAAGAGAAGCTTATATGGAGAGATATTTTTCAACAAATAGAATCAAATAAAAAAAAATCAGGATTCATCCTGATTTTTTTTTGGAAATAAGTATAATCGCCGAAACAATTCAAAACAAGAATTCTTTTTTTAGAAGATTATGCCAACATGAATGGAAAGACGATTAATTTCCTGTTTTAAATATTCTGTATCATCGGTGTAAGTGTTGTGCCATTTGTGCTCCATCTTTTGAAATCGATAGCCAATATTTAAAGTGAAATTAGTCTTCGAACTATTTCCAAATACT
>JAQBBZ010000063.1:0-5520 GCA_032125735.1 Labilibaculum sp.
ATACAAAGCCCATTGCCAAGCCTGCTTACAACACATTGAAATGATTTTCACAGCCGGCGCACAGGCCATTTATTCCGTTTCCTTTTGGCAATTCATGACCTGAAATTAAAAAGGGATGCTTACGCAAGTATGAAGGCCTCTTTGTATGAAAATAAGATGAAAATAAAATGGTTGATTTTACAAGTTAAGTTATCACTTTGAAGATGTACTAAGCAAGTTTATGTTTTGGTGCGACCAAAACCTTAATAACATCCCGGTGGTCTCTATTTAGAAATTGTATAGTAAAAGAATATTAAAAAGGGGGAGGAGTTAAAATGGGAGAACAATCTTATTCTATGGTAGTGGAATAGGTCAGGTAAATTATAATATTTTTCTCAGTTTGTTCATATCTTTGCTAACTTTTTCATTAATTACTTTCGAATAGATTTGAGTAGTACGGATATTTTTATGACCCAACATGGAGCTAATGGACTCGATAGGCACACCATTGGCTAAGGTTATTGTAGTTGCAAAAGTATGTCTGGCCATATGAAAGGTTAAGTTTTTGTCAATTGATGCCAGATCAGCCAATTCTTTAAGATATGCGTTTAGTTTTTGATTGCTTAGTTGCGGGAATATATGATACTTTGTTTTTTTAGCAGGGAACAATTTATATTTATCAATCAATTCTAGCGCTTTTGGGAGCAGAGGAACGTTAGAAGGTATTTTGGTTTTCTTTCGTTGAGTTATGATCCATAAATTGCCATCAACACCTTTTCTAATGTTGTCCATCGTAAGGTTGGCTACATCAATATATGCTAATCCTGAAAAGCAGGAAAAAACAAACAGGTCCCGAACAATATCCAAACGGGGCATTGAAAGTTTTAAATTCTGAAGTTTCAGCAATTCTTCTTTGTTTAAGTATTCACGCTTAACTTCTACTAATGTGGTTTTGTATTTTGCAAAAGGATCTTTGTTTAGCCAATCATTTTTGATCGCAATAATAATTACTTTTTTTAAATTTTTGATATACTTATAAGTGGTGTTATTATTGCATTTTCGAACTGTTTTAAAATAGTGATCCAAATCAACTATAAATGAATATTTAATCCTGAATAAGGGGATATCCGTTAGCTTGTATTGATGTTTCAGGAAATTTTTAATGTGATCTAGGGTGGTGATATATCTTTGAATCGTTGCAGGAGCATATGAAATGCCGATTAATTCTGAGATTTGCTTGTTGTGGTATTCAAATACCTGTATCAGCGTTTTATTGTCTTCACCAATACCAAGAAATCGAGCTTTAAGTTTTTTAGCAGAAATAAATTCACCATTTTTCACCATTTCAGTATGATGCTCATAGATTGCATTTTTAAGAGCATCTAAAAATTGATTGATTTGAATACCACCTTTTTTTTTAGGAAAAGCTTTATTCAATTTGCTATTCCAATTTTGGAGATTAATGTATCTGCCAGTTGCAATCTCCACACGTTCCTCATCTACAGAGATACGCATATAGATAGGAGCCTCACCCTGTTTGTTAGAACGATTCTTCCTGACTAAGAAGCTGATATTAAGTGTTGAAAAGGTGTTCATGCTTTAATAAAATCAATTCATACTAAATGTGAATTTTTCAGAATTTTGATTAATTATTGAATGATGTTTAATAAATTTACTAAAAATCAAGTACAATTAAAATTTTATTTTTGAAGCTTGTACGGTTTAACCTGTTTTGATACAGTTTGTTATATTGGTTTTGGTGAACAAAGTAGATTTTGAAAACTGTTCACCGGAGAGTTCTCATTTCTATTGATATTATTTGTAGTAGAATGAATAGGGGAAAAACAAAAAAGACTGTAAATCAGTTGATTTACAGTCTTTTGGTTTAGGATGATTCCTAAGTTGCGGAGAGAGAGGGATTCGAACCCCCGGTACGTTGCCGCACAATAGTTTTCAAGACTACCGCATTCGACCACTCTGCCATCTCTCCAAAATATTTTTGAGCTATAATTACTCTGCTATCTCTTTTGATAACGGGTGCAAATATATGGCAAAAAATACTTACGTCCAAGCATTATTTTACTTCTGAGAGTAATTAATTTGGAATAGACTGATCTTCAATTCAATTAATTTTTATTACCCATGAATATCCAGTTCGTTCATCATGTAAAGAGAGTGTTCAATTGTCTTAAAAATCTCTGTGCAGTATTCATTCACTGCTTTTGGACTACCAGGCATGGTGTAAATTAGAGTTTCATTCATAACACCTGCAATGCCACGACTAACCAATGCATTTGGTTTGTCCGTCCCATATTTTACCCGAATCAATTCCATAATTCCGGTTATTTCTTTTGTGATGTGTTTTTTTACTACATCAGGAGTAATATCCTTGGGGCCAATTCCGGTTCCACCTGTTGTGAAAACAAGATCGAAGTTCTCTCTCTTTGCTTTTTTCAGCAAATTAATAAGATCAGATTCCTTGTCAGGAATAATAAATTTTTCTATTTGGTAATGGCGGTTTTTAGATTTGAAGAAGTCTTCAGCCAATTTCGCCAATAAAGGTCCGCTTTTATCGGCATATTCACCTCGGCTGGCTCTGTCGCTAAGAGTTATAATCATTGTTTTTATTACTCTTGGATGATAGCTAAGAACATCACCAGCTTTCAAATTACCTCCATTTAAAACTCTGCAAAAAATACCTTCTTTTGGCATTACACAGTTTCCTATTTCACGAAATATACTGCAGTTGTCTCCATGGCATTTTTTACCAATCTGAGTCACTTCCAAAACCATATCACCAATGTGAAAACGATCAAGTGGAGCAGTCAGATGAAGTATAAGCCCTTCAGTAGTAATATTCTCTGCAAATTCACCAAAATTGATTTTACGCTTGGCTTGTACCGAAAATTTATCGATACTTTCTTTAGCCAGTAAGCTAACCTGACGGTGCCAATTTCCCGAATGTGCGTCATTTACAACACCTAGTGAATTCAATTCTATAGAATCAACAGGTTTTTTGATGACTCCTTTTTTTTCAGATATATTTACTGATAGTACTAATACTTCTTTTGTGCTCATGTTCATCGTCTTTTATTGCTTCAAATCGGTTTTTGTTTTTTCTATAAGCGTAATTCCGCTTATTACCATTGTTTTATCAACAGCTTTACACATATCGTAAATGGTTAGCAAAGCTATGCTGGCAGCGGTTAAAGCTTCCATTTCTACTCCTGTTTGTCCAATACATTTTACTCGGGTATTTACCTGAACGCCCTTCTCAATAATGCTGCATTTTACTTCAGCCTTTGTAATTTGGAGCGTATGACAGAGAGGAATCAAATCACTTGTGCGCTTAGCTGCCTGAATACCTGCTATTTCAGCGATAGTCAAAACATCGCCTTTTTTCAATGCATTTTCTTGTATTAATTCGATGGTGCGAGCCTCTAAATGGATGAAGCCAATAGCTTTGGCTTCTCTTATTTGTGGCACTTTATGACCCACGTCAACCATATTGGCTTTTCCATCCTTATCTATATGACTAAATTCTCCCATTACTAAATATTGTTTTCTGCTAGAGCTCCTTGTTTCTTAATCCTTGTTCCTTTTTCCTTGTACCTTTTTCCTTGTTCTATCCTCCAATGCCATAAAAACTACCATTTTTATTCTTAGTACCAGCTTCTGGTTTTTGGCTAATCGAATTATCGATTGCTTTTTTAATTCCTAACTCGTTAATGTCGAATTCGCTGGCATTAAATAAACAAGGTTTAACTTTTCCGTTGGCCGTAAGTCTAATTCGGTTGCATTCCAAACAGTTTCCACCTTTGCCGCCTTCTACAACAGAGAATTCGCCACTTGCCAAATCCATTTGTTTTATGAATCGTAAATCCAGATTATTGCTTTTGCAGAATTTGCGTAAATCTTCCAGATCATCCAAATCGGCATCAGGCATTCGAACACAGTTTATTTTTACGGGATGCAAACCAGCTTTTTGCGCCGCTTTAATTCCTTTAAAAACATCTTTAATATCACCCAACCGGGTTATTTTTCTGTATTTTTCCGGATTTAGCGTATCTAAACTGATGTTTACTCGTCGCAATCCGGCTTTGGCCAATCCGTCAGCAAATTGATCGAGTAATATGCCATTCGTTGTCATTGCTATTTCATCAATACCTAGAATATCAGATAGCAACTGTACCAAATCGACAATTCCTTTTCTAACCAACGGTTCGCCTCCAGTAAGTCGTATTTTCGTGATTCCACTTGCGACAGCTTCTTTTACAAAGTCGGCAATCTGCTCAAAACTCAATACTTCATCATGAGCCATTAAATCAACACCTTCTTCTGGCATACAATAAGTACAGCGAAGATTGCATCGGTCTGTTACCGAGATCCGTAAGTAATTTATATTTCTGTTATAATTGTCTAACATGAACAAATTCTCCTTCCATAAATTCATCAACTTCTCGTGGAACCATCATAATTCCATTTGCTAATGTAAAAGCATTAATATGAGCTGAACCATGATAATTAATAGGTACAACTTGGTTGTCAGCATTAAAGCGGACAGGTATAAATTCCAAATTATCGGCCCTTTTCCGTTTGTATTCCGATGCAATTGGCATTCTTACCATAGGTGCATTGTAGTCGTGTCCCATGAGTCTGTATAACAACGGTTTTCCGAGTAATTCGAATTGAACAAAAGAGGAAACCGGATTTCCAGGCAAACCTAAAACGTACTTCTCCTTGCAGGTTGCGAAAACGGTATGCTTACCAGGTTTAACCATTAGGGTATGAAACCAAATATTAAAGCCTAATTCCTTTAGAATTTGAGGAATGTAATCAAAATCACCAACCGAAACACCACCAGATATAATCAGTACATCATTTTCTTCAAGGCATTTAACCATTGCCTCTTTTGTGGCTTCTTTCGAATCTAAAACAATCCCTTTACTATCGCCTTTAATGCCCATTTTTTGCAATTGAGCCTGAAGTTGCCAGGAGTTTACATTGCGAATTTGAGATATTTTTGGTTTTTGATCTGGCTCAACCAACTCGCTTCCAGTTGCGATAGTAGCAACCTTTGGTTGTCTGTAAACAACAGGATTTGCACATCCTACACTTGCCAAAACAGAAATGTGCTGTGCTTTTAATCGTGTTCCTTTTTTAAGAACGATCTCATTTTCTAAAATATCTTCTCCTTTAAGGCAAATATTCGATTTTGTTTTGTCTTTGGTAAAACGAATGTAATTGTCATTAATTTGTTCGGTATGCTCAATCATGATTACTGTGTCTGCACCTTCAGGAACCATTGCGCCAGTCATTATTTTAGAACACTGATTGATTCCAATAATTTTGGTAGGGGCAGATCCCGCCGCTATCACCTCTAATACTTCAAGATTATTAACTAAATCTGATTGTTTGCAGGCATATCCATCCATGGCTGATTTATTAAAGGGAGGAAGAGACATGTCAGAAAGTACATCTTCTGCAATCACTCGATTCAAACAATCAGCCAGATTGATAATTTCTGTATCTAATTTTTTA
>JAQBBZ010000064.1:0-3074 GCA_032125735.1 Labilibaculum sp.
AACGAGGAGTAATCGGGGTAGGCTTGCGGCTTAACACCTTCAGCACTAATATCACCGGGAGTTTTACTAAAAGATGGCTTTTGATTGTCTTTTACCGTAACGGTAGAACTGCATTCCGCAACATTACCTGCTTCATCCTCAACAGTAAGAGTCACTACTTTTGTCTCACTTAGAAGTACTCCAGCTACCCAATCACTGGCTCCGTCCATATTTGTTAATGTTCCATTATTTCCATTTGCTGAAGCATCAACTAAACTTAAAGAATTGGTTCCATCATTAAAGTTCCAATACCCAGCCAAACCATTCTCATTTCCTGAAAGCTCACTATTTTTTGCAGCATTGATTTCTTGTTCACTTCTGGCAATATCCCATATCCTGACCTCGTCTACCGCTCCCTTTAAGTTGTATGAATTAGAAGACCCTCGGCCTATTTCGAAGGCATGGTTCGTATCTGTGATATTCTTATTGTGTTTAGAACTGTTTCCTTCCAATCCATCCACATAAATTCGGATATCATTACCATCATAAACCCCGGCAATATGGTGCCATAAACCATCTGCTGAATACACTTCTTCTGCCCGGTTTTTATCGTAGACAGATACATAGAAATAAATTTCACCCCTGTGATAATACATGCCATAACCATCATCCCAATTATTTGGATTGGAGGTTTTCATCACAATCGCAGTCCAATCATCTCCGGCATCCAGTTTAACCCAAGCTTCAACAGTTATCGCCTTTCCTGTAATTTGTAGTTTGTTGTCATTTGCAATTGAAACATAGTCATTAACTCCATCAAAATTCAGCGCATAATTTTCATCCGGACGAAAAATGTCAGAACAATCAAAATTCGTTGGGTCCAGACTCAAGATAAGATCTCCCTGAGCCGTAATGTCATCAGTACTGCCATCATTCACTTGTGATACATTAATTGTAATACTACCTGTATTATCGAGCTCAACCGTTATATCCTTACATTTGGCAATAGGCTTAACTTTATCTTTCTTAGATTTTTTAGCTTTTTTTTGAGGCAGAGTGTTTACTTCCCATTTCGCGTCGGTATTTTCTTCATCCCAAGCAAGGCGCCCGTTTTGAACCCCATCACGAGTTGAGTAAATGGGCATTTCAATACTACCCATCAGCTTATCCTGCCCCAAGAGAAAACCGCTCTGCGCACAAAGAATGAATAGTAGTAAAAAGAATTTTAGGTGTAAATGTTTCGTCAAGGCTATGGTTTTACTATAAATTAGTACTTATTCTAATTAAAATAACATCTGTTTTTTCGAAATTATAAGCTATGGTACGGAAAATATTAAAAAGTGTTTGGCTATTTTTTAGTTGATGAACGGATTACCACGACCTTACCTTCTAAACTCAGGCAGTTAATCATCCTCAAACAGCCACACCCCTATCCTCACAAATACTTAGTCGTCAATAAATTAAGCTTCATCTAAGATTCTAATTACTTGATCAATAAATATACTTGCAACACACTAGAAAAAAGCTGATAAAATTGCAATTTTATTTTTCGGATGGCGAATATATCTATAAGGCGGGAAAGTAAAAAGAGCTTTTCATCTTTAATTGAGTAAAGAATCGATTTTTTTTATCAAAACAGTTTTGAATGGGAGCAAAACTCAAGAGATTTAGAAAGCTTTGGCTAAATCGTAAAGAATTTGATCATTTCAGTAAAGCTTTACTCATTTCAGTAAAAGCTTTGGTCTTTTTTTGAAAGCTTTGCTAATTTCAGTAAAGCCTTTCCTGATTTTACGAAAGCTTTGGTAAATTTAGGAAAGCTTTGATGTTTTTTTCAAACCCCTTGCTGATTTTAGCAAAGCTTTGATGATTTCACCAAAACGATGCTCTTTACCACAAAAAAAAAATGGCAAGAAAATATAAATTTTCTCACCATTCTTTGTATTCATCAACCCTGGTTAGTAACTATTCTTCTTCCGTTTTATTTGCATTCGATTTATTTCCGGTTCCCGGGAAATAATGTTTCAAACTATTGTAAAGAGGTTTTGCATTTGGCACCCCATCTTTAGCAGCCTGCTTTAAAAAATTGTAAAAACTCAACATTGAGGAATAGGCCTCGCTGCCACTCAGCGTGGCGGTATCGCCTAAAAGACTTACCAGAAGTTCAAGATCACGCTCAATGGAATGAAGCAGTTTCCATGCTTCCACATCTACCTTAACTTCGTCGAGTTTTAAATAGGGTGGCACCAATTCAGGATTCTTTTCGGCTCCTTCGAAGGCACGATCTACAAAATCCATGTAATGCTCTCCTATTTTGGGCAAATCTTTTTTCTCAGCTGCCGACAAAGCAATCAACAAAGAGCTGAGTTCTGTTTTTAATCCGTTAAGATTTGTTTCGATGGCTTCGCGTTTTGCACCATCTACTTTAATACTAATTCTGTTTTCTATACTCATATTATATTTGGGTTTTATTCGGGTTGATCATTTTTGAGTAATAATTCCAATCCGGCTTAAAAAGGGAATGAGAAACAGAAATCCCATATTGAAAAACTCCATCCTCCTAGAAGCCTGAATTAAAGCCTCTTAAATATAGCGAGAACCGCTGTATTATCTTCAACACAAAACATGAAATAATCAAAATATCCACTAACGACCATAAAATACTTGTCAGGGCAATTCAGCAGCCTGTCAAGTTTGTTCTTTTTTTACGAACGGATCATAAAAAAAGCCCAAGGTAAATTACCTCAGGCTTCTATTCTTATATTGTTATTGAAAAAAGCTTTTATACCAAATTGACTCTAGTTTGAGCGATAAAGCTAAATGGTATAATACCGATGAATATTGAGTTGAGCTGTAGATGAGCTTGCGAATTTAGGGCTCAGATGAAACACCAATCGGTATTACTTGCGAAAAGTACAAGTTTGCAAATGAAAGCTTATACTTAGTCGAAGAAAATTCCTTTAGGGTTTGGTTTAGGGTTTACGGTAATAGAAACCACATTAGAGTAGTGAGGATCTTTCTTACCGCTACTTTTATCTACTTTTCTTCTAAAAAAATAGGTGTCTACTAAAAGCGTCGGTTTAGGTGATCCCAAATCA
>JAQBBZ010000065.1:0-2728 GCA_032125735.1 Labilibaculum sp.
CTGCTGTAAGGATATTCTGTTTTACCAGATGATTTAAAAAAGCCTCTTTGAGGAAGCAGGATGCGAACCTGCCGGCACAGCGACAGGACGTCGCGAAAAAGCCGGCCCAAACATGCCGTATTTTTTTATACGGCATGTAAACGTTTTCAATTATCTCTCCGGTTTTTGTATCAATGATTTCCCGTGTACCGATTAAATGAACGTGGGGGTTTTATGTTAACAACCTCATTATGTTGAGAGATCAATTTTAACCTTTATTTTACCTACATTATTGATCTGGAACTTCACATAATATGCCTGCTTTCTTTTTTGAAAATGAATCCAACCACTCGAGAATTTTTGGCTGTCTCCAGTTCTTCTCCTGTTCATTAAGCACCGGCGGCTGGCACGTATCTAATATTTCTTTTTTCTTTTTGATATCAATTTGAATATACGTATGAGTTGTGTTTAAACTGGCATGACCGAGCCAGAGCCTTATCATATTCAGTTCATTCCCAGCCTGGAGAAGATGCATCGCTGTTGTATGCCGAAAAGTATGAGGACTTACAATTTTATTAGTCAGGGTTGGTTTTGTCTTCATTGCTTTATGGGTGTATTTTTTAATAATATAACCAATCCCGAAACGCGTAATAACCTCACCACGTGCATTAAGAAATAAATGGGTTTCTGTCTTTACTTTTGTTTTTCTAACTGCCTGGTATGAATTTATAGCTTCTACAGTTTCTTGCCAGAGCGGACAAACACGCTGCTTGCGGCCTTTACCTGTAAGCTTCACCTGTGCGGCTTTATCAAGACGGAAATCATCAACGGTTATATCTACAATTTCCTGCACTCTTGCTCCAGTATTATACATCAACATTAGAAGAGCCTTATCGCGAAGACCATTTGCCGATTCAAAATTTATGCTGCCCAGAACCGCCGTTAATTCGTCTTCTTCTAAATAATCAATAGCTTTATGCGGTATTTTTTTAAGAGAGATAGATAATATTTTTTGTGTATTATCCAGGCATTCCGGAACGTTGCGTCCCAGATAATGAAAAAATGATTTTAATGCCGCCAATCTAGCATTTCTTGTTCTGACAGAACAGTTCCTTTTTGTTTCCAGCCATCCTAAGAAATCAGAGACCGCCTGATGGTCTATCATATCACAGGTTATTTTGTCTATATCAACCGTCAATACATCATCGCAATAGCATACAAATAGTTTCAGGCAATCACGATATGCAAGTATCGTATTTTCGCTGTACCCTTTTTCATATGCAAGAAACTGCGTCAGATAAAGACGAATATAGTGAGCCAAAAATGGTTGTTGTTTCATGACAACACCTCCTCGTTCTTATTATTTATTTCTTTATCAAAAACGAAATGATGAAACCGTTCGCATCCTTTTTGTAAAAGCTCATTAGTCGATTGCAGATAAACTTGTGTGGAAGTTATATTTACATGTCCCATGTATGTACTGAGAAGAGGGAGTTTGGTATATATATCTTTTTCTGAATCATACCACTTTAAAAGACGGTGAACAGCAAAGGTATGTCGAAGATCATGTATTCTTGGTTCAAATTTACTTTCTTCAGGTATTGATGATGCCTTAAATATTTGTTTGAACCTTATCTGGGCACTGTTATAAATCATACGCACACCCCTCATCCCGATGAATAAAGGATCTGATGCTCCGGGCGAGACCAGAAAACAATATTGCTTGAGGTATTCTTTCAATCTTTCATTCATTGAATAGCTGAGTATGACGTAGCGATCTTTTTTAAACTTTCCTCTGCGTATATATAAAAGCTTTTCTTCCGGATAAAAATCATTACAATTCAGCGAAAGAGCTTCATTAATTCTGATTCCCGTTGTGTATAGTATAGAAAAAAGCGTTTGATATAAATCGGGGACACGTTCTATTCTAGAACATACGTAAGTGCATTTTTCGAGGAATAATCTTATTTGATCATGAGTGAATATATATGCGGGACGGGAATGAGAATTGTTTCTGCATATAATATCATGTAAGACATAGGAGTCGGACTTGTGCTGATGCATCCATATAGAAAATAAACGAAGTACACCAAAACGATTGGCAAACCCCCGTGGAGTTAAATGGAGAATAGTTTTTAAATACTCCTGCGATGTCACTTCTGTTAAAATATTTTGAGTGATGCCTCGCTCTATTAAGAAACGGTCAACAAACATAAGGAGTTCGGCTTGTGATATATAGTCATAACCTGCTAATTGCTTTAATTTAACAAAACTTGTAAATTCAGCAGCTAATGAACTTTGAAATTTTATTTTTTTCATTGCATTACCTCCGGCAAGTCAAGAGCAACTTCTGCAAGTGCGTCCAGGTCAATTTTTGAATAAATAAATGTAGACTGGATATAGCGATGACCAATGCAATCAGCAATATTTTTAATGGAAGTCCCCTGCTTCAAAAGACGGGAAACAAAACCATGACGAAAACAATGTGAACCATACTGAGGGGTTACAATACCGGCTTTTTCCATAGCATTCCTCATCAGAACCGATAACGTGGTAGCTTTAAGAGGGATAACGGGTGCCTGCATAGTCAGAAATATTTCTTTGCAGTTGGTTTCTGGCCGTACATTTTTGATATAGTCCAGTAGAGCATTCCCCACTTCTGGGGACATAGGATACAGTGCCCCTTTGTCTCCTTTAAGTGCCGGGAAATGTATTACCTCTTGATGCCAATCAATATCATCTATCTTCA
>JAQBBZ010000066.1:0-4083 GCA_032125735.1 Labilibaculum sp.
AGAAAACCTGAATAGCCAACGATTCCTGTTATTAGGGAAGCTATTCCAAAACAGACAGATACAAATGTCGAAATGAAGATCTCAATAACAAAAAGACCTACTGCCAGTAATAACCAAATATGCCAAAGTTCTAATTCCATTTTGTTTTTTGTTAATCTAATAGGGAAATTATGTTATTAATATAATAAAGACAAGTGTCAAATGTGCCAAGTTTGATAAGTTCATGGTTTGGTTAATTTAAGTTTGCGTATAATACATTGATTAAGAGGGTGTTCTGACACATTGTGTGATAGGTGTGGATGTTTTATATTTACGCACTATTGAAAATGATTCTAAATAATTTTAATAAAATAAACTTTTTAATTAGGTTTGCGCTCTTATTAAAGACTTAGAGGTCTTATATAGTTAATCAAGTCAAAAATCATGAATCCATATATTACAACAGAACACGAAACAATTCGGAAAAAAGTAAAAGAATTTGCTGAAAATGAGGTGAGGTCTTTGGCATTTGAATTGGATGAAACTGAAAAATTCAGTTCGCATCTTACTAAGAGAATGGGAGAGTTAGGATTATTCGGGATTTATTTACCAAAGGAGTATGGTGGACAATCAAAAGATTATCTTTCCTTATTAATAGCAATTGAGGAGATTGCAAAAGTAGATGCTTCTCAGGCATCTACATTGGCTGCCCATAATTCTTTAGGAATTGGCCCAATTTATTATTTTGGTACCGAAGACCAAAAACATAAATATCTTCCAAAATTAACAAGCGGTGAAAATGTTTGGGCGTTTGGTTTAACGGAAGACAATGCGGGTTCAGATTCTCGAGGAACAGTGACAAATGCTATTTTAGATGGCGCAGATTGGAATATTAATGGAAGCAAGAAGTTTATTTCAAATGCATCTTCTGATTTATCTTTGGGTGTGACTTTACAGGTTGTAACGGCCAATGATAATGGAAAAAAGGAATTATCTGCTATATTAGTAGAACGAAGTACAGATGGATTTAAGGCGGAGCCATTAAGAGGAAAAATGATGTGGCGAGCCTCGGATACAGCTCAATTGACTTTTAAAAACTGTAAAGTTCCGAAAGAAAATTTGTTAGGGAATTTGGGGGATGGTGCAAAAATAATGCTTCAAACTTTGGATTCTGGTCGATTAACAATTGCAGCGATGGGACTTGGCTTGGCTCAGGGAGCCTACGAAATGGCTTTGTCTTACGCAAAAAAAAGAGAGCAATTTGGTAAACCGATTTCAAAATTTCAGGCAATTGCTTTTAAATTAGCCGATATGGCGACTAAAATTGAAGCTGCCCGTCACTTATTATACCATGCTTGCTGGCTGAAAGATAATGGACATTCGTTTGGCAAAGAAGCTGCTATGGCTAAGTTGTTTTGCTCTGAAGTTGCGCAGGAAGTAGCGAATGAAGCAGTGCAAATTCATGGTGCGCACGGATTAATTAAGGAATCGGAAGTGGAGCGGTTTTATCGCGATCAGCGAATACTGCAAATAGGCGAAGGAACATCAGAAATTCTAAGATTAGTGATTTCAAGACATATTGGTTGTTAATTTGTAATTATGACAGACAGAAAAAAAGATCACATTGAATTGGCTTTTCGTTCTCAAATGAAGGACACTTTGATTGATGATAGATTTTATTACGAGCCTATGCTAAGTTCTCATCCTAAGGAAGATGATACTACTTTTACTTTCTTAGGGAAAAATCTGCAAACTCCAATATGGGTTTCCAGTATGACAGGGGGAACTGAATTGGCAGGCAAGATTAATCGAAATTTGGCTCGTGCTTGTGCTGAATTTGGAATGGGAATGGGGCTGGGTTCTTGTCGTTCTCTTTTGGAGAGTGATGAACATTTTTCTGATTTTGATGTTCGTTCAATTATTGGAGATGATCTGCCATTGTATGCTAATTTGGGAATCTGTCAGCTGGAAGAATTAATTAAAAAGAAAAAAATAAGTAAGGTCATTAGATTAGTTGGACGTTTACGTGCAGATGGATTGATTATTCACGTGAACCCAATGCAGGAATGGTTGCAGCCTGAAGGCGATCGAATCAAGAAATCACCAATAGAAAGTCTGGAATACTTACTCGATGAGGTTGATTTTCCAATCATTGTAAAAGAAGTTGGGCAAGGAATGGGACCTGAAAGTTTACGGGCATTACTGCACCTTCCTCTTCAGGCAATTGAATTTGCCGCATTTGGAGGAACCAATTTTGCAAAAATAGAGTTAATGCGTAATCCCGACTCTAAAACTCAATTGTTCGAACCTTTGGCTCAAATAGGTCATTCGGCGACTCAAATGATTGATTGGGTAAATGAGATTATTGCTACTGACGATGAGGTAAAATGCAAGGAAATAATTATTTCCGGAGGAATTAAAAACTTTCTGGATGGTTACTACCTTATGGAGAAATCTAGTCTTCCCGCAATTTACGGACAAGCTTCTGTTCTGTTAAAGTATGCCAAAGAATCATACGAAGAAGTAAGGGCGTATCTGGAATCACAAAGGAAAGGATTACAGCTTGCCAAGAGTTTCTTGCGCATCAGAAAATAGAAGTTCACCTAAAAAAATGCCTGTTTTTTGGGACAGCGATAGAAAAAATGTAATTTAGGACTTCGAAGTATTTTATTATTTCGTTGGTTTGTTCTAATTCAGCGAAAGAATTAAATGAAAAAGATATGAAGCGGAAAGTAATCATTTCAGGATTTTCCAAATTATCTCGTGAAGAGAAGATGGAAAAAATGGGTGAATTAACAGGTAGTGCAGAGAGAATAAAGTCTCAATTAGATAGTTTTCGTCTGCAAAATAAAGAACAACAAGATTTATTGGATGAGATTAGCGAGAACACTCTTTCTAATTTCTATCTTCCTTTTAGTGTGGCTCCTAATTTTCTGATAAATAATTATTTGTATCACATCCCAATGGTTATTGAGGAAAGTTCTGTGATCGCGGCAGCATCTAGATCGGCTAAATTCTGGGCTGGTCACGGAGGATTTACTGCTCGTGTTGTTTCGGTTGTTAAATCGGGGCAAGTTCATTTTGTATGGAAAGGTGAAGCAGAAAAGTTGAATGATTTATTGCCGGAATTAAAATTCGATTTGTATCGGGCAACGAAAGAAATAACCAGAAACATGCGCCAAAGAGGTGGTGGTATTCAAGGCATTCAGTTGGTGAATCGTACTGATGAAATGGAAAACTACTATCAATTGCATGTTACTTTTGATACTGCAGATTCAATGGGGGTCAATTTTATCAATTCATGTTTAGAGAAAATGGCTCAGCAAATGAAACGATTCTTTAAACATTATGAAGGTCTTTCAGATTTGGAACGGGAATGTGAAGTAATTATGTCCATTCTTTCAAATTATACTCCAGATTGTATTGTAGAATGTTACGTGGAGTGCGGCCTTGATGAGTTAGATGAAATTCATCCGGGTTTAAGTGGAAAAGAATTTGCTGATAAATTTCAAATAGCTTCCAAAATAGCTGAGCTGGATGTTTATCGGGCGGCGACCCATAATAAAGGAATATTTAATGGAATTGATGCTGTAGCATTGGCAACCGGTAATGATTTTAGGGCCATTGAGGCCAACGGACATGTTTATGCATCTCAAAGTGGGAAATATAAGAGCTTAACACATACTACTATTTCTCATAATCGATTTAGATATCAGTTAACCATGCCCTTGTCGCTAGGAACTGTTGGTGGATTAACCAGCTTACATCCGTTGGCAAAATTCGGTCTGGAATTGCTTGGTAAACCTTCGGCAAAAGAATTAATGATGATTACGGCTGCCGCCGGATTAGCGAATAACTTTGGTGCTTTGCGATCTTTAGTTACAACAGGAATTCAGCAAGGACATATGAAAATGCATTTGTCTAATCTACTAAATGCTTTAAAAGCAGATTACGAGGAGAAGAAACAGGCATTGGAATATTTTGCTCATAAAACAATTTCGCACAGTGAAGTTGAAGCCTTTATAAAGTCACTACGAACTAAGCTACAGTAGAATTTGAAATTTCTATACAAATATTATTCGAACGCTAAATTTTTGCTTACTG
>JAQBBZ010000067.1:0-3899 GCA_032125735.1 Labilibaculum sp.
TCGACTCACGCCAGTAGCGGAAACGGTTATATCGATACTCATATTAGATTCCAAACAGGTTTCAACATTTGGGTATTTTCCAACAAGAGAAATTGAATCTCTATTTTTGGCACCAGCTTTACGACCTTTGTAAACACCCTTTTGTTTTGCTTGAGCAATTCCTTCCATTTGTCTCTCCTTGGTTTTTTCAACCTCTTTTTAGGTTAACATTGCAAGCATCATAGTAGTTATTTCAAACGGCGGACTCAGCTTTTCATTGGAAATACTTGATAAGCCCATTTTTTTTTAACGGTTACACAATTTTTATTTTCCTTGAAATAATTCAAGGTGTTGACGGATATCTATTGCATCCCTTCCTAAACGGTCAACCTCTAAAACAACCAAACCTGAAATTTTATCAATTAGTAATTCACGCTCAATTTTACTCAATCCATCAATTTGTTTGTCTGGGTTCTGTTCAAGCGTCGAAACTCTGGTATATTTATAAACTTTCTTTTACATGATGGAAAAAAACTAGTTGAGAATACTATTGTATTTCTCGATTTTCATAAAAAAATTTAATAGATCTGAATTTAATTAAACGCTGTCAGGGCTGAAAAAAGACGCTGAGGTTGGTTTTAACTAGATTCAAAATCCTTAATTCTTTGCCCGCAGATTATGAGTTTGCGGGAGTTTTTTCTGCTACGCAGGATACGAGATACAATCTCGCACCAGCAGGGGGAGCTATACGCATGATTTTGAACAGATTGCCAGTTTCCCGAATTTCGGGACTAGCTGTTCCTCCCCGCAATGAAAATTTGTATTTGAAAACCGCCGTCAGGGCGAAAAGCCACTGACGGGGTTGTGTTTTTTTGGTTTTCCTTTTAAGGCTGTCAGGTCTTAGACGCTGACAGGATATTAAAACCCAAAGCATATGCGATGTTCCTGAAGACGAGCTAATGAAGGATAGAACTTTTCTTCGTGAGGAAGAATGATTGATTGATTCCGGTAATGCGTTAATCCTTGTCCTTGAGAATAATCACGGACATTTTTATGAACTAAAATAGTATAGTCATCGGAAATGGCGAGCATGCCACGATCGAAGGCGCGATGGATGGTTGGGGAAAGTGCGATTCCATTGGTGATGGTATCATCCTGTGTTTCGGCAAAAGAGATGATGTGACAGGCATCGACCATGGAGATGGTGGATGAAAAATCAATTTTTAAACCGGTGATTGCACATTGCTGCTTGTAGATCTGCTTTACAGCTTTCCGAAAAATGGAACTTCGTAAAGCCAGTTCTTCTTCCTTTTCTTCCTTTGGTTTGGCTGCAATTATTTTCGACACCCTACGCACATAGTTTTGTGCCGGGTCGTAAAGAATTTCATTTTGAATTGTATGGGTAATGGAAGAGAATTCGAACTGCTTCGTCTCCTTTGCATCGGGAAAATAGGTGGATAAGATCGTTTGACGAATGTGTTCGCGTTGAACCGGATCCATTAACAGCACATAGAATTCCTCTGATAATTTGGCTGCAGTAACACAATCGACCAGTGCTCCGTAACTCTTAATTGAATTGCTGTTGGTTACAGGCAGTTGCTTTCCCAGATAAGTGATGAGTTCCCAAAATTTCCCTTTCTCATTTTTCAAGTGAAAAAATGGCAAGGAGAAATTAGGTGTATGCCCAGTTGTGACCAATTGCTCCCATATATTTCTAAAATGGATTAATAATTCTCCAGATGGTTCAATCCAGTTATTAATAATCTCTCCTTTTTCGAATGCCTCGATTACGGCCAATAATAAGATTGGCTTGTGTGGAGCCAGACCGTAAGGGGTGACTCCTCTTTTTAATTTTATGATGTTATTTATGACTATTTCCATATACTCTAATCACAAACAAAATTATCATTTTTATTCAAGTACACTTAAAAGGGGACTCCATCTTTCCACTTCTTTTATATTCCTGACTGCACAATGAACAGAATTAGAAATGTGGAACACTTTGCCCACAGATTACAAATTTGCAGGAGTTTTTTCTGCTACACAGGATACGAGATACAATCTCGCACCAGCGGGGGGAAAAGCCACTGACGGGGTGAGTTGGAATCCGATGTTTCCCATGAATACTATGCCCTATTTGGTGTTGTAAGGGAATTAAAAATCCTAAACTCTTTGCCCGCAGATTACAACCTAGAATCCGCAAGTGACAGTATAAAAAAGATGTAAAGCTTAATATTTCAAAGCTTTACATCTTTGATTTTTTCACCTAACTTGGTGATAAAACCACGCACTATGAAAATACTACAAAGTTCTCATTTATCGCCATTCGGAGGATTAAATTTTGTTCTTGAAGAGTTTGAAAAACTGAAAATTGATCAATTATTAATATCTAATCTACCGGATTTGGCACCCAATAGCCATTACACATGGAAAGATCTAATCTATTCTTTCTGGTCTGTTTATTTTTGTGGAGGAAGTAGTATTGAAGATCTTAGTGAGAACTTTAAAAGTTTTCTCAGCGATAGTCCATATATGAAAATACCAAGTCCTGATAGAATACTCTGCAGATTTAAAGAGCTTTCAAAGCCTAAATATTTACCAAAAGCCAAACGTGGTAATGCCATTAATGAATTTAGTGAAAATGAATGTTTGGATTTGCTTAATATCAGATTATTGAAAAAGATCAATCCGAAAAAATATTTAAGAAATGATTTAACTCTGGACTATGATAACACCATCATTTTTACAGAAAAATCTGATGCTAAAATTACTTACTTAAAAGCATCTGGTTATCAACCTGGAGTTGCAATTATAGGTAGTGATATTGTTGGAATTCAAAATAGAAATGGCAATAGTGTTGCTCATGCACTACAAGAAGAAACTTTAGAAATGATGTTTAAAAATCTTAAATCTGAAGGAATTGCAATAGATACTTTCAGAGCAGATAGTGCTTCCTATAAATTTGATGTTTTAAATATTGTGACCCAGTATGTCAATAAAGTGTTTGTACGAGTAAGAATGAGGCAAAGTATCTATGATGTGATAGGTGAAATTAACAATTGGGAAGAAATTAAGACTGCAGATGGAAGGACTTTATTTCGAGGCTCTTCTAAATTTACACCGTTCATGAAATTAGCCAAAGAGGCGCATAAAGTAGATTTACTCAAAGAATATAGAATTGTTGTAACAAAAGAAAGTAATCACGATGGACAATTAAATGTATTCACAAATGAAGCATGTGTATACAGCTGCATAATGACTAATGATTTTGAAAGATCAAATGATGAAGTTGTTTTCTTTTATAATCAAAGAGGTGCTATTGAAAGGGAATTTGATGTATTGAAAAACGACTTTGGCTGGAAACATATGCCTTTTTCAAAACTTGAGCAAAACACAGTTTTTTTGTTGCTGACTGCAATGTGCAGGAACCTATATGGTTATATCATACATAAATTTTCTACATCTTTTAAACATCTAAAAGCAAGCTTCAGAATCAAAAAATTTATATTCCGATTCATCTGTATTCCTGCAAAATGGATAAAACATGCAAGATACAAGCACTTGCGAATGTATGGCAAAATTGCTTTTAAAACGTAGAGATTCATATGACCAAAATATAAATCATCAGGTCTATTTTATTTTTAACAGCGATTTTCACATCTCTGAATTATAGCATAGTGCTTGAAAATAATAGATACGTAAGTATTTAATGAAAACGCATAAATTTGAGGATAAATTTCACCTATTGTCTCTCCTCTGAAGTTAAAAATCAATACGATAACTAACTAAACTACTATTCTTAAACTTACTTGCGGATTTTAGGTACAAATCTGCGGGAGCTGAGATTAGGGACTAATCCATATAGATAAACTTACTCCAAAGAAACGGTATATTGAATCCCATCATCACCTGTACTATTA
>JAQBBZ010000068.1:0-3635 GCA_032125735.1 Labilibaculum sp.
GATTTGGCCAAATTGAATGCCCCGGCACCAAAAAATCAACATTCGGTTTGCGCTCAAAATCATCCCGATGGTATACACATTATACAAAAAAGGGATACTCTTTGGAGCATAGCCAAAACATACAATACCTCGATAACCAAAATTTGTGCCGACAATGGTATTACGGCACGCAGCATACTTAAAATTGGTGACATGTTAAAGGTGAACTGAATCATGACTGAATTCCGTTTGTTTCCAAACAAGAAATGACGATTTTTTTAATATGAATCCTGAAAGGTTTTAAACCTTTCAGGATTTTGCCTATATACCTTTTATTGTTCATTACCTCCTATTGTACCAACTTGCATTCCAGCTCGGTGCGGTCTATGCCGCTGAGCTTGAACAGCGCATTGAACATTGCATCTGTGGATGCTGGATTTTTTTAGAATGCTTTTCCCAACGAAGTGGGGTAAATTTTTTTTACTCTTGCCAGAACGCCAATGTCATTGTTGCCCGCAAAAAAAAAAGTGTATTTCTTTCTTTGTCTGTCGTGCGGTTAAACGATAACATCACTTGATCTTCCTGCCTATTATTTAGGCTATGATTCCTGTTTATATTTTTCGCCTCTTCGTTTGGGCGTTCAGCAAGAACAAGCCTATGCGTGGTCTCGTTCACGCAATGAGGAACGAATTCATGAATACCCGTAAAAATAAATGTTTTATGAATCATGGGCGGTTGGGCTACGGCGAAGCCCTCATGAATCCCTTATCGTGAAAATTATTTATGAATAAACCCGCTTGGTTTATGCTGAGCTTGCGAAGTATCTGGAGTGAGAGGTGCATCCCGACTATTTTAGTCGGGACCATCTACTCAATTATAGCCTCGTTGTTTTCATTTCTTAACGACTTTCATCTAATAGATCTTATTTTTCAACTTGTGTAGCATCATCCCATTTGTCTGTTCTAAATGATGACGCAGGTAGAAGGTTGGTGTCAAAAAGGGTTCCAACTACCCAGTTGTACCAGGCATATCTTACTGCCACAGGATTAGGAACTAGATCACTTTTTACAAATACATTTTTACGATTCACAATTTTAGCTTTAGCTGGGTAAAACACTTTATCTTCCCCTGCTATCTCAAAGTCCTTTAACTCATCGTACGCATATAGGCCTGTTTCTGCATTTTTAAATTTTACGATCATTCCTCCATCTTTTACCTCTAGCGAATCATAAACCGGTGCAGCGTAATCTACAGTTTTGTAACCATAAGTTTGATTTAGCGCATTATATAATAATCTGTCAGCCACTTCTTTCTTCTTAGGTGGATGAATGCAATATTCATCTCCCATATCGATAGTAATGGCAATCCCAGAATTTGGAATTAAATCCAGACATTTTAATTGTGCTTCGCGAATAAAGGCAGAATTGTCAGCGGTTTGATATTCATTGTTATTGCCATATGTATAAGGCGCAATTTGCACATAATAAAATGGAAAATTTCCAATATCCCACCTTGTTCGCCAATCCTTTACCATAGCAGGAAAAAGTTTTTTGTAATTCTCAGGTTCTTTGCGATTTGATTCGCCCTGATACCACAATACTCCCTTTATAGTGTAGGAAACTAATGGATTAATCATCGAATTAAACAATGCTGTAGGAATATGATTTGTTCCTTTTGTAATATCTACTTCATCAAGATTGACATTCTGATAAGAACTTATCACTTCCTTGCTTATCCAAGCCTGAACTGAACTACCACCCCAGGATGCATGAATCATACCCACTGGGCAATCTAAGGCCTCTTGGAGCTGTTGTCCATAGAAATAGGCAATAGCACTAAAATCTAAAACACTCTCTGGAGATGCTTGTTGCCAAGCTGTATACTTCTCAACATCTTTTAACGGATTCTTTGAGCCAACTCTATCAACTGAAAATAGTCGTAAATTCGGATTATTGGACTTTGCAGTAGTCATAACAGAGCCAAATGTAGGTTGCCCATCATAGCCCTTTATCGGTTGCTGCATATTCGATTGTCCTGAACACAACCATACCTCTCCAAATAAGACATTTTCCAATGTAATATCCGATGTATTACTTTTTATTTTAATGCTTTGAGGCTCTTTACTGTTAGTCGTTTTCACCTCAATACGCCAACTGCCTTCATTGTCAGCTTTAATATTCATTATCTCCTTCAACCAGGAGACCTCAATGGTGATTTTCTCTTTGGCATCCGACCAGCCCCAAAGCACAACAGTAGTATTGCGCTGCAAAACCATATTTGACGATACAATAGCAGGAAGTTTAACCTCTGCTTTAATTGATTGTGGAAATATTAGGTATAATGTTGCTATTAGGGTAATTAAAGCTATTTTTCTCATAATTTCAATTGTACTATTTTTAATTATTGTTCTTTCATTTCTTAGCAATGGGCTATAACGTAAAAGTGTTTTATCCTTTCGTTTTTTAAAATTAACAAAACATTATTTAGAACACTTATTTTTAATATATCAAATAAAAAGGTGCACAATCCATGCCGTACGGGGGTGTATTGTGCACCTTTTTCAATTTTACAATCCCAAACTTAGCAAATTATAATCAATACTTTTGTACTGTTTAGAAATAATTCTGTGGCAATAATGTATTGAATGAAAAATTAAACTGATTGTTCTTCAGTATTCAATCGTAAAACAGATTCGCGAGCTTATACCATTTAGCTTTATAGCTCAAACTATAGTCAATTTGGTATAAAGTAGTAAATCGAAACGATGATTCAAGCTGTCAAACTTGCCAACTTGCAGCCTTCCGAATAATTGCCTAAAAAAGCTTTCTTATTTGGCTGAGGGACAACAGGGATTACAGTTCTTTAGCCCTGTTGATGAAGCTTTGTTTTTTCAATTGAATCAATCCCATAAAGAGAGGGCATCCTTTATGGGACGCCCTCTAAACTTTTTGTTGCAGACAATACTTGTTTTTATAAAAAGCTGCTGTGCTTTGGGTCAAAACCTGCTGTGGTTTTCTGAAAATATCAGATTTTATTAAATCCAGCGTCTTTTATTGCTTTTATAATGCGACTGTCAGCACGGTAATTAACACCTACTTTTTTAATTGAAGCCGAACTTACTTTCGCAGCCTTCGGCCTCTTCTTCCAGTTGCCTCGCTAAAGTCGTCCGGTTGATGATCAGCCGATGGTTTACCTCATTTTCGTGAATACTGTTTTTCTATTCACCATTTTTTCAAACGCTTGTGAATTTATGGCTTATATGAAACACCAATCGGTATTAGCTAATTGTTTTATTGATTGTAATGAAAGCCAATTCTTACCGGATTGGCTTTTATTTTGCCGGGATATTCGCGCTTATACCTATTCCGGGATTAAGACTGGTACCAGTCCGATGCCTGGACTAGTAGTGGTCCGATGCCTGGACTAGTAGTGGTCCGACACTTGGACTAGTAGTAGTCCGATACCCGGACTAGTGTGACTGTAAAAGATGTTAATCGAATATCCCCATAACTTAATCCCGATCACTCGGGACCATAATACGTACGGCGAAGCCCTCATGAATCCCTTATCGTGAAAATTATTTATGAATAAACCCGCTTGGTTTATGCTGAGCTAGCAAAGTATCTACTGGTGTGATGGCTTTTATGAGCCCCGAT
>JAQBBZ010000069.1:0-20754 GCA_032125735.1 Labilibaculum sp.
TCAATATAAGCAGTACCCGAACTTCCAATAGCTTTGTTGTGCCCAGGAATTAATTGAGCAAATTCGCCTTCAACAGCAATGGATGAAGGTTCTTTTGTTTCGATAAATGGAATTTTATCCACCATCCGAGTCAGAAACTGTGATTCCGTTCTATAACTACCATTTAAACCCCAAATGGTATTTGAAATTGGTTCATCACCAATGTTCACCTTTTGAGTAAGTGGCTGCTCTGATAGATGCATCATTGTTGCTCCCAAATTAAAATCATCATTAAACTGATAATCCATTTGAACACCCATCAAGGTTTTAGTTTGAATATTAAATAAAGAATTATTTTCTGATGAAATAGATATTGGAGTACTTGATTCCAATAGACTTTGATTAATAATCTTCACCCGGCCTAAAGTATAATCAACCGTGTAATCAATATTTTCAATTAATTCCCGACCACCTGCTTTTACACTTACCGAACCTGGCTCAACATTTAAAGCATTCAAAGAAATCTCTGAGCTTGTGGATGATTTATAACTACCCTTTAAACTATATTTATTTTTTTCTGCGATTTGCTGTGCATCATTCTGTGTTAAACTATAAAGTTCCTCGAACACATATTTATCAGCAAGTGCATTATTACCAATCTTAGTTCTTAAGTAACTACCAAACGGTTCAATTTCCGGGAATATGATTCGCCCATTGGTTGAATAAATTGTAATCCCATCAATAAAATCGAACATCCCATCTGCGCCTGGATCCAATTGCGAATTCAGCTTATCAACATTTAATATCTCTAAAAAACTTTTATTTTTAATCGGATCATTAGGATCATTAGAAACACCTTCAGGAAAATAATTAATAGAAGAGCCTCCTTTATCATTCTGATACATTACATTCAAAATAAAATCCTCAGAATTAACCTGGAAAGCACCAATGTTATAGATGTTTTTCATCATTAATTTCCAAGTTGGCATTTGCGGACTTAGATTGGTTCCTTTCAGCAATTTCATGATGAGCGTTTGAGGAGCACTTACACCATCACTGGTAAATTCTCCAACTCGAAACACCTGTCCTCTGTAGGTATATTCAAATGATACGGCCAAAATCTCATCTCCATTTAATGCCTGATTTAAGGAAATATAACCCAATTTTTCATTCACCGAATATTCCGATTCCGACAGTTTGCGTGCATTTTCAACTTTTTCATAGTCTGTACCGCTAACAAAACCAGGAGCTAATGCAGATAAGGTGCTTGTAACCTGATTGATATTCCTAATGCCTGAATAGCTTGTATTCATTTGTTGATAGAGATCATTCAGCTCATTGTTTGGCAGAGTTCCTGTTCCTATTTGTGAAAATAGAGCTGAATTAGAAATATTGGCCGCGTCTTCAGCCAAATCAACATATGCAACAAGATTACGAGAATCCTGAAAATTGGAGCTTTTATTGGTTACCCAAACTTCAACTTTATTGATTGAAACTCCTGAATTAATAACCGGAAGATTTCGAAGAGATTGATCGTAATGATCGTAAAAGTATTTTGAAAGGAAAAAATGTCGATTCGCTTCGTACTTATCGGCAGAAATTTCAAATTCATTTTTTTGCGCTCCATTCTCCATCTCGACAACACTGGTCTCCCCTTTTTGTTGTGAGAAAATAGAGGTTACAGAAAGCTTACCGAACTGCAATTGGGCCTTTACTCCAAACAAGTTTTGTCCACCAGTGATTAACGTATTTGAAATTGGCATTGAAACATTACCGGCCTCAATTTTCTTAATAATCTCATCTTCATCCCCAGAATACTCCAATCTCATTTGATTTTCGAAATCAAAAGTCGCTTCGGTATTGTAATTCACATCCATTTTCAACTTCTCGCCAACAGTACCAGTGACGTTCATTTGAATCTTTTCATCAAAATCGAAACTTGTTGTTTTTCGAAGATTTACTGGAAGGGTTGGATTTTCGACCTCGGTTGTATTGATACCAAAAGTAAGTTCTGCTGATCCCTGTGGTTTAATCGAAATGGTGTTACTCCCAAAAATTTTATCGACAAACTGACCCCCTAATTGTAAATCGGGAACTAACTCGTTACCTCCTAGAAATCCATCATTTTTGCTTCGTTCCATCCAATAATCCCGAAGAGATTTCTCTGCTTCATACTGTTTATACTCTTCGGCTGTCATGCTAATAGGACGACGATAATCAACACCACCAACTTTAGTTACCAGTATGTAATTTCCACTAACAGGATCATACTCAATTGAGGTAAGAATATTTTTTGGATCCTTAAGATACAAAGGGGATTGATCTTGAGAACCAAACTCTTCATTATCATTTACATCGTAAAAAGGATAACGTAAAGAATTATCCTTTGCGCCTGAATTATCTTTGTGAAATGGTGATTTCAAATTAAACACCCGACCGGGTCTATCTTCTGTCTGCGTCGTAGTATCCTGTTGTTGTGCTACTTGATATACAATTTCAGAATTTAAATTACGAGCATCCAAACTGTAATTACTCCCAAAAGCACTACAGAATAACACAATTATTAAGGTCAGGGTATATTTGATCAGTTTCTTCAATGGTTGATGACTACCTTAGGTTAGTAAAGCAATTACGTTCTTCTATTATAATTGTTTCAAGGCAAGCTTAATTAAATCCTCCACACTTGCTTCAAGATTTGCTGTAAATATTTTATCGATAACTTTGGTTACTGAATTCTTTGAAAAACCCAACATCACTAAAGCTGATAACGCTTCTTCTTTAGTAGTATTGTTCTGTGGTAGAAAAAAGTCAGAAATATCAGTATCTTTTCCAAGTTTATCTTTTAGTTCGATAATAATTCTTTGAGCCGATTTAACTCCTATTCCTTTAACTCCCTGTAAGGTTTTCACATCACTTGAAATAATAGCAGATTGTATTTCTGAAGGTGTTAAAGATGAGAGCATTACTCGTGCTGTATTAGCACCTACTCCTGACACCGAGATTAAATGACGAAAAACACCTCGCTCATTAGCATCGAAAAAACCGAACAATAAATGAGCATCCTCTCGAACAACCTGGTGCAGATATAATTGCGCCTCCTTATGTCCTGACAATTTCGAATATGTATTCAATGAAATATTTAAAAAATATCCGATTCCGCTAGTTTCCACAACTACCGAGGTGGGTGTAAGATTATCAATAACTCCTTTTATATACTCAAACATAAATTATGAATTGAATTATTCTGTTTAGTTCCGTAAAATATGTAAAAATATCCAAATTTTATAATCAAGACCTCGCTTTTAGCAAAAAAAGAAAGAGCGATTCAAATTTAACCGCTCTTTTATATTTTTTGTTAAAAATAAGTTACAAATTCCTTGAAGATTCAGATACTTTCATTGGATTCTTGTTAATCTCTTCAAAATTTTCCCGCCTTCTAAAAACATCAATTGCCAGATACAAGGCTTGCTGAAAAGATTTTTCAGATGCTACATTTGTTCCTGCAATAGAATATGCCGTTCCGTGCGCAGGTGATGTACGCACCTTAGACAATCCAGCTGTAAAATTCACTCCAGAATCAAAAGCCAAAGCTTTAAATGGAGCTAAGCCCTGATCATGATACATTGCTAAAATCGCATCAAACTTTGTATAATCCGAAGATCCGAAAAAGCCATCGGCAGGATAGGGGCCAAGAGCCATAATTCCTTTCTCGCGAACTTCCTCCAATGCAGGAATTATTACATCAATCTCCTCTGTTCCAATTAATCCTTCATCACCAGCATGCGGGTTAAGACTTAACACAGCAATTCGTGGTTTTCTTATTCCAAAATCCTTTTGTAAAGAGCTATTTAAAATATTCAGCTTACTAATAATATTTTCTTTTGTAATAACTTCAGGCACCTTCGAAATAGGAACATGACCAGCAACAACGCCCACTCTTAGATTATCACTAATCAAAAGCATTAACGATTTACCTGATTTCAATCTATTTTCTAAATATTCAGTATGCCCAGGAAATTCAAAATCCTTAGATTGAATATTCTTTTTGTTTATTGGCGCGGTAACCAATACATCAATTAATCCCTTTTCCAGATCTGCAACAGCAGCTTCTAAAGCTTTAAAAGAAGATTCACCAGCACTACTCGTTGATTTGCCTAACTCAACTTTTATATTTTCATCAATGCAATTAATAATATTTGTTCTATTAGGATGTGCTTCCGAAGCTTCCTTAATATTATTTAAACTAAATGTTTCTATATCCAGAGCTTTTCTATGATAAGCTGCTACTTTCGGAGAACCATAAATGATTGGAGTACAAATCTCATACATCCTCTCATCTAGTAAAGTTTTAATAATAACCTCGTAGCCTATTCCATTAATATCGCCATGAGTGATTCCAACTCTTATTTTAGTGTTTTTCATCTGTTATTTATTTTATATCAGTGGACTGATATCACTTTCTTAAGTCCCAAATTACTCTACTTTTACAAAATAGAATGAACAAGAAAATGATCAGTTATATAATTGTTTCTTAAACTCTTTACTTTAATATCATTAGCAATAAGAGTAATTAAGAAATATTTATGCAAAACATTTTGCCTCAATTTAAAAAAATCATTACAAAAATAGAAAGATTCAATAAAAGAGCATCATCTTTTCTATTATTCCTACGATCTATATTGTTTAATAAAATCAAATAGCAAACGGACACCTACTCCAGTACCGCCATTTCCCCGATAATTATCCATTGTACTTACATATGCAGGGCCAGCAATATCGAGATGAATCCAAGGATAATTAGTAAAATGCTCCAAAAATTTTCCTGCTGTAATTGCTCCACCATCTCGGCCACCAATATTCTTCAAATCTGCAATGTCAGATTTTATCAACTCTCCAAACTCTTCCCAAAAAGGAAATTCAACAAGCCTTTCGTATACTTTTTCACCTGATTCCTTTAATTGAATCATCTTATCTTTACTCGCTTCGTTCCCCATAGCAACTATACCATACTTTCCAATTGCAACTGCCGCAGCACCTGTTAAAGTAGCCAAATCGACAACAAATTCAGGCTTATACTTATCGGCATAACTTAGAGCATCCGCTAGCAACATTCTTCCTTCCGCATCTGTATTTAAAACCTCAACTGTTTTTCCATTATACATCTCAACAACATCGCCAGGAACATAGGCATTTCCGCTTGGACGATTGTCCGTTGCCGGAATTAATCCAATAACATGAATCGGCAATTTAGCTTTTGCGATTGCATAAATAGCTCCAGCCACCGAAGCTGCCCCGCCCATGTCGGACTTCATTAAATCCATACTATCTTTAGTTGGCTTAAGACTTAATCCTCCTGTGTCGTACACAACACCTTTACCAACAAAAACAATTGGTTTCGAATTAACCGCCTTTTCCGATTTCCACTCCAAGATCGAAAAAGTAGGCTCATCAACACTACCTTTATTAACAGCCAAAAGTCCGCCCATTTTCAAATTTTCAATCTTCCTCTTTCCAAAAACCTCAACTGTAAATCCAGCCTCAGCTCCCATTTTCTGAATCTCTTCACTTAATTTAACCGCTGTAAGGTAACTTAAAGGTTCATTTACAAGTTCGCGTGCAAACTTTACACCTTCAACAACGGCCATTAACTCATTCATGTGTTCTGTATTTACCGAATCACTGTGAATGATTAAAACTTCGAGAGTATGCTTCGTTTTTTTTGTATCCGTAAAGTATTTTAAAAATTGATAATTGGATAATGAAACCCCTTCTACAAAAGCTAATATTGCTTCTGAATCATCCAAGTAATCCTGTACAATAATTTTAGAGATTTTACTTTCCTGAATCTTGGTATGCATAGAAAAACCCAATTTTCTCATTTTTTCCAAATCGGAATTTGCATACACCTTATTGCTTGACACATGCACATAAATTTTGTGCGTATAACGATTCACTTCAATTAATGTGGCTTCGGCATCGATTTGTTCTTCGATAAACTTCATTTCCAAATCGGAAAAAGGAAGATTTTTATAATTTTTAGCAGTTGCCAAATAAAGAATATTTTCATTCTTATCCGGCTTTTGAAAGCATTTTATTTCTATTTTCATCGACCTTGCGTTAATTATAACAACTTGACTATAATACGGTTAAACCAAATTCATTAAGCAGGATAGCCAATCATGTAAATCGACAATCTTAAAATGCTAATGAATAGCTATTTCCCGTGAATTTTAATAGTCAAGTAAAAATAGTAAAAAACTTAGCGTAAAGCTATTATGCATTGAATGGGAAAAAGAAAACCGCAGCTATCAGCTGCGGTTCATTTATAATTTATCTGGGTTTTCCTTAAAATAGTTCCTTATCAATACTTTTTTAAGTTCTCTCAGAATGATTAATTCCGTCAATAATTCTGATTTGGGAACATCAGGAAAATTCAATTCTGTTCTTATTATCTGATTCTCACTCACATCTATCTGATACAACAGCAAAATCAACCGATGATAATCTCGATCCAACAATTTCCTCAGATGTTCGTTAAGCTGAGAAAAAAGTTCTTCGTATGCGTTCTTAATCTCACCCGAAAAGTTCACTTCCAATCCAAACTGATCGAAATCTTTCTCTATTTGTGCTGCAACCTGTCGTATAACCGCTTCGCGATTACGATAAGGCTCAATGCTTAAGTTTTTTAAATCAGGTAAGTTCACGTTGTTTACTTCGTTACATTAGTATAGGAATACATTATTGCTTCCAACTCTCTCAACAATTCACGCTTGTCGTGGTTTGGATAGTAAACGTAAGAATCCATGCAAATAACTCTTTTATTCTTTTCATCAAGAAAAGTGATATTAACAAAAGGACCGCCCATAAAATCACCTTCAACTTTCCACAAACCTCTGGTCTCTACAGCATAGTTATTTTGAAATTGGAATTGTCGGTTAGAAATTGGGAAATTCATTTCTGTGGTCATATAACTTCCATCTTTAGGGCCTGGCACAAAGTCCCGAAGTAATAAATTTCTCTTACCAACTACATTATCTTTTGTAAATGAATCTTCGGAAAGGTAATCGTAGCTATAAATAAACATCCCTTGACTCGTAGTTGGCGTTTCTTTACTAACCCAAAGGAAATTATCGGCCTCCTTATTTATTGTATATCCGGCAGGAAAAGATAAAGTGAAGTTATTCTTTTCCTTCAATTTATCGAAAATTTCCTGAACCACATTCTTTTTAAAAACCTTAATTTTTCTTTCTCGTTCTCCGATATGAAAATAAGCGATAATCTTATTCTTATTTTCGCTCAAAAGCTTAATCATCTCCTGATTGCTTTTAGCCTCTATCTTCATAAACGATTGTGTTTGAGCATACGCTTCATCCTTTACAGAGATTTTATTTTCAGTAACTTTTGAAGAAACCCGCAGATCCAAAATACTTCTGTGTGTTTTAAACATACTAGAAAACTCATTATGAGTAATCTGAAGTATATCAAACAATGGCTCATCTTGAGGCAAGCCAATTTGAGTATCATTTAATACTGATTTTAGTGTATCTCCAACACTTCCTTCATACAAAGCATCATTGATTATCACAACCACCTCTCCTGATTTACCAGTTACTACCGGTCTTAAACCTTCTGTTGTTTTTTTGCAAGAAGAAATGCTCACCACAACAAATAAACAAAGTACAGCTAATTGAATTATTCTCTTCATAATTTTAAATTTACAGAGACAAACGTTTCTATTCGTAACGAACTATTTTTAATACCATTCCTGGTTCTATTACTTTGGAACGATTAATACTATTCAATTCAATCAAATCGGTAGTCGATTCTAGTTGAAATCTATCTACTAAAGAACTCAAGCTATCTCCATTCTGAACTTCGTAAAGTAAAAATTTACTTTTTTTCAACAAAGGATCCCTTTGTGGTTTTTGCGCCAATGTATCGGAAGGATAAACCCAAATTTTTAATTTTTGCCCAATAAAAATATCCGGACTTTCCATTTCATTCCATTCTTTAATATTATTGATCGTACAAGCGTACTTCATTGCAATTTTATGAAAATACTCTCCTGCTTTTACATCATGAATAATGCAATACTTCCCTTCTTTAGATGAGAGATCCTTTTGTAAATCAAGATATTTCTTAGGAGTATCCTTCATTCCATAAATAACTTCCTCCGAGTCGATAAACTTCCCCACCTTTTCTATTGGCAGTATTAATTTAGCAGGAAGTTCGCACAAAGGAATTAAATCACCCTTGTAAATTGGATTCAATTCACGAATTGCTTTCAATGGCAATTCTAACACATCGGCAACATGCTGAAAGAATACTGGTTTATTTACTGTAACGTGTGATATTCTAAAGTAAGGATATACATTTTTCGAAGGCACGATATTATGCTCAGAGCTATAATTCATAACATAATTTACGGCAATAAATGCAGGCACATAATTTCTGGTTTGTTCCGGTAAATAAGGTGAAATTTCCCAAAAATCAGTTTTCCCACCCGAACGTTGAATAGCCTCGCGTACAACACCGGGGCCACCGTTGTAGGCAGCCAATGCAAGTTGCCAATCACCAAAAATCCGATATAAATACTGAAGGTATTTACATGCCGCCTCTGTTGATTTCTCAGGATCCATTCTTTCATCCACATATGAGGTGACTCTTAAATCGAACATTTTACTGGCATTAAACATGAATTGCCATAAACCCATTGCACCTGACCTTGATTTTGCTTTTGGATCAAGAGCTGATTCAATAACCGCTAGATATTTTAATTCAAGCGGAAGTTGATACTTGTCTAAATACTCTTCGAACAATGGAAAATACAATTCGGAGCGTTCTATAATCTTAGCTGTCTTTTCACGATGCCTAATTACGTACGCATCAATATATCTTCGAACAATTGGCTTAAAATTTAATTGAATTGGACTTTGCATGTTTAGCTTATCCATTCTTTTCTGATATACTTCATCAGTAAAAACAGGAATGTAATTAGCATCTAGAATAACATTTTCAGAAAGATCTTCTTTCATTATTTCCGACGTAAAATGGATCAATCTTTGGTTGATCTCATTAATGTTCTCAGGCTTTTCTTTGTTTAGTATACTAAAAAGCGACTGAGCATCTGCCTGAGCAGCAAACGCCAAGTAAATCAAAAAAAGAAGTAAATATTTCCTCATAAACCTTAGCAATTAAATGCTCCTAAATTTCGTAAATAATTACGAAACGAAGATATTTCAACAACAAAATAACATAAAAAAAACACTTATTTCTAAATGTTTCACGCAAAATGAATCTAAATAACTAAAAAGTTAGTTTTCAACTTATTGTTTCTTCAATAGAAACAGAAAAAAACAGATATAGAAAGGCAGGAATTACTCCTGCCTTTCTATATTATTTCTCGTTAGATTCTTTATCCTTACTTTTATCCTTATCGTCATCCTGGTCGGTAGCCTTTTTGAATTCTTTCATTCCTTGCCCTAATCCTTTCATTAGTTCTGGAATTTTTTTTCCACCAAAAAGAAGTACAATTACGAATACAATAATGATTATTTGCCAGGGTCCAACCATTCCGGCTAAAACAAAAAGGTTCATATTTATTTATTTAATGATTTAGAATACTAAGTTACTATTTTTAATGAAATTCTTATTTCATATTGGAAATCCATTTCACCACATCATTGCCATTGGCAAATATTAAAAGACCAAACAACAGTACCATTCCTGTTATCTGTGCATATTCCATAAATTTATCACCAGGTTTCCTTCCTGTTATTATCTCATACATTAAAAACATAACATGTCCGCCATCTAAAGCCGGAATCGGCAATATGTTCATGATAGCCAATATGATTGACAAGAAAGCTGTTAGATTCCAAAAAGCCTGCCAGTTCCAAACACCTGGAAAAATACTACCAATTGTCATAAAACCGCCTATCGATTTATAAGCTTTAGTTTCAGAAGAAAAGATCAGCTTAAACTGCTTTAAATAATCCGATAATTTATCTATCCCTTTATTAAAACCAGCAGGAATAGACTCAACAAAACTATATTCTAAAGTAGCATACTCTAACAAACCGGCCTCCATCTGAGGATAAAATCCTAATTTCCCATCTGCACCAATGGTAAGATTAACTTCCAGTGATTTTCCTTCACGATTCAACTGAACCAATACATCCTTACCTTTATTAGAAAGTGTAAAAGTTTGTAATTGATCGTAATACTCAAAACCAACGGAATCAATCGAAACAATTTTATCTCCTTTTAAAATTCCCGCCTCACTTGCAGGAGATTCCTTCATCACTTTTCCGATAGAAACAGCACTATAAGGAAAACGTACATCAAAAACAGGGCTTAAAGAAAATCCTTTACTACTTCTCTCCAATAAGGCAGGCACAAAAGAAGAAGGGATGTCAACACTTAGTTGTTCATTATTTCTTATGAACTGAATCGATTTTGGACCATTCAGAAGAATATCTGGTATGATATCATTAAACTTTTCTATTTTCTCGTTATCCAATGAAACGATCTTGTCGCCATCCTGCAAACCAATACTCTCGGCCAAAGAATCACAAACCACACCGTATTTTACATTTTCGGTTGGAAGATATTGCTCACCCCAAGTATAAAGGACTGCAATATATATAACGAATGCTAAGATGAAATTCACCATAACACCACCCACCATAATCAATAATCTTTGCCATGCTGGCTTCGATCTGAATTCGTAAGGCTCAGGTGGCAATTTCATTTGCTCCTTATCCATCGATTCATCAATCATTCCGGAAATTTTCACGTAACCACCAAGTGGCAACCATCCAATGCCATATTCGGTATCACCTTTTGTGAATTTAAACAAAGAAAATCCAGGATTGAAAAACATATAGAATTTCTCTACTCTGGTTTTGAACAATTTCGCAAAGGTAAAATGTCCTAATTCATGCAACACAACTAATATGGACAAACTCAACAAAAACTGTCCTATTTTAACGATTACTTCCATTCAATTTTCAATTAATAATTTAAACACTTTGCCAGTTAAACAAACCAGCAAATTAGTGGATGCCTAAGATAGGTATTTTTTACAACATAGATAGTGCCATTTTCCTGGCTTCCATGTCCGTTAATACATAATCTTCGTAAGACGGGTTTTTGATAAATCCGGTTTTTTGCATACAGTTTTCTATAATATCACTCATCCGTAAAAAACCTACTTCATCTTTTAAAAATGCCTCAACCACAATCTCATTGGCAGCATTTACAATGCATGGCAAATTCCCACCTTTTTCCATTGCCTGGAAAGCCAAATCGAGATTTTTAAAATTCTTTGAATCGGCAGCTTCGAAACTTAAGTTTGGATAATCTAAGAAATTAAAACGAGGAAAATTTGTTTTAAGTCTATTTGGATATGTAAGGGCAAATTGAATAGGCAGCTTCATATCCGGCAATCCCATTTGTGCTTTCATCGATCCATCTTCAAATTGCACAATAGAATGAACAATTGATTGCGGATGTACAATCACATCAATCTGCGAAGCTTTTAAATCGAAGAGCCATTTGGCTTCAATCGCCTCAAAGCCCTTATTCATCATACTAGCTGAATCTATCGTGATTTTTGCTCCCATATTCCAGTTAGGATGCCTTAAGGCTTGCTTAGAGGTAACATTTTCAAGAAATTTCTTATCCTTTCCTCGAAACGGTCCCCCAGAAGCTGTCAAATAAATCTTTTCGATTGAATTATCAAACTCACCCGACAAGCATTGAAATATTGCTGAATGTTCAGAATCTACCGGGTAAATATTAACACCATTCTCCAATGCTAACTTCTGAATTATTTCGCCAGCAACCACAAGAGTTTCTTTATTTGCCAGAGCAATGTTCTTTTTTGCCTCAATCGCTTTTATTGTAGGAAGAAGTCCGGAATAACCAACCATGGCGGTAACCACTATATCGATTGATGACATTTGTACGACCTGTGCGATCGCATCAATTCCTGCATAAACCTTTATAGGTTCATTTTTTAGGGCTTCAGAAAGCTCGGCATACTTGTCTTCACAAGCAATAACAACAACATCAGGATGGAATTTTTTAGCTTGCTGAATCAGCAATTCAATATTGTTATTCGCAGTTAGTACATCCACGATAAATTTATCAGGATTGGCCTCCACCACTTCTAAGGTCTGTGTTCCGATGGAACCTGTAGATCCCAAAATGGCAATATGTTTACTCATCAATAACTCGAGTTTTGTTTGTATTTAGAATTTGATATAATCCTCAGGATTTAACGCTTGCCCATTGTGCCACAATTCAAAATGCAAATGAGGGCCAGAAGTCAACTCTCCTGAATTGCCAAGCAAGGCAATTGCCTCACCAGCTTTCACATGGTCACCTGTTTTTTTCAATAGCTCCGCATTGTGTTTATAAATGGATAACAAGTTGTTAGAATGCTGAATTTGAATAACGTATCCGGTATTTAATGTCCATTCAGAAAAAACAACTGTCCCATCCAATACGGATGAGATTCTTTCATTCATACCTCCAACAATGTCAGTACCAAAATGCTCAATTTTACTATCGTAATGACTAGAGATTAAACCATTAATTGGCGCAAAATAGTGAGTATTTGATAAGCCGCGAATTTTTGCCACTCCTCCAAGAGCTAAATTATATTTTTCATCTTCTTCATGCTCTATCCGAAAAATAGAATCGTTAGAAGAAATGCTAAAACTCAAATCTTTATATCGAGGATCGACAATCGAATCGGCAGAATTTTCCGCACCATTATCGAAATCATTTCCAGAAATTACATTTCGAATTCCTTGAAAAAAACGATCTCTTTTATCAAGTTCTACAATTAGAGAGTCAACGAGGATTGCATTATTCTCAATATTTCTTCTCATTTCGCCATCAGGATAGCCAGGAATATACTCACGCAAGGGAGTAAATGCAATAAACAGAGTCACCAAAGCGATTAGGACAATTGAAAACAATCCTGTCACGTTAAACACATTTAAACGTGATAATCGAATCGATAATACTTCATCAAAAGTACCTTCATTTGAAATAGTTAACTTGTATTTGTTTTTCAACTTCTCAAGCAAAGGCTTTTTTTCTTTTAAACGACTCATAATGAACGGATCTAAAATATTTACGCAAAGGTAAGAGAATTAGCGTAAAATGTTTACTTGCGAGAAGGTAAAAATTGCCAATAAAAAAGGGCTTTGGATTTCTCCAAAGCCCTTTCGCTAGTAGCGGGAGCCAGACTCGAACTGACGACCTTTGGGTTATGAGCCCAACGAGCTACCACTGCTCCATCCCGCAATATATTTTCGAAAGATACTATCTTTTATTTCTTATTTAGGTCTACTTAATCCTAATTCTTTGTAGCGGGAGCCAGACTCGAACTGACGACCTTTGGGTTATGAGCCCAACGAGCTACCACTGCTCCATCCCGCAATATATTTTAAGAAATATCTTTCGTTTTGCGGTTGCAAAGATAGGAGCCTTTTGTTCGAAAACAAAATTATTGCAATAAAATTTCAACAACCCCTTACCAATACTGCATCATAGAAGAACCTAAACACTGTTTATCACACAGATACGAATGCAAAAAAAAGTATCCTAAGAAGGTTTTAACACAACATCTTTAACCTCCAGAAAAGCTTCTTCCAAAATGGTCATTTTTGAGAACATGAATTCAAAGTAGTTTTTCCATTCTTCTTTTTGATATATCGATGCTCCTTCCAAATGGTAATAAATCATACCTACATCCTTAAATCCCTTAATCAAATAGTCTTTCTCCCACTTTAAATCTGCGCCACAAGTTTCAACAATTACTGGCTTATACTTCTCAAATCTTTCATAAACAGAATGTCTTACAGAATCTAACTTACTGTCAACCTGAAGAATTACAAATGCACCATCCTCATTCAAATCAAATTTTAACTGCACTCCGTTAATCTGAGTTCCGCGTAAAACCCATGATGTCATCTTCCTTCCCTTTTCTTTTGAATATCTTTTAAATCCATCCCAAAACTGGATCTTAATTTCTTTCGATTCTTCTTTAGTATACATCCCGCTGCTTTTTTTACAAAAATAAGGATATCTTACCAGATATAATGATTAACGAGAATATGAATTCGATTTAAATTAAAATAGAAAATTATCTTATCTTTAAACACTCTAAATAACACAGGAAGATATTAATGCAAATCAAACAGGTCTACATATACCTTTTCCTTTTATTTATGCTTGCCTCCTTTCACTCGCAAGCATCTATCGATCAGGATACAATAAGTAAAGATTCCTTGCTTGTTGCCAGCTATGTTGAGGGCCCACATGTTAGATACATTTCTCCAACTAGAGTTGAGGCTTTTTATGTGGTTCACGACAGCATAAAAAACAAAACAAAGAAAATAAGTAAGACTTTTCGATTTAAAAATGACACAATTTCATTCATCGGATTTGCTGGGAATGATACCTTAACCTATATTATTCCAGATAAAATTAAACCGGAATCAGGAGAAAATCCTTCGAATAATAAAATTGTAATCCTGGGAGATATCCATGGTGAATTTGAATCATTATTGGCTATTCTTCGGTACAACAAAATTATTGATGAAAAAAACAGATGGAATTATGGCGATGGACAAGTAGTTTTTACCGGCGACGTATTTGACCGAGGAGATAAGGTAACAGAATGCCTATGGTTTATTTTTCAATTGGAAATTCAAGCAAAAAAACAAGGAGGTATGGTTCATTATCTCCTGGGAAATCACGAGATGATGGCTCTGTTGTTTGATGACCGATATGTTATTGACAAATATCAGCACGCCGCTCATTATGTAAATTTTCATTACTCTCATTTCTTTGATAAACACTCTGTTTTGGGGAAATGGTTACGATCCAAAAATACACTTGTTCGAATTGGAGAACAGTTATTCGTACATGGCGGTATTTCTCCTGAATTTCTAGAGAAAAAGATGAGTATTAATCAAGTGAATATTGGAATGAGATATCATCTTAATAATTACACTGAGCTGGCAGACACCACATTAGTTGATTTATTCTTATATTCATATAGTCCGTTATGGTATCGCGGATATTTATCGAGAACTCCGAAATATGATCGGATATCTTTACAGGAAGTACTTAAAACACTGGAATTTTACAATTCTAATGTTATTATTTTTGGACACACTCCTGTTGCCAGAGTATATCCATTTTATTCTTTTAAACTCATAGCAATGGACGTTCCCATAGGTGATCCAAACTATATTGATCAGGGCTTACTAATAGAGAATCAGAAATATTATCGGATATTTGCACATAAGGAGAAGGAACGATTACAATAAAAACTGAAATACTATGGAATTTTTTACTGATATCATAACAAGCCCGAATATTCCAACATCGTTTATTTACTCGAATACCCTTGTTGAATTGTTACTTAGATTCATACTCAATTTGCTGGTAACCGTTTTTGTTATTAATTACGTTTATTTCAAGGCTACAGGAAAACGATCCTATGTTTTTACGTACATCATGATAAGTACAACCGTATTTTTCCTTTGTTTCTTGCTTGGAAGTGTTGAATTACAATTAGGCTTTGCACTTGGATTATTCGCAATCTTTGGAATTATCAGGTACCGAACCGATACCATCCCAATCAGAGAAATGACCTACCTGTTTCTTGTTATTACGATATCAGTTATCAATGCTTTATCCAGAGGTGAAATTAGTTTTGGTGAAATCGCATTCACCAACCTAGCTTTTATGACAACGACATGGATCATGGAAAGAGTTTGGATGAAACGTCATTTGGCAAGAAGAACAATAATTTATGATCGAATGGATTTAATTCATCCCAGCAAGCAACAAGAATTAATAGATGATATCTACACTCGAACAGGAATGGAGGTTGCAAAATTTAGTATTGGACAAATAGATTTATCGAAAATGAGTATAAAACTAATTATATTCTACCGAGAAGAAGCAACTCCAAATATATTAACTGATGCCGAAATAGGTGAAAATATTACCGATCAATAAAACATTTCATTTATGATTAAAATATTTCAACACAGCATTTTTTTTGTTCTTTTTCTAGTTGTACTGGGAAATACAAGATTGCTTGCCAGTTATCAAAATCCAATTGATTCCATTTATCCGGCACCAGATTTATTTGAATCCGATTCACTTTTAGAATTATCAATCACCACCGATCTTAAGGCTCTTATTAAAGATGTTGGTGATAAGAACAAATACCACACAGGAAGATTATCTTACCTTCTAGGGGACTCAATTGTAACAATGATTGTAGATCTTAAAACCAGAGGAAATTTCAGGAAAGATCGTAGTATTTGTGCATTTCCTCCTCTAAGTATTAAATTCAACAAAGCAGATTCAAACTATTCTCTCTTCCACGATAACGACAAATTAAAGTTGGTTACACACTGCCAAAATCGCAATGCAAGATTTGAGCAGATGCTTATTCATGAATACCTTATCTACAAAGCATACAATATTTTCACTCCTGAAAGTTTTAGAGTTCGTTTGGCTAAGATAAGCTATAAAGACAGCGAAGATGAAATGAACCCTATTACAAAATTTGCTTTCTTTATAGAAGATTTTAAACAGATGGCTAAGCGGAATGGTAAAATAGTTCGTTATGACACGAAAGTACATCAGGATCATACCATTATCAGTAAAGTAACAAAACTTGCGCTATTCCAATACATGGTTGGAAACACTGACTGGGGAGTACCAACTCTCCATAATATTAAACTTATTTCGAAGACTCCAACCTCACGTCTGATTCCTGTACCTTATGATTTCGACTGGTCTAGTTTAGTAGATGCTCCTTATGCCATTCCCAACGCTAAATTAGATATTCAATCCATTCATGATCGACTTTACAGAGGTTACCAACGAACAGCAGAGGAACTTGAATATATTTTTAAGGAATTTAGGATGAAGAAAGAACTTTTATACGATTTATATACGAATTGTCCTTACTTGGATGATAAAGAAAAAGAACGTGCCTTAAATTATTTCGATGAATTTTACGAAATCATAGACAACCCTAAAAGTATAAAGTCGGAATTTATTGATGGAGCCAGAATTATAAAGCACAAAAACTAAATAGGTCGATGCACATTTGATACAATAGAAAATTCAATCTACTTTTGCCAATAAATATTGCATCTATGAATTGCTTAGCCTCCTATTTACATAAAAATACAATTGAAGCTGGTTGCGACGAAGCAGGACGAGGATGTCTTGCCGGACCTGTATTCGCATCGGCAGTAATTTTACCCCAAAATTTCACTAATAATTTATTAAACGATTCAAAAAAACTTTCTGAAAAGAATAGGTATTTGCTTCGAGATGTAATTGAAAAAGAAGCAATTGCTTGGGCCGTTGGAATTGTCACCCACGCAGAAATTGACCAAATAAATATTTTAAATGCATCTTTTTTAGCCATGCATCGAGCGATAGATCAGCTTAAAATCCTACCTGAGCATTTGCTTATTGACGGAAACCGTTTTACATCCTATCCTGAAATCAACCATACTTGTATTATTAAAGGAGATGGTAAATACTTATCTATTGCGGCGGCCTCAGTCTTAGCAAAAACCTATCGCGACGATTACATGCTGGCTGAACATGAGAAGTTTCCTTGCTACGATTGGAAAAATAACAAAGGATATCCAACAAAAAAACACCGCTTGGCAATTCGGGAGCATGGAATCCACTCCATCCACAGAAAGACATTTTCGCTATTATCAGATCAACTCGAGTTAAAATTCTAAGAAAACTCAGCTCATTAACAGACCATTATGAATTCTCTTTAACGAGAAAAACACAGGGTTCATCTAATTTCCCCATTCTAACCCAAGAAATAAACAACTAATCTTCAACACCTTAGTTCCTGAAGCACTTTTTATCATTATTAACAGAAAAGCGTAATCGCATATTAATATTAACTTTGCTAATCGACTAAATACTTACAACAACTAATAACCAGGCTAGTTCACTAAAACTACTTCGGTTATATTAAAAATTTAAAGCAACAAAAATGAGAAAATTTGCATCATTAATTTTGGGACTAAGCTTACTACTTAGTTTTTCCAATGCAAAAGCGGATGAAGGCATGTGGCTTTTATCTCTATTAAATAAGAATGCTGCCGAAATGCAGGCAAAAGGTTTAAAATTATCTACCGATGACATTTACAACATCAACAAGAGTAGTTTAAAGGATGCGATTGTTGGTCTGGGAACCGAAGGAAGACCATTCCGTCATTTCTGTACTGGTGAAATTATTTCTGATCAGGGATTATTTCTAACCAATCACCATTGTGGATTTAATGCTTTACAATCTCACTCAACCACAGAACACGATTACCTTTCAGATGGTTTTTGGGCTTACGACAAAAAAGAAGAGCTAACGAATCCAGAAATTACAGCTTCTATTTTAGTTCGCATGGCAGATGTATCCAAAGAGGTTCTTGCGACAGTTAATGATGAAATGACCGAGGAGGAGCGCTACAAAGCAATTGAGAAAATTGCTATAGAATTGGAGAAAAAAGCTGAAGAAGGAACTAATTATAAGGCCAATGTTCAAAGCATGTTTGAAGGAAACCAATATTTCCTTTTTGTATATGTGATTTATAAAGATGTTCGTTTAGTTGGCGCACCTCCACAATCAATGGGTAAATTTGGTGGCGATACAGACAACTGGATGTGGCCACGTCATACTGCAGATTTCTCGATGTTCCGAATTTATACCGGACCTGATGGAAAACCAGCTTCTTACTCGGCAGAAAATATTCCATTAAAACCAAATCATCACCTTCCTGTTTCAGCTAAAGGAGTAGAAGAGCAAGATTTTGCAATGATTATGGGATTTCCTGGAACTACCGATCGTTACCTTACTTCTTTTGGCTTGGAAGAAACCATTAAAATCACCAACCAAAACCGTTACGATATCCGTACTTTAAAATTGGATATTATGAAGAAAGATATGCTTAAGGATGCTAAAGTTCGTATTCAATATGCATCAAAACATGCTGGAAGTGCCAATTACTGGAAGTATTCAAATGAGCAAAACAAAGCTCTTAAAAAGTTGAATACAATGGGACGCAAACAAGAAATTGAAAAGGAATATCTTGAATGGGCAAATAAGAAATCAAAAAGAGAAGCTAAATATGGAAAAGCTCTTGAACTTATTGCTCAGGTTTATGCAGAACGTAAAGAGGTAATGAATTCAAGTTCTTACCTAAGAGAAGCATTACTAAGCGGTGCCGAAATGCCAATTTTCTCAATTAGACTAGGAGGATTAAAATCTTTGCTTGCTGCCGACACTCTAAATAACGTAGCTATTGATAAAGCGATTACTGGTTTACGTCAATCTGCTGAAGAATTTTATAAAGATTACAATGCTCCAACCGATCAAAAACTGATGGCTGGCATGTACAAAATGTACGCAGAGAATATTCCAACAGAGCAACAACCAGAGATTTTCAAAACTTTTGCAGAAAATTACAACAATGACTATGATAAGTTAGCTGCTGATGTTTACACCAACTCAATTTTTGCTACTTCTGAAAGTTTCAATAAATTTTTGGATGCACCAGAACTGACAACTCTTGAAAATGATATCGCTTTTAAAATTGGGAACTCAATCATTGATAAATACAAAGAGATTAGCGGTAAATTATCAAAAGGTACTGATCAATTACAAAAAGGTAAACGTCTTTTCGTTGATGGTATCATGCAAATCAACAATAAGAAAAACCTGTCTCCAGATGCAAATTCATCGCTTCGTTTAACCTACGGAAATGTTGGTGGATACACTCCAAAAGATGGTGTTTACTATAAGCATTTCACAACTCTAAAAGGAGTAATGGAAAAAGAAGATCCAACAGATGATGAGTTTGTTGTTCCTGCCAAGTTAAAAGAGTTGTACAATAAAAAAGACTTCGGTAAGTATGCCGATAAGAATGGCAACTTACCTGTTTGTTTCTTAACCAACAGTGACATTACCGGTGGTAACTCTGGTTCTCCTGTAATTAACGGAAACGGGGAGTTAATTGGTACCGCCTTTGATGGTAACTCTGAAGCCATGTCTGGAGATATTGATTTTGAAGAGAATCTTCAAAGATGTATTAATCTTGATATTCGCTACACACTTTTCATTATTGATAAGTTTGCAGGTGCTCAAAATTTAATTGACGAAATGACTATTGTGAAGTAACAAAATAGATATAAGATTTTAGATGTGAGTAATTAGATTGACTTACCTAATAATTATATCAAAAATAGATAAGAAAGGATATTCGAATTTCGGATATCCTTTTTTTATGCACTCACAAATAGAATGGGAGAAAAATAAATTTTGTTACTTTTGATTTGAAAACCCCAAACATAAAATATGCCTACTAAAATAATCATGTATACTGATGGAGCTGCAAGTGGAAACCCTGGACCGGGCGGATATGGAACTGTCCTAATTTCGGGAAAGCATCGTAAAGATTTAAATCAGGGATTTAAGCTGACCACAAACAACAGAATGGAGCTAATGGCTGTAATTGTTGGATTGGAAGCTCTAAAAACTCCTGGTTGCGATGTAACCATCTATTCCGATTCAAAATACGTGGTTGATTCTGTAGAGAAGAAGTGGGTTTTTGGTTGGGTACAAAAGCGCTTTAAAGGGAAAAAGAATGCCGATTTGTGGATGCGTTTTCTCGAAATATACAAAAAGCACAATGT
>JAQBBZ010000070.1:0-10616 GCA_032125735.1 Labilibaculum sp.
GATGATCCAAGATATTACGTTGTTACCAATAAAGCGAAAATAGAGTAAGCTTAAAAGATATCTGTGATGGAGATTCGTCTCCATTGCTTTTTTTCACCTCCTTCCCACGCGGGAGGAGGTGTTTTGTTTTAAATAAGAAATGCATCCCGTTTGGAATGCATTTCTATTCATATTATTAACTCGTAGTTCTTACAGTCCCAATTTCTTGGCAATCTCTGCAGGAACAGCATCTTTATGAAGCAACAATCCTACCGTTTTGTACTGCACGAATGCTTTTGATGCATAAAAATATCCTCCATGAGAATTGTTATCGGTTCCCCACGAGTTTTTAATCAGGTAATATTTGCTTCCGTTTTGATCCTTCGCAGTTCCGACCATGTGCATCAAATGATCTTCGGTCGACTCGTAATTATCAAATGCAATTTGGCGCATTTCCTGAGTAATCTCCTTTTCCTTTACAGGATAATCCAATCCAAAAGCCGATTTTTCATCTTTGTTCATGGTCTCCCATTTCGAAATTTCAGCATTATCCATGCTCTTGGTTTCGGTTTCGGGAACTACTGCAACCCCTTTACTGTGTGAGAAACCTTTTTCGCTCACATCACTGCCCCAGGCAATTGAGTAGCCACTTTCAATGGCGTTATCAACAACCTGCATCATTTCATCCATTGGTAAATTGTAAACCTCTCCCAACGACCAGTTATCCGGCCCTTCGAAAATAAAGCTTTCGTAAAACGGATGATGTGTATAAGAGGTAATTGTAATGTAATCGTCCATATTCAAGCCCATTTCGTCGCGAAACGATTTAGGCGTGTATTCTTTTCCTTCAACAGTGAAAGTCTCAGGAATCTCTCCTAAATAGGCGTCCAGAATCCCATCAAATCCTTTCATCCAAACCGGAGTAAGTTTCTTGTTCTTATTTTTTACAACAGCATCAACATAAGCTTTCATCACTTCATCCATCTCACCATGCACGGGCATTGTTTCATCGAAGGTATTTCCTGAATAAGCCGACTGCGGAATCAAACCAAAATTCTTTACCACATTCAAAGCATCCCAGCCTTCAGCTCCAGCTGAAAAACTCTTCATCCCATGAAAACGGACATAATCACTCGCGCGTAAATGATAGTTCCTATTCACGATAAACATCTCGGAAAGATCCATTTCCTCTTTTCCCAAACGAATGATTTCCGATTCTAAAAATGAAATTGTAGCATAAGACCAGCAAGTACCAGAGCGATGTTGATTTTTTACCGGCGTAGCCTTCAATTGTTTTTCGATGGTAAATTGATAACTTTTCTTTACTTCTTCCTTCTTTTGGGCCGAAGAGGTTTGAAATAGTGCAAAAACAAGGATGATTGCAATTAAAAATCTGTTCTTCATTTTATAATTGTTAGGTTGTTTCAATTAATTATTATCAGGTAAATCTTGATAAAACAATTCTTTGCTGTATTTTTGATTACAAACAAAAGATCATGCAATGTAAAAAATAATTTAACAATTTTTCCTTGTATCGATTAGAAGCAAACACCATTTACTAACTTAAAATTTCAAACTCTAATGAAAAAAAATGCATCTATTACATTGTTGCTGGCCATAAGTTTAGGTTTTGCAGCTTGTAATGAAAAACCAGCCAAACAAGCTGAGGTTTCACCAACACAAGAATTAGTGAATCAATATGCCGAAGTTGAATTAACAACTGACATAAGTGTACTAAGCGAAAATGAAAAACAGATGCTTCCCATTTTAATGCAAGTTGCTGATATCATGGAAGAGATATTCTGGATGGATGCAATTGGCAATAAAGCTGATTTTTTAGGGAAGCTTACCGATCCTGCTGCAATTGCATATTCAAAAATAAACTATGGTCCTTGGGATCGCTTGGATAATAACAAAGCTTTCCTTCCCGGATATGAGGCAAAACCTAAAGGAGCTAATTTCTATCCCGCTGATATGACTCCAGAGGAGTTTGATGCCATTGAGGACGAAATGAAAACCGATTGGTACACAAAAATTCAGCGCGATGAAAATGGTGAACTAAAAGTAGTTCCTTACCATGTTGCTTACCAGGCACAAATTGAAAAAGCTTCTGAATTATTACTAAAAGCTTCTGAATTGGCTGAAGATGCCGGTTTAAAAAATTATTTAGAATTGCGTGCGACTGCTCTTCTTACCGATGATTACCTTGCTTCTGATTTGGCTTGGATGGACATGAAAACCAACACAATCGATTTTGTTGTTGGGCCTATCGAAACTTACGAGGACGCTCTTTACGGATACAAAGCGTCACATTCGGGTCAGATTTTGGTGAAGGATAAAGTTTGGAGTGAAAAACTTTCAAAATTCGCAGCATTACTACCCCGCCTTCAGGAAGGTCTACCGGTTCCTGCAGAATATAAAGCCGAAAAGGCTAACGCTAACGCGGACATGAATGTTTACGATGAAATTTATTCTGCAGGTGACTGTAACGCAGGCAGCAAGAATATTGCGATTAACCTTCCAAACGATCCTCGTGTTCACGAACAAAAGGGATCAAGAAAATTGCAATTGAAAAATGTAATGAAGGCCAAATTCGATAAAATATTAGTTCCTATTTCGGATTTACTGATGGATGAAAGCCAACGTAAAAACGTAACTTTTGATGCTTTCTTCGAGAATGTAATGTTTCATGAAGTTGCTCACGGTTTGGGAATTAAATACACATTAAAAGAACAGGAAAGTGTGCGTAAAGTTTTGAAAGATACTTACACCTCTATCGAAGAAGGAAAAGCTGATATTCTTGGTTTGTATATGATTACACAAATGGCTGAATGGGGCGAATTGGATGCAGACAAACTGATGGACAACTATGTAACCTTCATGGCTGGAATCTTCCGTTCAGTTCGTTTTGGAGCTGCAAGTGCTCACGGAAAAGCAAACATGATTCGTTTCTATTTCTTCGAAGAGCAAGGTGCTTTTACCCGAAATGCTGAAACCGGGACTTACAAAGTTGATTTTGAAAAAATGAAAGCTGCTATGAACGAACTGGGAAAACAAATTCTTATTGTTCAGGGTGATGGCAACTACGAAGCTGCTCAGCAAATGATTGCCGACAGAGGTTTCATTCGTGAAGATCTTCAGAAAGATTTGGATCGTGTAAACAATGCTGGTATTCCTAAAGATATCGTTTACAAACAAGGAGTTACTGTTTTAGGATTGTAAAAAAACAGAATCAAGAAGTGAGTAATTAGTATTGAGACTATTTACAAGGCCACAATTTATAAAGAAGAGGCAGAATCAATTTTGATTCTGCCTCTTCTTTCATTATCAAACAAGCAAATTAAAACTAATATACACAGCGCTTTATCTTATTTTTTTAAGCCAAATATAATGAACCCTCCCGTTGGATTTCACAAATAAAAACTTAACTTCACAGATTAAGAGACCTTTTTATCTTCTTTCGTGAAGATAATTTATTTACAAACAAAGAATTATACCATGATTAGTCAGGAAACACATGTTGGAGATATTGTGAGGAGTCATTTTCAGACAGTTAAAATATTCGACAATTATCAAATCGATTTTTGCTGCGGTGGAAAACAGAGTATACGTGAGGCATGTGAGAAGCAATCACTTGATCCAAATGAGGTAATCGAAAAATTGGAAGCAGCAATTAAAACTCCGGCAGATGCACCGGAATTCGATAAAATGCCTCTTGGAGAATTGATTCAATACATTCTGGAGAATCATCATTCCTATGTTCGGGAACAAATACCAATGATTTCTAAATTTCTCGTCAAAATTGAAGAGGTTCACGGCAATAAGCACCCTGAAATTAAAATGATAAATTTCCATTATAACGAATCAGTAAAACAATTGACAGCACACATGGAAAAAGAGGAAACAGTGCTATTTCCATTCATTGAAAAATTAGTAATGTTGAAATCGGGAGAACTTACCCCCTCATGGAACAAGATTAGTGCAGAAGAAACCATCTCCTCATTAATACAGGAGCATGAGAACGAAGGGGCTCGATTCGAAGAAATTTCACGATTAACACTTTCCTATCAGCCTCCACAGGGTGCCTGCAATACTTTCCGGGCAGCTTACCAAAACTTGCAGGCTTTTGAAAAAGACTTGCATAGACATGTTCATTTGGAAAACAACATTCTATTTCCAAAAGCAATTCAATTGGAACAGGATGTAAGAGAAAATAATTAATTTCGCATTTCAAGATACAGATATGCTCTCAAAAACTGCGGAATATGCTATTCGTGCATTGGTTTATATCCAATTGCAAAACTGGGAAGAAAAACGTCCCGGCTTTAAAGAAATAGCTAAAAATATTGAATCACCCGAACACTTTACAGCTAAAATATTGCAGATACTTACCCGTTTCGAACTAATTAAAAGTTTTAAAGGTAGAAATGGTGGATTTTTCTTCGATCCAGAAAATGATGATTTACAATTGCATCGAATTATTGTTGCTATTGATGGCGAAAAATCATTTAACCGATGCAGTTTTGGTCTAAAAACTTGTGATGTGGACAATAGATGTCCCTTGCACGATGATTTTTCGGAGCTGAGAGATAATTATGCGGCTCTTGTTAAAGTGAGAACAATTCAAACTCTTGCAAAAAAAATTCTTAAAGGGGATGCTGTTTTAACACAGAAACTGTAATAACAAAGGATCTTGCATTCAGGAGTTTTATACAAAAAAAGGCAATATAAAATTTACATAAAAGAGACTGGATATTTATTGGATCCAGCCTCTTTTCTTATTAGGATTTAGCGACTTCTGCTATTTTTAATATTTGCTTTGGATCTTTGCCGTTGGCTAAGAGTTCTTTTTCCATTTCGTGTTTTAAATCTCTTACTAATGGGATTAATTCTCTATGCATATCTTTACTCTGAATATAAGTCCTTATCCAAAACGAGATTACTAATTTAGCTTCTTTATCATCCCTCATTTTCAGATAACTTTCATAAGGCACCTCTAATTTAGCATTAGTATATTTTATAAAAAGAGGAATTACATGCTCGTCTCCAAATCCATTTTGTTCATTTTGATTCACTTTTAACCAATTAAGTCCCGATTCATAATAATCAAATAGCTTAATTTTTAACCGACTATTTTTTATAGTTGAAATTCCTTCATATTTAAAACATTCATATGCTCCATTATTCTTAGACATATAAGAACCTCCAAGTAATATCCTCAAAGGATCTTTAAGTTTCAAATAATCAATTGGCTCTTCACTACTAAGACAACTATCTAAAAATTGAAGTGGTTTAATAAAATATTTCTCGTTGTTCAAAAGACCATTATGTAGTTCAATTGAGTCTTGAACCACATCAATATAGAGGTCACTAATTAACTCCAATTCTAATTGTTTTAGTTTTCTTTCTTCATTCCAATTATTAAACTGCATGGAAAGAGTAATCCCAGCAAATATCATTATTAATTCAAAGAGTTTCGAGCTTTTCAAAAAGCGTATCAGTAAGTTTTTCATGTAGCGGATTAGTTTGTGTGTGATTTCGACCAAAAATAATCAAACCAAATTTTATGCACAATAGTATTGTTTGTTAGTATTAATTTTTATTGTGAATAGCGACAAAGTATTTTTTGTGGTTTTATAATATACTGTAACTTGTTGCAAAAAACGACCATGAAAGAACTAGTACGCTGTCGTCCTTGTGGATATGTAATGGAAAAAGCCAAATTGAACGGAGTTTGCCCAGCCTGTGGATTACCCGATAAAGTCTTTGAAGACTATCGTGAGAAAGTATCGCCAAATCGCTTATTCATCCTAAACTTGGATTTACATCCCATCGCCATTCACATTTCGCAATGTTTTATTGCGCTTATTCCTCTCTTACTAGGAATTCTTTGGCTATTTCCAGATTTTCATACAGATCAATTAAAGGTTGTTGTGAATTTTTTGATCACACTCCTCCCCTTTGCTTTAGTTCTTGCTTTTATCACAGGAATTATTGATGGAATTACACGATTCAAAAGCTTAAAACCACCTCTTTTGAGAAATAAAATAATATACAGTCTACTACTATTAATCACATCCGTCGTATTACTATTTGTAGCCGTGCAATTAAAACCATTATTAGTACTATTGCTTCTGAGTTTGGTGGCATTAATTTTTGCTGTAGTGCTCGGATTAATAGGAAAACGTTTATTAAATGTGATTCTGCCTGGAAAATTTCCACAGAAAAAAGCAACAGCAAAATGAAATAATAAAACTATTCTGAATTCTATTTTATAACATAGGCTTTACGATAGAGCCTTTGTATATTACCCATTCATTCGAATTGATCTGATGAACCCATTTTTGAATCGCAAAGTATAAATTAAGTATGAGTAATATTAATCGCATTCTTTGGAAAACCGGCATCCTGCTATTTTTCATTTTCCTTTTTGGATTCCAGGCTTCTGCCAGAAAACAAAGGGTACTCATTCTGCATTCTTACCATCAGGGCTTCAATTGGACAGATAATGTGAGTGCAGGTATTCAATCGGTTTTAGGCCATGAGGACAATGTTGAGTTGATATTTGAATATATGGATACCAAGCGGAATTCAAATCCTGAATATCTGCAGGAATTTGCTAATCTATATGGTATTAAACATCTTAAAAATCAATATCAGGCCATTATTGTTTCCGATAACAATGCCTTGGATTTTGTTAGAAATTATTACTCCGACTTCTTTAAGGATACTCCAATAATATTCTGTTCGATAAATCAATTCTCCGATGAATTAATAGAAGGAATTGAGCACGTTTCGGGTGTTACCGAAGAGATTGATTCAAAAAAAACCATAGAGGTTGCCTTAGGTTTGCATCCAAAAGCAACAAAATTGGTTGTTATTAATGACAATCAAACTCAGTCGGCAATCTTAAACCGAAATAATATTAAATCTTTTTGGCCTAGCATACATACTGATGTTGAACTTGTTTTTTTGGAGAATTTACTCATTGATGAATTAGTGGATCAGGTTAAAAACCTTGACCCCAACAGCATCATTTACCTGCTTAACTTTAGTCGTGACAAAGAAGGTAATTTTATCTCTTATCAGGAGAATATTGAAATTATTAGGGAAGCCACAAGGCTACCAATTTATAGTAGTTGGGAATTCTATTTTAACGAAGGAATTGTTGGAGGAATGCTCACAAGCGGTTATAAAGAGGGAGAACTTGCGGCCAAAATTGCTCTTCAAGTACTACATGGGAAAGAAATTAACCAAATTCCTATTGTGCAGTCGGGATACAACAATTTCAAGTTCGATTTCGAACAAATGAAACGTTTTGGAATTCTCCCGAAACAACTTCCAAAAGGTAGTATCATCAGCAATCAACCACCGCCTATCATTCCCCAATACCAAACATCATTATTTGTAATAATTATATTCGGCTTAATCATTGCAATCATTTTAAGGTATTCGAAACTTAAAAGGGAGCAGAATGAGAAGAAGCTGATTCAGGAAAATGAAGAATTGGACCGGAGAGTAGCTACCAGAACAAAAGAAGTGGTGTTTGCCAACGAAAAACTGGAACTTCAGACCGAACAAATCATCAAACAAAATAAGGAACTTGAAGATCACCGACACAATCTTCTGGAACTTGTTAAAGTAAGAACTGAAAATTTAGAAGTGGCAAATCTGGAATTAAAAAGTAGTCGAGACAGGCTACTTCGAATGCTTGATGCAAATTCAGACGGAGTTTGGGAGCATAATTTCGCCAACGATCAAACCTACATTAGTAAGATAATCTGGGATAAACTGGGCTATAAATCCGTAACCATTTCCAATACAAAAGATCTTCTATGCAAAATTATTCATCCTGAGGATTTAATTATCATCAAACAAAAACACCGGCAAAACAAACTGGGCTATAGTGCATTGTTTATTGTTGAATTCAGAATTTTCACAACCAATAAGCATTGGATGTGGTTCAAAGCCAAAGGACAAATTCTGGATTATGACCAAGATGGAAAACCTTTAAACATTGTTGGTACACTTATTAATATCACCCAGCGAAAAGAAGGCGAAGAAAAAATAAGAAGCGAAGAACAAAAGCTGAGAATCTCGGAAAAAAGATGGCGTTCATTAATTGAACAAGCATCGGATGGAATATTAATTTACAATACCGATGGGAATATTCTGGATGCCAATTCAGCAGCATGCAATTGGCTGGGCTATTCAACCGATGAAATTCTCTCCCTCAATTACAGCGAGATAGATTCAAGACACAGCAGTTCGGAATTGCATAATTATTGGCGAAAACTAAATGCATCCAATCCTTCTCTTACCTTTGAATCGATGCAAAAAAGAAAAGACGGAAGCAGTTTTCCCGTCGAAATTCACTTAAGCTTAATTGAACTTCAGGATAGCAAACTGATTTTATCTTTGGTAAATGATATCAGTCTGCGTCAGGAAACGGAACGCAAAATTTTGAATGCAGTAATTAATACCGAAGAAAGCGAACGAAAGCGATTCGCAACCGATTTGCATGATTCTATTGGCCCACTACTTTCAAGCATCAACTTATATCTGTCATCATTTGACAAATTTGATTCGGAAGAAGAGAAAGGAAACATTATAAAAGCTTCGGTTGATGCAGTAAATGAAGCTTTGGTGAGTATTAAAGAAATTTCGAACAACCTGAGTCCGCACATTTTAAATGATTTTGGACTGGAGAAAGCCATTCGTTCCTTCACCAATAAAATTAATCTGTCGCAAGCCATCAGTATTAGCTTTTATGCCGAAAATATGGAGGAACGAATTAACCAACAGGTTGAAGTTGTTATATTTAGAGTTGTTAGTGAATTGATCAACAATACAATTAAACACGCACAAGCAACAAATATTGAAATAAATCTCTCGAGAGAAGAAAATTTAGTTTCTCTTATCTATATTGATGACGGAATTGGTTTTGATGCGAAGGAAATAAATGCCGGAACATCGACAGGAATGGGATTGTATAATGTATTTAGCAGGATTCGGTCGTTAAACGGTTCACACAAAATTAAAAGTCACCCAAAACGTGGCGGAATGATGGCAGTAGTTGAGATTAATCTGTAAAAATTAGAGTATGAGTGAATGCAGAGTAATGATTGTGGATGACCACAAAATGTTTAGAAGTGGATTGCGCTTTCTTTTGAATAATGTCCCCGAAATTGAAATAGTTGGAGAAGCTTCGAACGGGAAAGAATTTCTGGAAATCGCTGAAAATGTGCATATGGATATTGTTTTGATGGATATTAACATGCCCGAAATGAATGGAATTGAAGCCACGCGACTAGCTCTTGAGAAGTATCCAAACTTAAAGGTAATTGTTCTATCCATGCATGGAGAAGAGGAATATTACGATCAGATGTTGGATGCGGGCGTTAAAGGTTTTCTACTAAAAAACTCCGATGCCGATGAATTGATCTCAGCATTGGAAGCCGTAATGGCAGGAAAAAGCTATTTCTCTCAGGAACTCTTGGTTGATATTCTGGATCAGAAAAGAATGCATAAATTAAGAACCGAAACCGTAAAGTTATCGCAAAGAGAATTGGAGGTTTTAAAACTGATTTGTGATGGATACAGTAATGCCGAAATTGCAGAAGAATTGTTTATCAGCCAAAGAACGGTTGACCGTCATCGCTCTAATTTACTAAGCAAAACAGCCTGCAAAAATTCAACTTCTTTGGTAATGTATGCTGTGAAAAATAAAATTATTGAAATTGAGTAACACCCGAACTGTATTTTTATTCTACTTCTCAATTTGTATCTTGTATTTAATTGAATACTACTCTATTAAATAGGAATAATAAATCCTCATGAAAATACAACTCGAAATATTCAAGCGTGTTTTCTTGGTACTTTCTCTCATTCTAGCCATCTCCTTACACGTTTCGGCCCGAAGACAAAAAGTGCTTGTTCTTCATTCCTATCATCAGGGATTGAACTGGACTGACAACATCACAAAAGGAATTCTATCTGTTCTTAATGAACACGATAACGTAGAAGTTCAGTTTGAGTATATGGATACAAAACGTAGATACGATGCGGAATATCTGGATGAATTTGTAAAATTATACCGATTAAAACACAAGGGGATTCCCTACTCTGTTGTAATTGCTTCCGACAATAATGCTCTTTACTTTACCCGCGACTATCAGAAAGAATTTTTTCAGGATATTCCAATTGTTTTCTGCTCTATCGACCAATTTGAAGACAGCTTGATTAAGGAAATGACAAACATTACGGGAGTTACTGAATACATCGATTTTAAGCAAACCATTGAGCAGGCTTTAAAACTACATCCAAAAGCCAAAAATATGGTTGTAATCAACGATAACATAACTACATCGGCGATTATCAACAGAAATTATATCAAATCCTTTTGGCCTGACCTTCATACAAACGTCCACTTAATATTTCTTGAAAATTTAAGCATAAACGACTTGGTGGAAAAGGTGAAAAATCTGGATGATTCCAATGTGATTTTACTGATCAACTTTAGCAGAGATAAGGAAGGAAACTACATTTCCTATCAGGAAAATATTGAGATCATTAGAGCGGCCACCGAATTACCAATTTACAGTTCCTGGGAATTTTATTTTAAGGAAGGAATTGTT
>JAQBBZ010000071.1:0-13243 GCA_032125735.1 Labilibaculum sp.
TTTCATTTGCAGTACCTTCACGGGTAAAAACACTATCGATCTTAAAGAGTTGTTTCAATTGCTTTTCTGTCATTCCAATTCCCTGATCAGAAACCTGAATCACAACAAATCCATTCATCTGCTTTGAACTCAATTCTATTATTTGATTCGGAAACGAAAACTTAATGGCATTGGACAAAAGATTCCGAATTACGGTATCTATCATCGCCATGTCAGCTTTCACTTTTATATGATCAAATTCACCCTTTACATCAAGCTCTTTCAACATTCCTAAGCTCTTATGAATACCTAAATTCTTTTCCAGAAGCACTTTTAAATCAAATTCTTCCGCATTTAATTTAAAATTCCCCTTTTGAACATTAGCCCATTCCAATAAACTTTCCAAAAGCTTAAAAGTATCATCTGAACTTCTATATATGGTCTCAATCAACTCATTTCGTTCCTCTTCCGATAAAATGTCAGAATCCTTCAGTAGAATTCTTGAGAAGCCACGAATGGCATTGAATGGATTTCTCAAATCATGCGCAATTATGGATAGAAACTTATCTTTCGCAATATTCGCAGTTACTAAATTTTCATTAACCTCTTGTAGTTCTATGGTTCTATCTGAAACGATCTTCTCTAAGGCCAATAGATTTTTCTGAGTTCTTCTCTTACTATATGCATTAGTTAGATAGATTAGAAGAAGTATCATTAAAAATTCAATAAAAATTATATACCATCTTAAATACCACAGCTGTTCTACTTTAAGCTGAATAACACGATTTTCGCTCCAGGCATAATTTCCTTCATGCTTTCCACGAATACAAATTTTATAATCTCCCGGTTCTAATTTTGATAGTAATATCTGATTTTTTGCAGATAAATCTTTCCAATCAATTTTTTTTTGAGAGTCTTGAACTGTACAAAATTGAAACTTATTTTGTTTCTGTGGATAAATACTGGCCGCAACATCCAGCAATAACATTGAATTTGCTGTCATTGAAACAGCACTATTCTGCTTTATTAATTTCCCTTCATGATCAGCCAAATACACCATTGGCACAGGAGTAGACATTATAGAATCTGAAATCTGTGCATAAGCAATCCCATTGGAAGTACCCACCCATAAAGTATTCTTTGAATCAACCACCAAATTACGATTTGTAAATGTTTTTGATGGTAATCCTTGATCTGGTGTAAACAAAGAAATATCTGCTTTTCGTTTACGAACTACTCCTTTGCTTGTAGTCAGCCATATTGAATGATGCTTGTCAATAGCAACAGAATTTACTTCACGATTTGACATTTCACCAAAATCAACTCTCTCAACAAGATTTTCGGTGTATTTTAACAAACCTTCCGAAGTGCCCATATACAACACATCCTGATGCATCTCAAGATCTATCACCCAAAAATCTTCGCCAATTGCAAATGAAATTGGTTTGCTTATATTAATAATCTCATCTTTAGCAAGGTTATATTTAAACAAATAGGAGTGCTTAAACTCCCCGCCGATATAAAGATTCTGTTTTGAATCCAAGCTAATATCCTGCACAATGCGTTTTCCTTGAAATGAATCGAGATAACTCTTCACCTGACCTGAAGTTAAATTAACTTTGAATAATTCTTTGTTGGCAACCACCCAGGCAATTTGTTTCGAAGAAATCTGAATACTGGTAACTGCCTGATCTGAAATGGCTATATCCAAGAGTAAATCCTCCCCTTTAAAAACATTCAAACGACCTTGCTCAGTACCTATTAGCGTTAAATCTCCCGAAGTCTTAAAAACACTTGGCGATCCCTTAAAATCTAAAGGCAACTTTTCAATGTCCTTTTTATCATTCACATTGAAGATACCCGTTCTGCCGGCAAAATTTACATTTCCATTATCAGTACGATTAACCGATGTAATATATTCCGAATTTGCGGTTTGAAATTGATTTGAAAAGAACTTTTTTTCCATAACCACCGCGCCTGAATTTGTGGATACCCAATATTTTCCAAAATCATCCAAAAAGATATTATTAATCGTAAAAGAAGGAAACCCTCCTACAGGATAAACGGCATATTCATCACTAATATCAAGCTCTACCAGACCTTGAAACCAAGTACCCATTAATATTTTTTTATCAGAAATTCTACCGAAACAAGATGCGATAACACCCACTACCACTACTTCTTTGGATATTACTTTAGCTTGAGAATCAAAAATTATTTTAATCACACCTTCCGAAGTACCCAATAAAAATTCATTAGCTCCTATTTTAAAAGAGGAATGGATAGTAAGGTTAAGATTAATATCAGACTCAATAAATGTATTGTTTTGAGAATCGAAATCATAAAACCACCCCTTTTGAGAAACCACAATCAAATTTCCATTATCACATTCCAAAAACTGGAAAGATCTGGCATAAGATGAGGTTAGGTTTTTTTCATCCATCTTGTATTTTGTCACAATCCCGTCCTTATATCTATAAACATGATTATAATCCGTAATCCATAAATCATTTTTCGAATCTTCAAATAAATGCTTCGGGTACTTAGGTTTAGACGGATCGATATTGCATTCAATAAATAACTCGATTTCAGGTTGTGCTAATAAATTTGTTATCCTATAGATAGCATCATCAGAAACAGCTAAAAGATCTCCATTCTTCCTCTTGAATAATTCTTTAAAATAGCCCGAGTTCCCTTCAGGAATAGTAAGGGGTACAAAATGATCATTACTTAAGAACAACACACCATCATCGGTAGCAAAATAGTATCTCCCCAGGGAATCCTGCCGGGTAGATTTAACCAGTTCTTCATTTAGCTTGTTCTCTTTATTGTATTGATAAAATCGAAAATTCGTTCGCTGCCCTACGGAAGTAAAAGAATTTAAAATCAACAATAAAATAAGAAAAAAATTAGCTGATAAGATCGATATTCTAAGCATTGAATAGATTTCCGTTTACACTGCAAAAACAACATTTACCACATGAATACTAGTGCCTTAACGATAATTACGATCTTTTGTTTCAAAAAAAGTTTATAATCAATTTATTTTATGTCTGATAAAACCTTTAATCGATACTCATCTTTGGATACTAATAAAAGTCAGCATTTTTTGCATAAAAAAAAAGCTCTGTTAAACGACAGAGCTTTCATATATAATCATCTAAAAATAACTTTATGCCTTTAAAAGACGTTGAGTATCTTGAGCAATTACCAATTCTTCATTTGTAGTAATCACCATAGCTTTTACTTTTGATCCTTCTTTACTAATTAAAGCATCTTTTCCTCGTAATCCATTATTCAATTCTGAATCAAAATCAAGTCCTAAAAACCCAAAGTCTTTAGCAATTTTTTCACGGGAAATTGGATCATTTTCGCCAATACCACCCGTAAATATTACTAAATCGACCCCTCCCATTGATGCAGTATAGGAACCAACAAATTTTTTCACTCTGTATGCAAACATATCCAAAGCTAACTGGGCTCTTTCATTTCCACCTTCAGCAGCGGTCTCCAAATCTCTCATATCAGAAGAAACACCTGAAACACCAGCAAGTCCACTTTCTTTATTGATTAACTTGTTTGTTTCATCTATTGATAGATTTTTCTTTTCAGCAATAAAAAGTAATGCTCCTAAATCAAGGTTACCTGTACGTGTTCCCATTAACAAACCTTCATTTGGAGTAAATCCCATTGAGGTTTCAATTGATTTTCCACCATCAATAGCACAAACAGAAGCTCCGTTACCTAGGTGACAGCTAACAATCTTTTTGTCTTCAATCTTCCATCCCAAAATATCACAAGCTTTGTGAGCAACAAATTTATGACTTGTACCGTGAAAACCATATTTACGAACACGCAATTCTTCGTAACAATCATATGGCAATCCATACATAAATGCAACAGGTGGAATTGTTTGATGAAAAGATGTATCAAAAACAGCTACTTGAGGGATATTGGGAAGTAGTTTTTCCATTGAAAGAATTCCTTCCAAGTTAGCTGGATTGTGAAGTGGAGCTAGCTCGCAACAAGCAGCAATCTTTTCTTTTGTATCCTTATCAATAATTGCACTATCCTTAAAATATTCTCCACCATGAGCAACACGATGACCTGCTGCATCAATTTCCTTAATATCTGCAATTACACCATGCTCAGAATCAACAAGAGCTTTCAATACAAGATCAATTGCTACTCCATGATTTGGAATATCCTGTACAAGCTCAAATTTGCTCTTCCCTTCTGGTTTGTGAGATAAAATACCTTCTTTTAGGCCAATTCTCTCAACAAGACCTTTCGCCAACAAAGTGGCTTCGTCACCCATATGTAACAACTGATACTTTAAGGAAGAGCTGCCACAATTAAAAACTAGAACGTTCATCAGAATTTTGTTTTATTATTTTGTTTGATATTTATTTTATTATAATCCTGCAGCCTGGTTCGCTGTTATAGCAACTAAGTTTACGATATCGCTAACCGAACAACCTCTGGATAAGTCGTTAATTGGAGCTGCCATTCCCTGTAAAATAGGACCTACTGCCTCTGCTCCTGCCAAACGCTGAACCAATTTGTATGCAATATTTCCAACTTCAAGGGTAGGGAAAACCAATACATTTGCTCTTCCTGCCACCTTGCTATTTGGAGCTTTCTGAGCACCAATCGCTTCAACGATTGCAGCATCAGCCTGCATTTCTCCATCAATTTGAAATTCCGGAGCCATTTCTTTTGCCAAACGGGTAGCCTCAACTACCTTGTCAACCATTTCGTGCTTACCCGATCCCATAGTAGAAAAACTTAACATGGCTACACGTGGTTCTATTTTAGCAATTGCTTTTGCAGTCTTAGCTGTTGCAACAGCAATTTCAGCCAATTCACTTGCTGTAGGATTAGGATGAACTGCACAATCAGCAAATACCATCATTCCATTATCACCAAATGTCTTATCTTTTAACAGCATAATAAACGCACCAGACACAACTGAAATACCTGGCATTGTTTTTATAATCTGAAATGCTGGACGTAATACATCACCAGTCGCATTTAAAGCACCTGCAACTTCTCCATCGGCATCACCAGCTTTAATCATTAAGGTTGCCAAATACAAAGGATCCTGAACCAATACCATGGCTTTTTCCATTGTCATTCCTTTACTCTTTCTCAATTCAACTAAAATTTCAGCGTAAGCTTCCATTTTGTCATGATTCTTAGGATCAACAATTGTCGCTTCTCCAATATTTTTCAAATTTAAACGAGTTGCCTCCGATGCAATTTCATCAGGATTTCCAATCAATATAATTTTAGCAATTTTTTCACTTAAAATGATATCAGTAGCCTGTAAAGTTCTTTCTTCAGTTCCTTCTGGTAAAACTATAGTTTTACCACTTAAACGTGCATTCTCCTTAATTCTCTGCAATAAGTCCATTGGGGTTCAGTATTTTAATCAGTTTTGTAATCTCGACGTTGCAAAAATAGGAATAAAACGTAAACTTTAGATTCCTAAATCAATAATTTTTCATCATTTTCATTTTATTTTTTTAATAAATATTCATTCTCAATAAGTCTGCATTTTAAAATAAAAATGTAATTTCAATTTTAAAGATTCAATCACACCAATCATAACAATTCTATGGAATCGACCAAACAAGACACTCTCTTTGAGGAACTTCAGACAAAAATGGAAGGCGAACTGCATCAGGACATGACTACACGCCTTTTATATGCAACTGATGCTTCTGCCTATAAAGTTCTTCCCTTAGCTGTTGCTTATCCTAAAACTGAAGATGACTTACAGCATTTGATTCAATTTGCATCTGATACTAATTTATCACTAATCCCAAGAGCTGCAGGAACCTCTTTGGCCGGCCAGGTAGTTGGTGATGGAATTGTGGTTGATATTTCTAAATACTTCACTAAAATTATCGAGGTAAACAAAGAGGAAGCATGGGTTCGTGTTCAGCCTGGCGTAATACTTGATGAATTAAACCTGCATTTAAAAGATTACGGCTTATTTTTTGGTCCGGAAACCTCAACCAGCAGTCGTTGCATGCTGGGTGGAATGTTGGGAAATAATTCATGCGGATCGCATTCTATTATATATGGAAGCACCCGCGATCATACTCTCGAAGTAAGTTGCCTTCTAAGTGATGGTTCTAAAGCTGTTTTTTCTCCTTTAAGCAATGAACAATTTGAACTTAAATGCAAAGAAAATAAAGGATTGGAGTCCAAATTATATCAGCAAATAAAAAGTATTCTTTCATCTGATGAAAATCAAAAGGCTATTACCAGAGAATATCCTGACCCAAAAATAAAAAGAAGAAATACCGGATATGCAATTGACATTCTAGCAGCATCCTCTCCTTTTAAACCAAATGGGAAAACGTTTAATTTTAGTCAGCTTTTAGCAGGATCAGAAGGTACATTGGCTCTCACAACCGAAATAAAATTAAGCTTGATTCCTGTTCCTCCAAAGGAAAAATCATTGATTTGTGCTCATTTTGAGAATTTGGAAGAGGCAATTCATGGCAATCTAATTGCTTTAAAATATCATCCGGGCGCTGTAGAATTAATGGATGAACAAATTCTGAAGTTAACGGAAGGAAATATCACACAAGCAAAAAACCGATTCTTTTTGGAAGGAAATCCCGGAGCACTTCTAATTATTGAGTTCGCCAGAGAATCAAAAAGCGAAATTGAAAACATTGCCAAAGAAATGGAAGCTGAATTTCGTGAGAATAAGCTTGGTTATCATTTCCCAATTGTTTCAGGTTCGGAAAACATATCCAGAGTATGGGATTTACGAAAATCAGCCTTAGGAATTTTATCGAATATGATTGGTGACGCAAAACCAGTTTCCTTAATTGAAGACACCTCGGTAACACCTGAAGTATTGTATGATTACATTGCTGAGTTTAAGGTATTGATGAAGAAGCATGATATTGAATGTGTATTTCATGCACATATTGGTACTGGGGAAATTCATATGCGGCCTGTATTGAATTTAAAAGACTCCAAGGATCAGGAAAAATTTCATGCCATCGGTTTGGATTCTGCGAAACTGGTGAAAAAGTTTAATGGTTCGTTGAGTGGTGAGCATGGTGATGGAAGACTTCGTGGTGAGTTTATTTCCATTATGATTGGAGAACAAAACTATCAGCTCTTACGGGATATCAAGCAATGCTGGGATCCTAACAACATTTTTAATCCGGGTAAAATTGTCGACACACCAAAAATGAATACCCATTTGCGTTATAAACCCAATCAGGAAACGCGCGATATCCAAACTTATTTCGATTTCTCCAACGACATGGGAATCGTGCGTGCTGCAGAACGGTGCAACGGATCCGGCGATTGCAGAAACACTCATATTACGGGAAAAGGAATGTGTCCCAGTTACCAGGCAACTTTAGATGAAAAACTAACAACACGTGCACGTGCCAATTTATTTCGCGAATTCCTGACTGATTCAGCTAAAATAAATCCATTCAATCACAAGGAATTATACGATATATTAGATTTATGCTTGTCTTGTAAGGCTTGTAAATCAGAATGTCCGTCGAGCGTTGATATGGCCAAACTAAAAGCTGAATTTCTTCAACAATACTACAATTCAAATCCAATTCCACTTAGAAGTAAGCTAATTGCCAACATCACTAAAATAAATAAATTGGGTAGTTATGCTCCCAGCCTGTTCAATTATGTAAATCAACATCCCATAATAGGCAAAATAGTGAAAAAGAATCTTGGTTTTGCTGAAGAAAGGAGCATTCCAATGTTGCATAAAACAACACTTCGAAAATGGCATTCTTCATCAAAAAAAGAATCAAGTACTAAGAAAGTATATCTCTTTGCGGATGAATTCACAAACTACAACGATACACCAATTGGAATCAAAACAATTCAACTGCTTGAACATCTGAATTATCAAGTAATTATTCCAAATCATGAAGAAAGTGGCAGAACTTATTTATCGAAAGGATTGGTAAAAAAGGCGAAATACCTTGCTATTAAAAATGTGAATTTGCTTAAAGATATAATTTCAGAGGAAAGTCCACTTGTTGGTATTGAACCCTCTGCAATTCTCACTTTTCGTGATGAATATCCAGAATTAGTAACCGCAGATATGGTAAAAGATGCAAAACTGCTGGCAAAATACACCTTCACAATAGAGGAATTCATGTATCAGGAAATGAAAAAAGGCAGAATTAAAAAAGAACAATTTACGAGCGCAAAAAAAGAAATAAAATTCCATACACATTGTTATCAGAAGGCTCTTGCCTCATCTTTACCGATAAAAGAGATATTAAGCTTCCCTGAGAACTACACCGCTACTGAAATTCAATCGGGTTGTTGTGGTATGGCTGGATCGTTTGGTTACGAAAAAGAACATTACGATTTAAGCAAAAAGGTTGGAGAACTGGTTTTACTTCCAGAAGTCAGAAAAACACCCCAATCCGTTTTAATTGCAGCGTCTGGCACCTCCTGTCGTCATCAAATAAAAGATGAAACGAAACGGGAGGCCCTGCATCCTGTTGAGATTTTGTTTGATGCGTTAAAAAAAGAGTAAAAGGAATACTATTTCAAAGAGTTTAACAACTCAACTGTAGTGATAACAGTTGCAAACTCTTGGTGCAAACTAGCCAATGCCGTATCGTGTATAAGCTGAGCCGAGAATTTTTCGCCGTTCACACCAATCTTATCGAAGGTGGCAGTAGCATCGCCAATTAAATAAGTGTCGAATCCAAAATTACCAGCCATTCGTGTGCTTGTAGAAATGCAATGATCGGTAGTCAGACCAACAATAACCAGTTTTCTGATTCCCAAATCATCAAGTCTTTGCTTTAAATCAGTCCCTATAAATGCCGAATTTACATTCTTTTTAATCACAACTTCTCCCTCTATGGGTTTGGTTAATTCGAGAAAATCGTTCCCCGGATTTCCTTCTGCAAATGGAGATTGTGGCATAGCAGAGCAATGTTTAATATGAAATAAAGGCAAATCTCTTTTACGCCAAACTTTCAAAATTTTAGCAGCATTTTCTTCTGCTTCCAGATTATTTCTTCCTCCACCCCAATGCTCAATATCCTCAAATCCCTTCTGAAGGTCGATTAGCAAAAGTGCCGTTGCATCTGTGATTTTCATTTTCATGATTTAAAGTTTTGTTTTTTTTCTAAACAAGCAAAATCTGACATGGATTCGTGTTTATTTGAATCTACCTAGTACAGCTTCGGTTTCTACCACTTCAAGCTTTCCGCCTGTAGGAGTCATATCGCTCCAAACCCAATTGTAATGTTCAATCACCTGCACTGCAGATAAATATGGTCGATCCGCGGTTGTGTGAGCATCTTTAACTACGGTAATATCAAAATCCTTAACCAATGCAGATTGTACTGTAGATTCTACACAGAAATCTGTAGCACATCCGGTAATCACCAACTCCTTAACATTTAATGCGTTCAATTTCTCCTCCAGGTCGGTTTCGTAAAAAGAATCATTAGCCGTTTTATATACCATCAAATCTGATTCTGCGATATTTAGTTCATCCAGAATTTCCCACTCTACAGTATTAGGCACATAACAATTCTGTTTCGAACCATTGTGTTGAATGTAAATTACGGGATTTCCCTGTTCACGAAATCGCCCAGCTAATTGATTGATTCGCTTCACAACACCCTCAGTATCATAGCGAGGAGTAGCAGGCATAAACGAACCTTTTTGCATATCGACAATAAGCAGCGCAATGGAATTTGTTTGATTTTTTTTCATTTCAACATGTATTTTAATTTGATGATCAAGCTTAATCCTGATTAAAAAAATCACAAACTTTATTAAAAACAAGATCAAAGCTAGTCTCAATATTCTGCGATTCCTGCTTATTCAGAGGAAACGGATTTTCATGCGAATACGAATATGGAAAATCAAGCTCTTCAACAGTAATATTAATATCTCTGGAGGCTCCTTTCAAGGTATTCTCGATCTCATACGAAGGAAAAACAAAATCTCCTTTTAACGCAATGGCATAAATATGCTTTTCCGCTTTTTTAAATAAAGCTTCTCTGAAATTCCTCATAACCTTGTAATCCAGCATGGTATGAAAAACATTTCCTTCCAAATGATCTTCTTCCATGTAATGATGCAAAAGATCATCTTTCTTTAAAAAACCATTAAAATGTTCAACTAAATAGGAATACAAAGCAACATTGACCTCACTATCTAAAATAAATTTAGAAACAGGAGACAAACGATTAAATACGGCTCCACTGCAAAACAAACAAAGTTTGGTTTCACTAAAATAATTTTTATAATTCGTTAACTTCAGAATTTCAGCCAAAAAACCGCCAATAGAATAAGCAAAAATATCAAAGCTAAAATCCTTATCAATTAATTCATGCTTACCACTTTTACACTCCTCAATAAACTGAATAATATCGTAATAAGTTTGCAAACCCGACCAGATGAATCTTTGTGGCTTGGAATGAAGACGCATACTAATAGCCACATTCGACAAGGATGAACCAATAACATTTGGAAATTGAACTTTTCGTTTTTTACTCAATTCAAACATCGCCTTTTTGTCACTCCAATGCTTTGGTGCGCGCTGCATATGAAATGCTATCGGAAAAAAGACAACTGCACTTTGTGTTCTCTCACAAATGGCTTGACCCCAAGACAAATATTTATCCCACGTCTTTTCATTAAACCCATGAAAAATAAACGTGACTTTTTTCACGCTATCATCCCCCTTCGGTTTCAATATTTTATAGGTGAAATTTTGATTCTCTTCAACGATAACATCTTCAATATGTACATTATCCTGTATTTCACCAATTCCATTCTGAGAAAGCATGTTCTCGACAAGATCCAATTTATGACTTGCACAATAATAATTGGTTTTACCGGGCAAAATATCGTGTGCTAAAGAATGAAATTGATATTCCAAAAATTCCATATCGTCTATTTCAGACTCTCCTCTATCAAAAGCCAATTTCAATTTCTGACAACGATCAACATATGACATAATAACAAATTTTAGTGATCTAATTATTAACGACTGAATACAATTCAGTTAGTTTAATTTGCAATATTCGAATTTACAAAAACACTACTGATTAACAAAAAACAATGAAGTATTTACATACGCTTCTTAATTTTTCTGTTTATTTTTACAATTATTAAGCGAACAATCAACTTTAACTAAACTTTCATGTACCAAAAAGATTTTATAATGCGCATGATTGAAATGATTGCAGATTTGATAGCTCTCGTTTTAGGTTTGATTAAAAAAGGTGACCTACCACAAGCGAGCAAACTTCTCGACAATGCTTATCGTGATTTTTTAAAAGAGGATGCTTCCTTTTTCAGAAATCTGCCCAAAGATAAACTAACAACTGAATTATTAACCGAACACAATTACACGAATGGCCATCTGAAAATATTATCGGAACTGTTTTTTGCAGAAGGAGAACTAAATTTTGCGAAAGGTGATGTAGAAACCAGTCTAAATTATTATGAAAAATCTTTACTAATATTAGAATTTTCAGAAGAATCATCAAACTCATTCTCCTTAAGTTCTGAAGCAAAAACAAACTTATTAAATGAGAAAATTAAAACATTAAAATGTAAATTATGAAACTTAGTACAAAAGAAGAAAGCCTAAAAACAATAAGCACAGCACAACTTCAACAAGAAGCCAAAACCATTAAAAATGTATCGATAATATTTGGAACAATGCTAATGTTGCTATTATGCATAGGAATATATGTAAGCATAAACAATTTAGGATTACGTTCACTTATTGTAGCTCCGTTTATTTTATCACCAATCCTTTATGTGTTTGCAAAAAAGGCATTTAGTATTAATGAAGAAATTAAAAGCAGGGAAATATAGAATTTTCATTGATGAATATAGAACATATCGCCATTTGGGTTGAAAATCTTGAACTAATGAGAGATTTCTACATGAAATACTTTCAGATGAATTGCAAGAACAAATACATTAATGAAAAGAAAGGATTTTCATCCTACTTTCTAAGCTTTGCCAACGGAGCCAGAATTGAAATTATGTATCGTGAAGATATTGGGAAAGAGCTTATTGACAGAAGTTGTTATTTTGGCTTTACTCACATTGCTATTTCAGTGGGCAGTAAAGAAAAAGTGGATGAAATCACAAAAGAAATCAGAAAAAACGGTTTTACAATATCGGGGGAGCCTAGAACAACTGGCGATGGTTATTATGAAAGTGTCATAGAAGATCCTGAAGGGAATAGCATTGAAATAACTGAATGATTTTGAACCTTCTACTGCAAATATGCTCAATAGCATACCTTGTTATGCGCTTAATTTCTAGAAAAACCTACATTTGCCTGTTACCCAAGCAATATATTAACCAATGAGCTTTACCAATAAAAAAACGAAGGCCGATATAGCCCTAAAATATTTCCATAAACCGCCCGGTTATTACAACTGTGCCCAAGCCATTTATAAAGCTTTTCAAGAAGAATATCAGATTACGAATGCTGATATAACCGAATTCTCGAAATATGGCAATGGCAAAGCAAAAGATGGCAATTGTGGCGCTTACTATGCTGCGTTGGAATTACTAAAAGACAAGCCTGAATTAGTAGAGGAATTTACCAGACGTTTTCAGGAAAAATCAGAATATTTAACCTGTTTCGATATTAGATTCAACGACAGTATGTCCTGCAAAAATTTGGTTTGTTTGGCATCCGACCTACTTGAAGAAATGACAGCCTCATCTTCTAAAAAATAATGAAAGCTATCAAAGTTACTGCAGCAATCATTATTAAAAATGGGACGGTCTTTATTGCCCAACGAAGCAACGATGACCAATTATCTGGCAAATGGGAATTCCCTGGAGGCAAAATTGAATTAAATGAAACACCTCAAGAATGCCTTAAAAGAGAACTATTTGAAGAATTTGGTATTCAAACGAAAATTCTTAATTATTTGGGAGAAAGTCTTTATGATTATGGCAATAAGTTAATCCATTTATTTGGGTACTTTGCAGAGCATCTATCAGGTGAATTTACCCTTCAAGTTCACCAGAATTACCAATGGATAAGTTTGAACGAACTGGATAATATTGACTGGGCTCTCGCCGATATTGAGCTTGTAAAACAATTAAAACAGAAATTAACCGATCAATAATTCATCAACCGATTTCTTTAGAAAATCTCTTGAATGGTAATCCTCGTCAACAATTTCATCATTCCAAACAACAATATCCAAATCGATTATCCGAGGTCCAAATTTAG
>JAQBBZ010000072.1:0-30236 GCA_032125735.1 Labilibaculum sp.
AACATAAAAAATCGATGTAAAGAAGATTGAACATGTTTATGTTTCGTTTTTTACGGATATAAAAAACAAAAAAAAAATCCCCGGAATATTTCCGAGGATTGTAATTATGTGTTTTCTTTCTAGTCGAAAAAGTTTTTAACTTTTTTGAAGAAGCTTTTTTCTTGATCTGTAGGATTAGGGGTAAAGCTTTCAGATGTTTGTAATTTCTCTAAGATTTTCTTTTCGTCTTTCGAAACATTATTTGGCACCCAAACATTGATTTTCACAAGTAAATCTCCACGGCCATATCCATTGATATCAGGCAAACCTTTTCCTCTTAAACGAAGAATTTTCCCAGGTTGAGTTCCTGCATCAATTTTCACTTTCACCTTGTTGCCAATGGTAGGAATTTCAACAGCAGTACCTAAAATTGAATCAGGAATGCTAATAAATAAATTGTACAAAAGATCGTTTTCGTCACGAATTAATTCTGGATGTTCTTCTTCATGAACAAGAATCAATAAATCACCGTTTACTCCACCTCGGCGGGCAGCATTACCTCTTCCACTAACCGAAAGTTGCATTCCTTCGGCAACACCGGCAGGAATGTTAATGGTAATTACCTCCTCGTCACGAACAATTCCTTCTCCGGCACAACTCGTACATTTATTGGTGATAATTTTTCCTTCGCCACTACAAGTAGGACAAGTGGCAGATGTTTGCATTTGGCCCAGAATCGTATTTTGAATACGAGTAACCTGACCAGAACCGTGACAAGTAGAACAAGATGAGAAAGATGATCCATCTTTTGCTCCAGAACCTTTACAAGATTTACATTCAACCTGCTTTTTTACCTTTATTTTCTTTTCAACGCCTTCCGAAATTTCCTGCAATGTTAGTTTAACCTGAACTCTAAGGTTGCTGCCGCGGTTCACTCTTCTCGAGCTGCGTCCGCCACCGCCAAATCCGCCACCAAAGAAGGATCCACCTCCGCCACCGCCAAAAATATCGCCAAAATGAGAAAAGATATCTTCCATGTTCATTCCGCCACCACTGTAACCGCCACCACCTGAGCCACTCATGCCAGCATGACCAAATTGATCGTATCGCTTACGTTTTTCAGCATTACTAAGTACTTCATAGGCTTCTGCAGCTTCTTTAAAGTTTTCTTCAGCTTGCTTGTTATCCGGATTTTTATCAGGGTGATACTGTATTGCTTTTTTACGGTATGCCTTTTTTAATTCGGTTTCCGAGGCTGACTTGGAAACTTCCAGCACTTCATAATAATCTCTTTTCGACATCTTTTTCTCAGCTTAGATTTTGATTTTTTTATTCTCCAATAACAACTTTGGCAAAACGAATTACCTTGTCGTTTAGGAAATAACCTTTTTCAACGCAGTCAACAACTTTCCCTTTCATCTTCTTTGTTGGAGCAGGTATTTTTGTTATTGCTTCGTGGATGTCAGTATCAAAAACTTGATTAACAGCTTCAATTTCTTTCACTCCATTTTGAGTAATGAATTCTTTGAAATTGTTGTAAATTAAATGAACACCTTCTTTTATAGCATCAATGTCTTTTGCAGCATCGATAGATTGTAATGCACGTTCGAAGTTATCCATTACAGGAAGAATATTAATTAGAATCTTTTCTCCAGCCGATTTGGTCAGATCCATCTTTTCTTTTAAAGTTCTTTTACGATAGTTGTCAAATTCAGCTGACAAACGTACATACTTGTCATTAACTTCCTGAAGTTTAATTCCTAATTCTTCCAATTCATCTGCCTTTTGTTCTTCTGCCGATTTCTCAGTTTTTTCACTTTCGGTAGTTTCTTCAGTCTTTGGCTCATCCTTTTCACAGATTTCTTCTACTGTTTGGTTGTCAGTAGTTTCTATATCTTTTTCTTCCAACTTTTCTTTTTTTGATTTGTTTTTATCTTGTGTCATTTTTCAATGATTTTTTATCGTTCGTCTTTTATAACTGGGCTGTAATTTACAAATAGTCTGCCAATGTACTATGTTGCGACAAATTGGCACAAAGATAGAAGTTGTTACTGCAGTTTTTTCATTTTGTAGGCATTTCACTTTAATGCCTTGTTAGTAGGGGAGCGCAATTGAGTGTTGTATTTTTGCCGATTTCAGTTTTATACAAAAGTAGAAGCCACCCAAGTTGATGAGTGGCTTCAATATGTTTTAGTAATTATTACTTTTTTTGGTAGTACTGTAGGATCAATTCTAATTTTTCACCCCTTAGGTTTTTTGCTAAAATAATTCCATTGCCATCAATTAAAAAGTTGGATGGGATAGAGCTAATGCCAAATTTATTGGAAGTGGGAGATTTCCATCCCTTTAATTCGCTTACATGATACTCCCAATCCAATTTATCTTTAGCTACTGCAGCTTTCCAGTTAGCTTCTTTGGTGTCTAGAGAAAAGCTATAAATGGTAAATCCTTTTCCATTTTTAAAGCTTACGCTTTTAAATTTATTGTAAGCATCTACTATTCTTGGGTTTTCTGCACGACAAGGAGGGCACCATGAAGCCCAAAAATCAACCAAAACCAATTTACCTTCCAAGGAGCTTAATTTAATATTGTTTCCAACGATAGACTTTGCAACAATATCTGGCAGTTTGTCTCCAATTTCATAACCTTCTTTTACATCTTTTCCCTCTGCAAAATTTGAACCTCCGATAAAAGAGGATAACGTTACAAGAATGGAGAATAATATCAAGCTTAATTTTATTTTTTTCATAACTCAATTTTTTATCTATTACTAACAATTTCTAATTCTCTAAATTAATTAGATATCCTTATTTAAAATGTTAATAAATAGTTAATTGCTGATTCTTTTGATGTTAGCACCAATTGCGTTCAAACGGAGGTCAATGTTTTCGTATCCTCTGTCAATTTGATCTATATTGTGAATTGTACTTTTTCCATCAGCAGAAAGTGCAGCAATAAGAAGTGCGACTCCGGCTCTAATATCTGGTGAAACCATAGTTGTTGGTCGTAAACCTTGCTCTTGGTTTAAACCGATAACCGTTGCTCTGTGCGGATCACAAAGAATAATTTGGGCGCCCATATCAATTAGTTTATCTGTAAAGAACAAACGACTCTCGAACATTTTCTGGTGAATTAGTACACTTCCTTTAGCTTGGGTTGCAATAACAAGAAAAACACTTATTAAATCAGGAGTAAGGCCTGGCCATGGTGAATCTGCAATGGTTAGGATCGATCCATCAATAAAGGTTTCAATTTCGTAATTTTCTTGCTTTGGAATATAAATATCATCACCTCTTAATTCCATTTTTACACCTAAGCGTTTAAATGCATCAGGAATCATCCCCAATTCGTGGTAGGCAACATTTTTTATGGTGATTTCCGATTTAGTCATAACTGCAAGGCCAATAAAACTTCCAATTTCAATCATGTCTGGAAGAATTGTATGCTCGCAACCCGTTAATGATTTAACTCCTTCAATCGATAAAAGATTTGAGCCAACACCACTAATTTTTGCTCCCATCGATATCAACATTTTACACAATTGTTGTATGTAAGGTTCACAGGCCGCATTATATATTGTTGTTGTTCCTTTAGCCATTACAGCGGCCATAATAATATTCGCAGTTCCTGTAACCGATGCTTCGTCAAGTAACATATAGCATCCTTTTAATTCGCTGGCTTCAACACGGTAAAAATTTTCGCCAGGATTGAAATTGAACTTAGCACCTAGTTTTTGAAATCCTAAAAAGTGAGTATCCAAACGTCTTCTTCCAATTTTATCTCCTCCCGGACGAGGAATATATCCTTTCCCAAATCGAGCTAATAAGGGGCCGATAATCATTATTGAGCCTCTTAACGCGGATCCTTTACTTGCGAATTCGGGGGAATTTAAATAATCAAGATTGATGTTTTTTGCTTCGAAAGAATAAGTGTTTTTTGATTCCTGGCAAACGCTAACTCCAAGATCAGACAGCAATTCTATTAATTTATTAACATCAAGTATGTTTGGGATATTATGGATAGTTATCTTTTCTTCAGTTAAAAGAGTGGCACATAAAATCTGAAGAGCTTCATTTTTTGCTCCTTGCGGAGTTAATTCTCCCTTTAGCGATTTGCCACCAATAATTTCGAAAGTGCTCATTAGTTAAATTATTTTGTGTGTGTTTTAGGTTTTAAAGATAATTATAAAAAGCATTTGAGAAAATGAAATTGGCCTTGACATAAAAAAAACCGGTATGGAACCGGTTTCTATGTTTATATTCTTGGTTTGTTGAACTTACGTTGATCGTTTTTGTTGTCGGATCGATTATCAGTTCTAGGATTTTTTTTCTTTTTAATTTTATGAACGAATTCCGTTTCTCTGACTTCGGTTAATTTTAAACGCGCTGGAATCTCAAGTTTTCCTTTCGATAAATCAGTCAGATCTTTAAATATTTTTTCGTCAGTCACACTGTCTCTATTCCAATTAAGGAATGATTTTTTCATGTGATTAGCAATCATTAAAATAAGTGCATCTTTTTCCTTCGGATCTTCAAGTTCAATTGCTTTTGCAATTAAAGCTTCTACCGTGCGGCCATAATGAAGATACTTAATTCTTTTATTGTTGTATGGCAATCGATCAGGCTTTTCAGCTAACTTTTCTCTGGTTGGAGCTTCGTAAGGTGAGTCTATGTCTAATTGAAAATCAGACATGATAGTAATATGGTCCCAGAGTTTGTGTCTAAAATCACTTACGTCTCTAAGGTGAGGATACATATTTCCCATAATGGCAATGATACTTTTCACCACGTAGTTTCTCTCGACCCTATCTTCAATAGTTAGGGCATAATCTACCATTTTGTGAACATTCCGTCCATATTCAGGAAGAATGAGATGTTTCCTGCTTGAATTATAATCCATTTATTTTATTCTTGTTTTTATCTGGTAATAACAATTTTTTATGCGATGGGCAATTTGGCGAACTTGTAAGAATGTAACGCAATAGCACAAAAAAAATTGAAGATAGTTATTAATATAATTGGGTGATCTAAGATTTTATCGGTTTTACTAAATGAAGTAGAAGAGAAGCTTTAATTAATTGTTTATATGAATTAAACAATTATTGAAAATCTTAGAACTCAAGGCAAATGTAACAGATTTCTTCTTTCTATACAAATAGTTATGGTATTTATCCTACAATTTTAAGTTTTGCGAATTTTAATAACAATTGTTTTTGTCCAACATTTTGAAAAAACACAGTTGCTTTAATGTTTGGATTGCTTCCTTCCATTTGCAGAACTTTACCTTTCCCGAAGCGTTGGTGTTCCACAATCATACCCGATTGTATTTGTTCTGGATTAGAAGGAATAAAATTAGGATCGTTATCCTGATCACTACTTGGTCTGTTACGAGTTATCGGTTGATTTAGTTTTGGTTTGGATGAAAAATTTTGTTTGGTTTCGAATCTTTTCGGTTGACTAACGACTTCGGAATCGGTTCTGCTTTGGAAGTTTTCATTTCGAGCTCCTGAAAAATCAGGTTCTGTTTCAAATTGCATATCTACAAATTGCTCATCAATTTCATTAATGAAACGACTCGGACGAGGGTAACTTATGTTTCCCCATTTGTATCTTGATTTCGCAAACGATAAGGTGACCTTGTTCTCGGCTCTGGTTAGAGCAACATAAAATAACCTTCGCTCTTCTTCTAATTCTTGCTGAGTACCGATTGCCATTGGAGAAGGAAATAAATCTTCTTCCATTCCTACAATATGCAAATGTGAAAATTCCAGTCCTTTTGCCGAGTGAATCGTCATTAATGTCACTTTATTTCGATCTTCATCTTTGTCTTTGTCCTGATCGGTTAAAAGAGCAACATCTTCTAGATAATTTGCTAATTGCAATTCATTACCTTCCTCCAATGAGTTCTGTGTAAATTCCTGGATACCATTTAAAAGTTCCTGTATATTCTCATGTCGGGAAACTCCTTCTGGAGAACGATCATTATAAAGATCTTGGACAATGCCAGTTGTTTTTGCAACATGGTTTGCCAAATCAATTGCCGAGTCTGTGTCTTGTCTTTTCTGAAAATCGGTTATTAAAGCAGCAAATTTCATCAGCTTCGAGATGGTTCCCGAATTGATTCCATACGGTCTTTGGTGCAGGCCACAAATCACATCCCAAATACTACATTCATTTTCACTGGCAGCATTCTGAAGCCTGCTAACGGTAGTGTCGCCAATTCCTCTTTTGGGATAGTTAATAACCCTTTTTATAGCCTCTTCGTCATTTGGGTTTACCGTCAAGCGGAAGTAGGAAAGCAAGTCCTTAATTTCTTTTCTCTGATAAAAGGAAAGTCCTCCGTATATCTTATAAGGTAAATTAAGTTTGCGTAACGATTCTTCAAAAATTCTCGATTGAGCATTGGTTCGGTAAAGAATAGCGAAATCCTGATATTGGAGATGTTCACGCATCCTTTCCTCAAAAATTGCATTTGCAACAATATACCCTTCTTCGTGATCGGTAAGTGCTTTAACAATTTTTATTTTTGCACCCTCTTCGTTTTCCGAAAAGGATACTTTCTTTATCTGATCACGATTTTTATGAATGACACTATTCGCTGCATTAACAATATTTTGAGTCGATCTGTAATTTTGCTCTAATTTGTAAAGCTTATAATTTGGATAGTCATTTTTAAAATTGAGAATATTTTCAATTTTAGCTCCTCGAAAAGAATAAATACTCTGCGCGTCATCACCAACCACACAAACATTTTTATGATTCTCGGCAAGCTTTTTCACAATCAAATATTGGGAGTAATTTGTATCCTGGTACTCATCAACCAATATATATTTAAATTTATCCTGATACTTAGTTAAAATTTCGGGTCTGGATTTAAAAAGAATATTGGTTTGTAGTAAAAGATCATCAAAATCCATTGCGTTGGCTTGGCGGCACCTTTGACTATATTTTTTATAAATTTCAAATATTAGCGGACGGCGATTGCTCGAATCAATTTTTTGAATGCTGGAATTCTGAGCATAGGCATTTGCCGTAACTAAATTGTTTTTTGCCGATGAAATGCGATTCAATACTTCGTTTGCTTTGTACACTTTATCATCAAGCTGCATTTCTCTGATGATAGCCCGAAGTAAATTTTTGGAATCTTGAGAGTCGTAGATCGTGAAATTGGAATCAAAACCCAGATGTTCAGCCTCATATCGTAGTATTTTTGAGAATATGGAATGGAAAGTACCCATCCATATTGATTGAGATTGTTGTTGATCAACTAATTTGCCAATCCTCTCCTTCATTTCTCGAGCGGCTTTATTGGTAAAGGTTAAAGCTAAAATGGAGTAGGCCGGAATTTTCTGATTTAAAAGATGAGCAATTCTATAGGTTAAAACCCGTGTTTTGCCCGATCCGGCTCCCGCGATTACCAATGAGGCTCCTTTAATATTTTCAACGGCTTCACGTTGCACGGGATTCAACTCTTTTAAATATTCCATTCTATTTAATCTGTTTTTCAATTAATTTGAATCCCAAAATTAATATTTGAACTTTAATTTTCGCCTATTTTTTGAATATTACTCCAGAATTAAATCTATTTGTAGTGTTCAAGTAGATGAGATTCGGTATTTTCGTAATGTTCTGCTTGCCTTATTGATATTGCCTTATGTATATGCCACTCAACTTTCAATATGTGTTTGGCAAATAAAGATAATTGTTTAATAGTAGAAAAAACGGGTTAATTTTTTTAATATTGTAAATCCAGATATATCATAAAACTATTCATACATCAATATGAGAATGAAGTCCAGCTTACTAAATTCGACAATATTTTTTCGCTTCTCACTTTTTGTGATTTTTGCGTTTTTGTCTAATCCAATTTTCTCGCAGATTACTGGATCAACAGCTAGTCATAAATCCTTGACGCAATATTCAAGTTCGCCACAAGATTCTATCTATGTCTTTTGCGATAATATAGGTTCTGGTGTTGGGGTGTTAAAAGCTAAGCCTAATGATGGTACATCAGGGTGGACTTTTACTTGGACTAAATGGGATTCTACAACTGGCACTTTTGCCACGCCAATTACATCAGTTGATACTCCTACAGAATCGATACTGACTAATTTGTCTGACGGACTGTATCGTGTTGATGCAAGCAATGGAATTAATTCGTTTAATGATCAGGCTTGGGTTCTTAATAATCGTAACAGCAAACCAAGTTTAACTCTAAGCTTAATGGATTGTGTAGGATTGCATTTTGAATCAGATTTTATACCTAACGTACTACAATATTTAAATATTCCTTCTGCAAACTTATTGAATGTTGGGACCGATGGTCGTCATATATTCTCCTTAGTAAGAAATGGCGAGGAAATTTTTCGTACTCCTGTTCTCGCTTATGATGGAATTCCTAAGTTTTTTATTGATCAGGAAGCTTTTGTGGGTGATTTGTCTTATGTTGCTACTGTGTTAGATCAATATAATTGTGAATTTGTTTCAGATCCTATCTCGTCACCAACCTATGTTGTAAAAGCAGAATTTACTGCTGATCCGATGACTGGAGAAGCTCCTTTAGAGGTAGCCTTTAATAACGAGTCTGTAAATGCCGATGATTTTAATTGGTTTATTTATCAAGATTTCGATCGGATTAAGGATGCAACGACTGTTACTGATAGTTTATTGGTTGATGGTATTGTTACCGATGAAACTCCTCTTTCTTATACATACTTACATCCGGGCAATTACTTTGTGAAATTACTTGTTTCTTCGGATAAAGGCCCTGAGACATGTATCCACGAGTTTTATTTGAAGACGGAGGGAAAACCAATTGTAGTCGATACTTCATTGGTTCAGGTTCCTAACGTTTTTACTCCAAACGGAGATGGTAAAAATGATGTTTTTAGAGTGAAATCACAATCGCTAAAAAGTTTTAATGCAACAATAATCAACCGATGGGGAAGAGTGGTTTATTCCTGGTCAAATCCGGATGAAGGCTGGAATGGGAAAGTTAATGGAAAGTGGGCTACTCCGGGAACTTATTTTTATGTGATTACTGCAACGGGTAGAGAGGAGCAAAAAAAGAAATATACTAAGAAAGGTTCTTTTATGCTGATCAGAAAATAGGAAAGTATATATTATATAAGGAATGATTTTAGAAATAAGGAAAGGCCTCACATGAGGCCTTTCCTTATTTTTATGCTTCAGCAGTTTCTTCTTGATAAGCTGCTAAAAGTTCAGTCTGAACTTCGTTCGGAACTTTTTCGTAGGAGTCAAATTTCATGGTAAACTGTGCACGGCCTCTTGTTAATGAACTCAAAGTAGTTGAGTATTTGTTCATTTCCTTTAGAGGTACTTTGGCAAGGATTTTTTGAAATCCTTTCTCAGCTTCCATTCCCATGATCATTGCGCGACGGGTTTGCAAATCACTCATTACGTCACCCATTCGATCTTCTGGCACTAATACTTCTATATTATATATTGGCTCAAGTATTTTTGGACCTGCATTTTTAAAGGCTGCGCTAAATGCATGTCTACCTGCTAGTCTAAATGAAATTTCATTGGAATCTACCGCGTGCATCTTCCCATCATAAACAACTACTCGAATATCTCTGGCGTACGAGCCTGTAAGCGGACCTTCATCCATCTTTTCCATGATTCCTTTCTGGATGGCTGGAAGAAAGCGGGTATCGATAGCTCCACCAACAATACAGTTGCAGAAAATTAATTTTCCACCCCAGCTTAATTTGGTTACTTCAGTACCACGTAGATTTACTTTCATCTCTTTGCCATCTATTTTATACATTACAGGATCTGGCATTCCTTCATAATAGGGCTCAATAAGCATGTGTACCTCTCCGAACTGTCCAGAGCCTCCCGATTGTTTTTTATGTCGATAATCTGCCTGAGCAAGTTTAGTGATTGTCTCGCGATAAGGAATTTTAGGAGTTAGGAATTCTATTTCTATATGGTCGTTATGACTTAATCTCCATTTTAGAGTATTCAAGTGAAATTCGCCTTGTCCGTGCAGTATAATTTGTTTTAACTCTTTTGAATATTCGATTAGTATTGTTGGGTCCTCCTCATGCATTCTATGCAGTAATTCGCCTAATTTTTCATCATCAGAATCTTCACTTGCTTTTACTGCAGTTCTGTATTTAGGTTCTGGGAATTTTATATCCTTATATACGAAGTCACAATCTTTACAATTTAATGTGTGATTGTTTTTTGTGTTTTTCAATTTTACGGTTGCTCCAATATCCCCGGCAACAAGTTCACCAACTCTTTCGCGATTTCTACCTGCAACAACATACAATTGAGATATTCTCTCTTTCATTCCATTATTGATATTGGTTAAAATCGTCTCCTTCTTTTATTTTCCCTGATATAACTTTGAAATAACTCACCTCTCCAATATGAGGCTCAATTGATGTTTTAAATACGAAAACGGAAGTCGGTGCATTAGGGTCACACTTGGCTTCTCTGCCACTTACTGTTGGTATCGCAGGCATTTCTGTTACATACGGAACGATATTTCCAATAAATTCCATTAATCGACGAACACCCATATCTTTTTTTGCTGAAATGCAGAATACAGGAAAGAAATCACATGCGATCATTCCTTTTTTCATGCCTTCTCTCATTTCATCTTCAGTTAAAGTTCCCTTGTCGAAATACAGTTCCATTAGGGCTTCATCATTTTCTGCTGCTGATTCTACAAGCTCATTGTGTAATTGGTTGGCTTTGTCAATTTCAGAATCAGGTATTGCAAGTATTTCTGGTACTCCTCCATCGGGTCCCCATTGATACATTTTCATTTTTAAAACATCAATAATTGCATTGAAATTTACGCCAACGTTTACGGGATATTGTACGATTGAAACTTTGCTGCCAAAATTCGTTTTAGCCGATTCAATGCATTGTTCAAAATTTGCCTTGTCGTGATCTAATTGATTAATAACTAAAATCAAAGGTTTGTTTAATTTTGCAGCTCTGCGACTAATGATTTCAGTACCAACCTCAACACCATTTTGTGCATTAATAAGCATCAAGCCTGTGTCAACAACATTAAGAGCAGAAATAACTCCTCCCGAAAAATCATCTGCGCCAGGAGTATCTATAAAATTAATTTTTTTTCCTAGCCATTCAGTGTAAAGAACCGTTGAGAAAACAGAGCTCTCATATTCGTGTTCTACAGGGTTGTAATCAGAAACGGTGCTATTATCTTCCACGTTTCCGCGTCTTGTAATAACACCGCCTTCAAATAGCATTGCTTCGGCAAGGGTAGTTTTACCCGAGCCGGCATTGCCAATGAGGGCGATGTTTTTAATTTCATTTGATTGATACACTTTCATAATGGTTTCTTTTTTTGGGTTAAAAAAAAATGTATTAACTGTTTTGAAGTTGAAAAACTTTATTTTGGGTTGTTAGATTTTCTAAATTAATTAACTTTTTAGTTAGATACAATATACATTAAGTATTAATTGGGCATATTAAAATGACAAATATATAATGTGATTGTATTTCTACTTTTAACTCATATTTCTTAATGGGAAATGCCGATTTTTCAAACAAACTCAAATAGCTTATTTTTTTGACAGATAATAACTTGTCTTTTAAAAAGGCTTTTTCTACCTTTGTGCACTGGTTTTAAGGCGTTTTTCTAAAATCGAGCATGTGAATGGCTGTTTTTAGAAAAATAATAATACCTTTGCAGACCAAATTGTTAAAAATATTTAATTAAAAAAGTAATTGTTAATATGCCTACAATTCAACAGTTAGTTAGAAAAGGAAGAACCAAGCTTATCGATAAAAGCAAGGCTCCGGCATTAGATTCTTGTCCACAAAGGAGAGGGGTTTGTGTTCGTGTGTATACGACTACACCAAAGAAGCCTAACTCGGCTATGCGTAAAGTAGCTCGTGTTAGATTGACTAACGGAAAAGAAGTGAATGCTTACATTCCAGGAGAAGGACACAACTTGCAAGAGCACTCGATCGTTTTGATTAGAGGTGGTCGTGTAAAAGATCTTCCAGGGGTAAGATATCACCTTGTTCGTGGTGCTTTAGACGCTTCAGGTGTAGAAGGTCGTATGCAACGTCGTTCTAAGTATGGTACTAAGAGACCAAAAGCTAAAAAAAAGTAATTAATTCAAGTTTCTAAAACTGTGAGTTAATGTTTATGTGTTGTTCTCTATTAAGTTGAGTAAATGATCGTGAGATTTTTGAAGACTGAACCGGGCAGCTACAACGGATAACTCGTAAACTAAGAGAAAATGAGAAAGTCAAGACCAAAAAAAAGGATTCTTTTACCAGATCCAAAGTTTAATGATGTTCTGGTAACAAGATTCGTAAATGACTTAATGGTTGATGGAAAGAAAAATCTTTCTTTTAAAGTATTTTATGATGCTTTAGAAATCGTTAAAACAAAAACAGAAAAGCTAGAGAAGTCTCCTCTTGAGATTTGGAAAAAAGCTTTAGAGAACATTACTCCAGCAGTTGAGGTTAAGAGCCGACGCGTAGGTGGAGCAACCTTCCAAGTTCCTACGGAGATTCGTCCTGAAAGGAAAGTATCAATCGCTATTAAGAGTATGATAACTTTTGCACGTAAAAGATCTGGTAAATCTATGGCGGAGAAATTGTCTGCAGAAATTCTTGGTGGTTATAACGAAGAGGGTGGAGCTTACAAGAAGAAAGAAGATACACATAGAATGGCTGAAGCTAACCGTGCTTTTGCTCACTTTAGATTTTAATCATTGTTAAGCGATTCTTAAAGAAATGGCAAAAAGAGATTTGAAATTCACCAGGAATATTGGTATCATGGCTCACATCGATGCCGGAAAAACAACTACCACTGAGCGTATTTTGTTTTACACCGGTGTTTCTCACAAAATTGGTGAGGTACACGATGGAGCAGCTACAATGGACTGGATGGAGCAAGAGCAAGAAAGAGGTATTACAATTACCTCTGCTGCAACTACCTGTTTTTGGGATTACAATAGCGAAAAGTATCAAGTGAATATTATTGATACTCCAGGTCACGTTGACTTTACCGTAGAGGTGGAGCGTTCATTACGTGTTTTGGATGGAGCTGTTGCATGTTTCTGTGCAGTTGGTGGTGTTGAGGCACAATCAGAAACAGTTTGGAGACAAGCTGATAAATATAAAGTACCACGTATGGGTTTTGTAAATAAAATGGACCGTTCAGGTGCTGATTTTTACAAAGCTGTTCGTGAGGTGAGAGAGAAATTAGGAGCTAATCCAATTCCTGTTCAAATTCCTATTGGATCTGAAGAGAGCTTTAGAGGTGTGGTTGATTTGATCACAATGAAAGCTGTTATTTGGTACGATGATGAGAATGGAACCAATTATACCCTTGAGGCTATTCCTGATTATTTAGTTGAAGAGGCTAATGAGTGGAGAGAAAAACTTGTCGAAGCTGTAGCAATACATGATGAGGATCTTATGGAGCGTTTCTTTGAAGCGCCGGAATCAATTTCAGAAGAGGAACTTATAGCCGTAATTCGTAAAGCTACTGTAGCAATGGATATTGTTCCAATGTTATGTGGTTCTGCGTTTAAAAACAAAGGTGTTCAACGTTTGTTGGATGCAGTAATTACATACTTGCCATCACCGCTTGATGTTGATGCTATTGTGGGAAAAGTTCCAGGAACAGATGAAGTGGTTTCAAGACAACCTTCTGTTGATGAGCCTTTGGCTGCTTTGGCATTTAAAATTGCTACTGACCCATTCGTAGGTCGTTTGGCTTTTACTCGTTTATATTCAGGTTCTATTGATGCAGGTTCTTACGTTTATAATGTTAGAACAGGTAACAAAGAACGTATTTCACGTTTATATCAAATGCACTCAAACAAGCAAAACGCTATCGATCGTGTTGAAGCTGGTGATATTTGTGCATGTGTTGGTTTTAAAGATATTAGAACTGGTGATACATTGTGTCAAAAAGAAACTCAAATCGAGCTTGAATCGATGGATTTTCCAGAACCAGTAATCGGTATTGCTATTGAGCCTTTAACTCAGAAGGATCTTGATAAGATGGGTATGGCATTGGCTAAATTAGCTGAAGAAGATCCAACTTTCCATGTGAAAACTGATGAAGATTCAGGACAAACAGTTATTAGTGGTATGGGTGAGCTTCACTTGGATATCATTGTTGATCGTTTGAGACGTGAATTTAAAGTAGAGTGTAATCAAGGTGCGCCTCAAGTTGCTTATAAAGAAGCTATTACAGGCACTGTTAATCACCGTCAGGTATTTAAGAAACAGTCCGGTGGTCGTGGTAAATTTGCTGATATTATCTTCAACTTGTCTCCTGTTGATGCCGATTTTGTAGGTGAAGGATTACAGTTTGTAGACAAGGTTAAAGGGGGTAATATCCCTAAGGAATTCGTTCCGTCGGTAATGAAAGGTTTTAAAGAGGCAATGAAAAATGGTGTATTGGCAGGTTATTCTGTTGATTCATTAAAAGTTGAATTGCTTGACGGATCTTTCCATCCTGTTGATTCGGATCAACTTTCGTTTGAATTGGCCGCTAAGCAAGGTTACAGAGAAGCTTGTGCTAAAGCGAAACCAGTTCTTCTTGAGCCTATCATGAAAATTGAAGTTATTACTCCTGAAGAATACATGGGTGATATCATTGGTGACTTAAACAAGCGTAGAGGTCAGATTGAAGGAATGGAAACTAAGCATGGAGCACGTGTTGTAAATGCTATGGTGCCATTGTCTGAGCAATTTGGATACGTTACTGTATTGAGAACATTATCTTCTGGCCGAGCAAATTCTTCTATGGAATTTAATCACTTTGCAGAGGTGCCAAAAGGTATTGCAAAAGAGGTGGTTGAGAAAGCCAAGGGTAAAGTAGAATTACTATAGTTTATATCGTTAATATTAAATAATATGAGCCAAAAAATTAGAATTAAACTGAAATCTTACGATCACAACTTGGTTGATAACTCAGCTGAGAAAATCGTTAAGACAGTTAAGGCTACAGGTGCAGTAGTAAGTGGTCCTATTCCACTTCCAACTCACAAAAGAATTTTTACTGTTCTTCGTTCAACTTTCGTGAACAAGAAATCAAGAGAGCAGTTTCAACTTTCTTCATTCAAACGTTTAATTGATATTTACAGTTCTACTGCAAGTACAATTGATGCTTTGATGAAACTAGAGTTGCCTAGTGGAGTAGAAGTTGAGATCAAAGTTTGATAAACTGTTAGATTTATTTTAAAAAATAAAGAAAAATGCCAGGATTAATTGGAAAAAAAATCGGAATGACTTCCGTTTACAGTGCCGAGGGAAAACATATTCCATGCACTGTCATTGAGGCAGGTCCATGTGTTGTAACCCAGATCAAAACTATTGAGACTGATGGTTACGAAGCACTTCAGTTGGCTTTCGAAGAAAAGAAAGAAAAGCGAACAACGAAGGCGCTAGATGGGCACTTTAAGAAGGCAAATACAACCCCTAAGAAAAAACTTGTTGAATTCAGCGATTTCGATGCTGAGTACAAATTAGGAGATGTAATTACTCTTGATATTATCGGAGAGTCTGTTTTTGTAGACATTACCGGTTTATCTAAAGGTAAAGGATTTCAAGGGGTAGTGAAACGTCATGGTTTTGGCGGAGTTGGAGGACAAACACACGGTCAACATAACCGTTTACGTGCTCCAGGTTCTATTGGTGCTGCATCGTATCCAGCTCGAGTATTTAAGGGCATGAGAATGGCCGGACGTATGGGCGGAGACACAGTGAAGGTTGAAAACCTTCAGGTTCTTAAGGTAATTCCTGAGAACAATTTATTGTTAGTTAAAGGATCTATTCCAGGGTCTAAAGGTTCATACGTAATTATTGAAAAGTAATGGAATTAGCTATTTTAAATACATCTGGAGAAGATACAGGAAGAAAAATTGAGTTGAATGACTTAGTTTTTGGAATTGAACCAAACGAACATGCAATGTACTTAGACGTTAAGCAGTATTTAGCTAACCAACGTCAAGGAACTCACAAATCGAAAGAAAGAGCTGAGATTGCAGGTAGTACTAGAAAGATTAAGAAGCAAAAAGGTACAGGTACAGCCCGTGCTGGTAGCATCAAATCTGGTGTATTTAGAGGCGGAGGACGAATTTTCGGTCCACGTCCTAGAAACTATAGTTTTAAATTAAATAAGAAATTGAAGCAATTAGCTCGTCGTTCAGCTTTAAGTTTAAAAGCTCAGAATAACACATTGTTAGTGGTGGAAGATTTCAATTTTGAAACTGTAAAGACAAAAAGTTTTATTGAACTGCAAAATAACTTGAAAGTATCTGATAAAAAAGTGCTTTTAGTGTTAACAGAAGACAATAAAAACATATATTTGTCTTCCCGTAATTTGAAGAATGTTGAAGTTGTACGTGTTTCTGATCTTGCAACTTACGATATCATGAAAGCTTCAACTTTGTTATTTGTAGAGAGCTCATTAAAAGGGCTCGATGAAATGTTTAAACTAAATTAAGTTTAAAAGATGGAAATTTTAGTCAAGCCGATCGTTACTGAGAAAATGACAGCCCAAAGCGAGAAATTAAATTGCTTTGGATTTGTTGTGGATCGTAAAGCAAAAAAGATCGAAATTAAAAAGGCGATTGAGTCAATGTACAACGTTAAAGTAGCGGCTGTTAATACCATGAATTATCAAGGTAAGAAAAAGAGTCGTTTTACAAAAGCGGGAGCAATTGAAGGAAGAAAAGCTTCTTTTAAGAAAGCAATCGTGACTTTAGTTGAGGGTGATAAAATAGATTTTTATAGCAATATTTAATTAGAAAATGGCTGTACGTAAATTAAGACCTGTAACACCTGGTCAAAGGCATAAGATTGTTAATACCTTTGATCTGGTTACTACAGACAAACCTGAAAAATCATTGTTAAGACCAATGAAAAAAACTGGTGGTAGAAATAACACCGGTAAGATGACAATGAGATATATAGGTGGTGGTCACAAAAGAAGATATCGAGTTATTGATTTCAAAAGAGACAAAGATGGTGTTCCTGCCAACGTGGTTTCGATTGAGTACGATCCGAACCGTACTGCACGCATAGCTTTGCTAGTGTATGCTGACGGTGAGAAACGTTACATCGTCGCACCTAACGGATTGGAAGTTGGACAATCTTTACTTTCTGGAGATAAAATTTCTCCTGAAATCGGAAATTCAATGCCATTATCAGATATCCCATTAGGAACAATAATTCATAATATTGAATTAAGACCCTCTCAAGGTGCAGTAATGGCTCGTAGCGCTGGTGCATATGCTCAACTCGTAGCACGAGATGGCAAGTATGCATCTATCAAATTACCGTCTAGTGAAATTAGAATGATTCTTGTAACCTGTAAGGCTACCATCGGAACTGTTTCAAATGCCGACCATGCGTTGGAAAGAAGTGGTAAAGCTGGTCGTACTCGTTGGTTAGGTAGAAGACCAAGAGTTCGAGGTGTGGTAATGAATCCAGTAGATCACCCAATGGGTGGTGGTGAAGGTAAATCTTCAGGTGGACATCCACGTTCTAGAACAGGTGTTTTAGCGAAAGGTTTCAAAACTAGAGCTAAAAAGAATGCTTCTAATAAGTACATTGTTGAAAGAAGGAAAAAATAATTTGATAATTAGATTGTTATGAGTCGTTCATTAAAAAAAGGACCTTTTATCGATTTCAAGCTGGAAAGACGAGTATTGGGACAAAACGAATCAGGGAAAAAAACAGTTGTTAAAACCTGGTCAAGACGTTCAATGATCTCTCCGGATTTCGTAGGTCATACGATTGCCGTGCACAACGGAAACAAATTTATTCCCGTTTATGTTACTGAAAACATGGTAGGACATAAGTTGGGTGAATTTGCGCCAACTCGTACTTTTAGAGGACATGCTGACAAGAAAAAACGATAAGCATGTCATTGGTTTTAATTAACATTTTGAATTTGTAAAAATGGGTGCAAGAAAAAGAATAAAAGCAAACCAAATAAAGGAGGAAAACAAGAGCAAAGCATTTGCTAGCTTGAAAAATGTTCCTACTTCGCCTCGCAAAATGAGACTTGTTACCGATATGGTAAGAGGTATGGAGGTAAACCGAGCTTTAGATGTACTTCGTTTCAGTCCGAAAGAGGCATCAAACCGCGTAGAAAAACTATTGCTTTCTGCTATTGCCAACTGGCAAGCTAAGAATGAAGGGCAAAGAATTGAGGAAAGCGCATTATACGTTAAAGAAATTAGCGTAGATTCAGCGAGAATCCTTAAACGTCTAAGACCTGCTCCTCAGGGAAGAGCGCATAGAATAAAGAAGAGATCAAATCATGTAACTATATTGTTGGGTAGCAAAACAGCGATAGCCGATAGTACTAAAGAATAGTTAGAATGGGACAAAAAGTAAATCCAATTGGAAATAGATTAGGAATCACCAGAGGGTGGGATTCTAACTGGTTTGGCGGAAAAAACTACGGCGATAAGCTTGTTGAAGATACTAAAATTAGAAAGTACCTGAATGCTCGTTTAGCTAAAGCAAGTATTTCTAAAATCATTATCGAAAGAACTCTTAAATTAATTACTATCACTGTTAACACTGCACGTCCAGGTATTATTATTGGAAAAGGTGGTCAAGAGGTTGATAAATTGAAAGAAGAGTTAAAGAAGATTACTGACAAAGAAGTACAAATTAACATCTTTGAAATTAAGCGTCCAGAAATGGATGCAGTAATCGTTGCTAATAATATCGCACGTCAAATTGAAGGTCGTATCGCCTATCGTCGTGCAATTAAGATGGCTGTTGCTTCTACTATGAGAATGGGTGCAGAGGGTATTAAAATACAAATCTCTGGTCGTTTAAACGGTGCTGAAATGGCTCGTTCTGAAATGATTAAGGAGGGACGTACCCCGTTACACACTTTAAGAGCTGATATCGATTATTGTTTAGCCGAAGCATTAACTACTTACGGTTTACTAGGTATCAAAGTTTGGATCTGTAAAGGTGAGGTTTACGGTAAGCGTGACCTAACCCCTAACGCAGGAATGAAGGATTCAAGAACTCCAAAAGCAAAAGGTGGTTTTAATAGAAGAAAAAAGAAGTAGTCTTTAAATTTTAAAGAATTAGTACGATGTTACAACCAAAAAGGACAAAATTTAGGAGACAACAAAAGGGAAGAATGAAAGGCAATGCCGGTCGCGGTACTGAATTAGCATTTGGATCTTTTGGGATCAAATCACTTGAAACTAAGTGGATCACTGGTCGTCAAATTGAAGCTGCTCGTGTGGCAGTGACCCGATATATGCAAAGACAAGGTCAAATCTGGATCAGAATTTTTCCAGACAAGCCAATCACTAAGAAACCTGCAGAGGTTCGTATGGGTAAAGGTAAAGGTTCACCAGAAGGATTCGTTGCTCCTGTTTCACCAGGAAGAATGTTATTCGAATGTGAAGGAGTACCTTTCGCTATAGCAAAAGAAGCTTTACGCTTAGCTGCTCAAAAATTACCTGTAACTACCAAATTTGTCGTAAGACGTGATTATGTTGAAAATTCAAATGATTAATCATGAAGAATTCAGAAATTAAAGAGTTAACAACACCGGAAATAGTAGAAAAGGTAGATTTTGAAAGATCTACATTAACTCGATTCAAATTAAATCACGCTATTTCACCTTTGGAAAATCCTTTGCAAATCAAGGTAACCCGACGTAACATTGCTAGACTTGTAACTGAGTTGCGTCAAAGGCAATTAACAGATAAGTAAAAAAGTGATGGAAAGAAATCTTAGAAAAGAACGCATCGGGGTTGTGGTGAGCAATAAAATGGAGAAATCCATAACTGTTGTTGTGCATACCAAAGAGAAGCACCCAATTTACGGAAAGTTTGTGAACAAGTCGAAGAAATTCACTGCTCACGACGAAGCAAACACCTGCAATGAAGGTGATACCGTAAAAATCATGGAGACCCGACCTATTAGTAAAAATAAGAGTTGGAGATTAGTTGAAATAATTGAAAGAGCTAAGTAAACATGATACAAACAGAAAGTAGACTAATAGTTGCTGATAACAGCGGAGCCAAAGAAGTTCTTTGTATCCGTGTGTTGGGCGGTACTAAAAAGCGTTATGCTTCAATTGGCGACAAAATTGTTGTTACCGTAAAGAATGCTATAGCTGGTTCCGATATGAAAAAAGGAACAGTAACAAAAGCGGTTATTGTTCGCACCAAAAAAGAGATTAGAAGACCAGACGGATCCTATATTCGCTTCGATGATAACGCATGTGTATTATTGAATACAAGTGGTGAAATGAGAGGAACCCGTATTTTTGGACCTGTTGCAAGAGAATTACGCGATACTGATATGAAGATCGTTTCTCTGGCACCAGAAGTTTTATAATCTTTGAAAACCTAGAACAATGCGAAAAAAGTTACATATTAAAAAAGGTGATACCGTTATTGTAAACTCAGGGGAATCTAAAGGTATGGAAGGTAAAGTATTAGAAGTATTAGTAGACAAGCAACGAGCAATTGTTGAAGGAGCTAATATGATTTCTAAGCATACTAAACCTAATGCTGAAAATCCTCAGGGCGGTATTGTTAAAAAAGAGGCTGGAATTCACATCTCTAATTTGAATGTGAAAGATGCTTCTACCGGAAAAGCTACCCGTATTGGTAGACGTATGGGTGATGACAATAAATTAGTTAGATACTCTAAAAAGTCAGGGGAGGAAATTAAGTAATGAGCTATATACCGACTCTTAAAAAACAATATACAGAAGAAGTAATTCCAGCTTTAATGAAGGAATTTACTTACAAGTCTGTAATGCAAGCACCTAAATTAACGAAGATAGTAATTAATCAAGGTGTTGGCGCGGCAATTGCTGATAAGAAGGTCTTAGAATTTTCGGTAAACGAAATGACTATGATCACTGGTCAGAAAGCAGTTCAAACTCTTTCTTCGAAAGATATTTCGAATTTCAAACTTCGTAAAGGTATGCCTGTTGGTACAACTGTTACTTTACGTCGTGAGCGTATGTACGAATTTCTTGAGAAATTAGTGCGTGTTGCTTTACCACGTATTCGTGACTTTAAAGGTATTAACGCTAAACTTGACGGTAGAGGAAACTATACTTTAGGTATCGAAGAGCAAATCATTTTTCCTGAGATTGTTTTGGATGAAATAAACAAGATCATGGGTATGAATATTACCTTCGTTACAACCGCAAAAACCGATGAAGAAGCATTTGCTTTGTTAAAGGAATTTGGGTTACCATTTAAAAATCTAAAAAAATAATCGATGGCTAAAGAATCAATGAAAGCTCGCGAAGTTAAGCGTCAGAAGCTTGTTGACAAATACGCAGCAAAAAGAGCTAAACTTAAAGAGGAAGGCGATTACATCGGACTTAGTCGCTTGCCAAAAAACTCGTCACCTGTTAGATTACATAACAGATGTAAACTTACAGGTCGCCCTAAAGGATACATGAGACAATTCGGTATTAGTCGTATCACTTTCCGTGAAATGGCTTCTTCAGGATTAATTCCAGGTGTGAGGAAAGCGAGTTGGTAATCAGATTAGTTTGTAAAAACAAATTTTGTTAAATATTGTCCCGAGCAATCGGGATCAATTTAAATTTTTTTAAAAATGACAGATCCAATAGCAGATTTTCTTACACGTTTAAGAAATGGGATTATGGCGAACCACAAAGTGGTTGATATTCCTGCTTCTAACGTAAAAAAAGAAATGACAAAAATTCTTAAGGATAAAGGTTATATCCTTAATTACAAGTTTGTTGATGATGGAATTCAAGGCACTATTAAGATTGCTTTGAAGTACAATCCAGAGACAAAAATTTCCGCAATTAAAAATCTTAAAAGGGTAAGTAAGCCTGGTTTGAGAAAATATTGTGGAGCAGCTGAATTACCACGTGTACTAAACGGGTTGGGAATTGCGATTCTCTCTACTTCTCAGGGAGTAATGACTGATAAGGAAGCTCGTCAGAAAAACGTTGGTGGCGAAATATTGTGTTACGTTTATTAATAAAGGAGGATAGAAATGTCACGAATTGGAAAATTACCTATCAATTTGCCTGCAGGAGTAAGCGTAACGGTGAATAAAGATAATTCAGTAACGGTTAAAGGCCCTAAAGGTGAATTAACACAACAAATTGATGTTGACATCAAGGTTTCGGTGGAAGAAAATACAGTTGTATTGGAACGTCCATCAGAACAAAAGAGACATAAGGCCATGCATGGTTTGTATCGCTCGTTGATGAACAACATGGTAATTGGAGTTTCTGAAGGTTATAAAATACAGCAAGAACTTGTAGGTGTGGGATTCCGTGCTACTTCAAATGGTCAACTTTTGGAATTAGCTCTAGGTTATTCTCACCTTATTCACCTGGAAATTGCTCCAGAGGTTAAAGTAATTGCAGTAACTGAAAAGCGTGCTAACCCGATCATTACATTAGAGAGTTGCGATAAGCAACTTGTTGGACAGGTTGCAGCTAAAATCAGAGCATTCAGAAAACCAGAGCCGTATAAAGGTAAAGGTGTTAAATTTGTTGGTGAACAGCTTAGAAGAAAAGCTGGTAAATCTGCGGGTAAATAATTTCTTAAAACAGTAAATTATGGCTTTAACTAAGCAAGATAGAAGACTTAGAATTAAAAGAAGAATTCGTAAGTCAATTGCTGGAACTGCTGAAAGACCTAGAATGTCAGTTTTTCGCTCGAACAAGCAGATTTCAGTACAAATTATTGATGATTTATCAGGACAAACTATAGTTGCAGCTTCCTCTTTGATTAAAGAAATCTCTGAGAAGAAGACAACTAAGCTTGAACAAGCTGAGCTAGTAGGTAAAGCAATCGCTGAAAAAGCAGTTGCAGCCGGTATTACTAGTATTGTATTCGATAGAAATGGTTATCTATACCATGGTAGAATTAAATCTTTAGCGGACGCTGCTCGTAATAGTGGCCTTAAATTTTAATAATTATGGCAGATAATAAGAACATTAAAACTAGCGAGGCAGATCTTAAAGATAAGCTTGTTGCTATTAATCGTGTTACTAAAGTAACAAAGGGGGGTAGAACCTTCAGTTTCTCTGCAATTGTTGTTGTGGGAAATGAAAATGGATTAGTTGGTTGGGGACTTGGTAAAGCAAACGAAGTAACTACTGCTATCTCAAAAGGTGTTGATGCAGCTAAGAAAAATTTAATTAAAGTACCTGTTTATAAAGGAACTATTCCTCATGAACAATATTTTAGATTTGGTGGAGCAGAGGTTTTCATTAAGCCTGCTTCTCATGGTACCGGAGTGAAAGCTGGTGGTGCGATGCGTGCTGTATTGGAGAGTGTTGGGGTTACAGATGTACTTGCTAAATCAAAAGGTTCATCAAACCCACATAACCTTGTAAAAGCTACAATAGGTGCATTAGCTGAATTAAGAGATGCTCATACTGTTGCTGAACACAGAGGTGTGTCATTAGATAAAGTGTTTAACGGTTAAAATAAGGAAATGGCTAAGATTAAAATTACTCAAGTAAAGAGCAAAATTGGAAGCACTGATCGCCAAAAGAAAACCTTGGAAGCATTGGGATTAAATAAGATCAATGCAACTGTTGAACATGAAGCTACGCCTCAGATTAAAGGTATGGTGGCTAAAGTTCAGCACCTTGTTTCCGTTGTAGAATAATTATTGTTAATATTTAGTATTAAATAGATATGGACTTAAGTAACTTAAAACCCGCAGAAGGATCAACTAAGACTTGTAAAAGAATTGGTCGCGGACAAGGATCTGGACGAGGAGGAACCTCAACCAGAGGACATAAGGGTGCAAAGTCAAGATCTGGATACTCTAAAAAAGTTGGATTTGAAGGTGGTCAAATGCCTTTACAACGAAGAGTTCCTAAGTTTGGATTTAAAAACATTAATAGAAAAGAATATAAAGCTATTAATGTTGATGTTTTACAAGCCTTGGCAGAAAAAAATAGCATCACTATAATCGACAAAGAAGTTTTGATAGCAGCAGGTTTGGTGTCAAAGAACGACAATGTTAAGATTTTAGGACATGGTATTATTACTGCAAAGCTAGAAGTTAAAGCTCACGCATTCTCAAAATCGGCTATTGCAGCAATTGAGGCAGTCGAAGGAACAGTTGTTAAATTGTAAGTTTAGATATGAAAGGTTTAATAGAAACATTGAAGAACATCTGGAAGATTGAAGATTTAAGATCTAGAATCTTAACTACACTCGGTCTTGTATTAGTGTATCGTTTAGGTACCATGGTTGTATTGCCAGGGGTAGACCCTGCACAGTTAGGCGCGTTAAAAACGCAAACTCAAGACGGAGTTTTGGGATTATTAGATATGTTTTCCGGAGGAGCATTCTCGAATGCATCAATCTTCGCGTTGGGAATCATGCCTTATATTTCTGCTTCTATTGTAATTCAGTTAATGGGAATTGCGGTTCCTTATTTTCAGAAATTGCAACGGGAGGGGGAAAGTGGTCGTCGAAAAATCAATCAGATAACAAGGTATTTAACAGTTATAATACTTGTACTTCAAGCGCCTGGATATCTATTAAACTTACATTCACAATTGCCTGAAACAGCCTTTATTCTTAAAGGCGCATTATTTACAGTGTCTTCTGTGATGATTCTTGCAGCAGGATCGATGTTTATTATGTGGTTAGGAGAAAAAATTACCGATAAAGGAATCGGTAATGGGATCTCTATCATCATTATGATCGGTATTATTGCAAGATTACCATTTTCGTTCTTTGCGGAATTGGTTTCAAAAATTGAAGGTCAAGGAGGAGGTTTAATTTTACTTGTATTAGAAATAGTAATCTTATTCCTTGTTTTTGCAGCAACAATTTTGTTGGTTCAAGGAACACGGAAGATACCTGTACAGTATGCAAAACGAATCGTAGGAAACAAACAATATGGTGGAGTTCGCCAGTACATTCCTTTAAAAGTGAATGCTGCTGGTGTAATGCCAATCATCTTTGCGCAAGCAATTATGTTTTTACCAATGGCGTTTGTTAACTATGCTAGTTCGGATGCGTTAACTGGGGTGGCTGCAGCATTATCCGATTTTACTGGATTTTGGTACAATGGTCTATTCTTTGTAATGATTGTGTTATTTACTTATTTCTATACTGCAATAACAGTAAATCCAACGCAAATGGCTGAGGATATGAAAAAGAATGGTGGATTTATACCAGGAATCAAACCTGGTAAAAAAACAATTGACTTTTTAGATACTGTAATGTCGCGCATAACTTTACCCGGATCTATCTTTTTAGGTTTGGTTGCTATTATGCCGGCTTTCGCAATGATAGGTGGAGTGAATAACCAGTTTGCACAATTTTTTGGCGGTACTTCTTTATTGATTTTAGTAGGTGTTGTATTGGATACTTTACAGCAAATTGAGAGTCATCTTTTGATGCGTCACTACGATGGATTAATGAAGTCTGGTAGAATAAAAGGTAAAACTCCGGGTGGAGCTGCTGCTTATTAAAATATTTTTGCTTTCTTTGCAATGATTTTTAACAAAACAGAGGAAGAGATTGAGTTGCTTAGTATGAGCAACTTACTTGTAGCGAAAACTTTAGGTTTGATATCGAAAGAAATAGCTCCAGGAATTTCAACTTTGAGATTAGATCAAATTGCAGAGGAGTACATAAGAGACAATGGCGGTAAACCAGGGTTTCTGGGTTACGATGGATTCCCGAATACCTTATGTGTTTCTATAAACAGTGAGGTTGTTCATGGAATTCCATCTAGCTATGAGCTGAAAGAGGGAGATATTGTTTCCTGTGATTGTGGTGTTTTGTTGAATGGTTTTTATGGCGATTCAGCTTATACTTTTACTGTAGGTTCTGTAGCTCCTAATGTTCGGCAACTGTTGAAGGTTACTAAAGAGGCTCTTTACAAAGGCGTAGAGCAAGCTATTGAAGGTAATCATCTAGGCGATATAGGTTTTGCCATCCAAAAGCATGCAGAGCAGAATTTGTTTTCTGTAGTTCGAGAAATGGTAGGACACGGAATTGGGAAAAATCTTCATGAAGATCCGCAAGTTCCGAATTATGGTAAAAAAGGACGTGGATTGAAATTGAGAGAAGGACTGGTTTTGGCAATTGAACCAATGTTTAATCTTGGGAAAAGAGATATTTACCAAGCTAGTAATGGATGGGCAATTGTTACTGCTGATGGAAAACCCTCAGCACATTTTGAACATACTGTGGTAGTTCGAAAGGGAAAGGCTCAGATCTTATCCAGTTTTGAATTTATTGAAGATATAAACTAATAAAATTTAATGAGCTTATGGCTAAACAGCCTTCAATAGAACAAGATGGTACAATTACCGAAGCATTATCTAATGCGATGTTTCGTGTAGAACTTGAAAATGGACATGTTATTACAGCTCATATTTCTGGTAAGATGAGAATGCACTACATTAAGATCTTGCCTGGTGATAAGGTAAAGGTAGAAATGTCACCTTATGATCTTACTAAAGGGCGCATTACTTTTAGATACAAAAATTAAATTCAATAATAATGAAGATAAGAGCATCTGTAAAGAAACGTTCTGATGATTGTAAGATCGTTAGAAGAAAAGGACGTTTGTATGTGATTAATAAGAAAAATCCTAAGTACAAGCAACGTCAAGGATAATATAGTAAACTTTGTAATAGATAAATATTTTAATTTATGGCTAGAATTGTTGGAGTTGATTTGCCTCAAAATAAAAGAGGGATAATTAGCTTGACTTATATCTACGGTATCGGTAGAAGTGCTGCTCGTAAAATTTTGGACGAAGCGGAAATTTCTTACGATAAGCAAGTAAAAGATTGGACTGATGAAGAGTCTGGTCGTATACGTCAAGCTATTAATGCTAATTTGAAGGTTGAGGGTGAATTGCGTTCTTTAAATCAACTGAATATTAAGCGTTTGATGGATATTGGTTGTTACCGTGGTATTCGTCACCGTATTGGTTTACCAGTACGTGGTCAAAGAACCAAAAACAACTCACGTACTAGAAAAGGTAAGAGAAAAACAGTTGCAAACAAAAAGAAAGCAACTAAATAATTGTTAAGTTATGGCAAAAAAGTCAGTATCAGTTAAAAAGAGGATAGTAAAAATTGAACCTGTTGGACAGGCGCATATCCATTCATCTTTTAACAATATTATCATTTCCTTAACCAATAGCACTGGACAAGTTATTTCTTGGTCTTCGGCAGGTAAAATGGGTTTCAGAGGTTCTAAAAAGAACACTCCTTATGCTGCCCAGCAAGCTGCAACCGACTGCGGAAAAGTTGCTCATGATTTAGGGTTAAGAAAAGTGAAAGTATTTGTAAAAGGTCCAGGGAATGGTCGTGAATCGGCTATACGTGCGATCAATTCATGTGGAATCGACATTGCGGAAATCGTAGATGTTACACCACTACCTCACAACGGATGTCGTCCTCCTAAGAGACGTAGAGTTTAATAAAAAATGCTTAAGATTTTGAATTAGTTTTAATTGATATCCTCTCTGAAAACGCGGCACTTTTATAATTCAAAACTTATGGCAAAGTTTCTATTGTTAGAAAAATTTAAATTTAAGAAGTAATGGCTAGATATATTGGACCAAAGAGTAGAATTGCTCGTAAATTTGGTGAAGCAATTTTTGGACCTGATAAGGCATTTGAAAAGAAAAACTACCCTCCTGGGCAGCACGGTAACAGCCGTAAAAGAAAAAAAATGTCTGAATATGGTGTTCAGCTAAAAGAAAAACAAAAAGCAAAATACACTTACGGTGTATTGGAGAAGCAATTCTCAAACTTATTTGAAAAGGCCGAGAGAAGTAAAGGTATTACTGGTGAAGTTTTATTACAACTTTTAGAATGTCGTTTAGACAATGTTGTTTTCAGATTAGGTGTAGCTCCAACAAGATCAGCTGCTCGTCAGTTGGTTAGCCATAAACACGTAACTGTTAACGGTGAAGTTTGTAACATTCCTTCATTTTCAGTAAAAGCTGGGGATATCATTGGAATTCGTGAAAAATCGAAATCTTTAGAAGTTATTGCGGATTCTTTATCTACTGCTAGATATAACCAATCATCTTGGTTGGAATGGGATCAAGCCTCTCTTAGTGGTAAGTTCCTTAATACACCAGAAAGAACGGAAATTCCTGAAAACATCAAGGAACAGTTAATCGTTGAATTGTATTCTAAGTAATAAATAGTTAATCAGTAATTTATGGCAATTTTAGCTTTCCAGAAACCGGACAAAGTTATCATGCTCGACGCAGACAATAAATTCGGTAAATTCGAATTTCGTCCATTAGAGCCTGGATATGGTATAACAATTGGTAATGCCTTGAGAAGAATATTACTTTCTTCCTTAGAGGGATTTGCGATTACGACTATCAAAATACAGGGTGTTGATCATGAATTTTCTACTATACCAGGAGTAATCGAAGATGTTACTGAGATGATCCTGAGCCTGAAGCAAGTTCGGTTTAAACAAAAAGTTGAAGAAGTTGACAGTGAGTTGGTAACACTAACCATCTCTGATCAGGAAACTTTTACAGCGGGCGATATTAACAAGTTTCTAACAGGTTTCGAAGTGTTGAATCCGGAGCTTGTAATTTGCAAGATGGATAGCTCTGCCAAGTTGCAAATGGATTTAGCTATTAACAAAGGTCGTGGTTACGTACCTTCTGTTGAAAACAGACCTGTTGATGCAGAGTTTGGAGTGATTGCGATCGATTCAATCTTTACACCAATCAAGAATGTTAAGTATGCTGTTGAGAATTATCGTGTAGAGCAAAAAACTGACTATGAAAAATTGGTTTTTGATATTACTACAGATGGTTCGATTCACCCAAAAGATGCTTTAAAAGAAGCTGCAAAAATTCTTATTTATCACTTTATGCTATTCTCAGATGAAAAGATCACTCTTGACTCTGATGAGAAATTTGCAAACGAAGAGTTTGATGAAGAAGTTTTGCATATGCGTCAACTATTGAAAACTAAACTGGTAGATATGGATCTTTCAGTTCGTGCTTTGAATTGTTTGAAAGCTGCTGATGTTGACACTTTAGGTGATTTAGTACAGTTCAACAGGAATGACCTTTTGAAATTTAGAAACTTTGGTAAGAAATCCTTAACCGAGCTGGATGATCTATTGGTCTCCTTGAATCTTACTTTCGGTATGGATATTTCTAAGTATAAATTAGATAAGGAATAAGGGAAAATGAGACATAGAAAGAAATTTAATCATTTAGGAAGAAAAACAGCTCATAGAAAGTCTATGCTTGCAAATATGGCTTCTTCCTTGATTTTGCATAAAAGAATCTCGACTACTACAGCTAAGGCGAAAGCTTTAAAAATGTATGTTGAGCCTCTAATTTCAAAAAGTAAAGTTGATTCTACTCACTCAAGACGTATTGTTTTTGGTTATTTGAAGCAAAAAGAAGCGGTTACTGAGTTGTTTAGAGAAATTTCACCAAAAATCATTAACCGTAACGGTGGTTATACCAGAATTTTAAAAACTGGTAACCGTTTAGGTGATAACGCAGAGATGTGTATGGTTGAATTGGTTGATTTTAATGAGACTTACTTGACTGAAAAGAAAGCTGAAGTTAAAAAATCAACTCGTAGAAAACGTGGTGGTTCTAAAGCTACAGAAGAAGCTGCAACTGAGGTGTTAGAAGTAAAAACACCTGAGGCTGCAACGGAAGCAACTGAAGAGGAAGAAAAATAATCTTCCTTTAAATATATAAAAGGGATAAAGTTTAACTTTATCCCTTTTTTGTGCCCTAAAGATTTTTCTAACGTTTGCGTGATTAGAACATTTAGTTTGAGTAGATGTTATTGAGAAATATTACTTAAATTGATGGTCTTTAGAGTTTAAATTTAGATTGTAATCTAATATAAATAACAATAATACATTTAGTTATGTCAGAAATTGTAAACATTCATGGTCGTGAAATTCTTGATTCACGAGGAAATCCTACTATCGAAGTTGAAGTAACTCTTGCTAGTGGTTTTATGGGTCGTGCCGGTGTTCCTTCTGGAGCTTCTACTGGTGAGAACGAAGCTTTAGAATTACGTGATGGAGATAAGTCACGTTACCTAGGTAAAGGTGTCTTAAAGGCAGTGGATAACGTAAATAACGTTATTGCTAAGGCTTTAGTTGGTATGGATGCTACTGATCAGGTTGGTATCGATAAAATGATGATCGCACTTGATGGTACTAAAACTAAATCTAACTTAGGTGCTAATGCTATGTTAGGTGT
>JAQBBZ010000073.1:0-7036 GCA_032125735.1 Labilibaculum sp.
AGAAACGCCTGGGTACTTTCGGAACTTGGGGTTTTATTTGCTGGTGCCGTAAATGTTCCTTTATCCGTAAAGTTGGATGCTCAAAACGAACTTAAATTTCGATTGAATCATTCGGAAGCCCGTATTGTTGTGGTTTCGAAAAATCATCTCGAAAAAATCAGATTAATTAAGGATCAATTAGAAAGTATTGAAACCATAATTGTTTTGGATGAAAACATAGATCTTCAGGAGAATGAAATTTCACTTTCTCAACTATTAAAACTTGGAAAAGACTTATCTGAAAACGGTCGTTCTGAACTAAAAGAAATTCAAAAAAATATTGGAGCTGACGATGATGCTAATATCTCCTACACTTCAGGAACGACAGCTGATCCGAAAGGAATTATTCTTACGCATAATAACTACACAAGTAATGTTTATCAGGCTTCGAGCCTAATGAAGATCCCCTCCAGTTTTAAAACTTTACTGATTCTTCCTTGGGATCATTCATTTGCACACACTGCTGGCATTTACAGCTTCATGCTAAAAGGTGCTTCAATTGCATCCGTTCAGCAAGGAAAATCATCAATGGAAGCATTAAAAAATATTCCGAATAATATCAAAGAAATTAAACCTGACATTATACTGAGTGTTCCAGCTCTGGCTAAAAACTTTAAAAAGAACATTGAAAATGGCATAAAGACAAAAGGTCCTAAAGTGGAAAAACTTTTTAATAAAGCGCTCGAAGTGGCCTACAAATATAATGGTTCTGGTTGGGACAAAGGTAAAGGTTCTCGCATGTTCCTGAAGCCATTATATCTATTCTACGACAAAATATTGTTCTCAAAAGTAAGAGAGAATTTTGGAGGAAACTTAAAATTCTTTGTTGGTGGAGGAGCTCTTCTAGACTTTGAATTGCAACGCTTCTTTTATGCAATTGGGATCCCCATGTATCAAGGATATGGATTATCAGAAGCCTCACCAATTATCTCTTCCAATGCACATCACAAGCATAAATTAGGATCTTCAGGATTCATTGTTCGGGATATGAATTTAAAAATCTGCGACAACAATGGCAACTCGGTTCCTATGGGAGAAAAAGGCGAAATTGTAATAAAAGGTGGCAATGTGATGAAAGGCTACTGGAAAAATGAGAAAGCATCTGCTGAGACTCTTCGCGATGGTTGGTTGTATACCGGAGATATGGGATATATGGATCAGGATGGATTCCTTTATGTTTTGGGTCGATTCAAATCTCTTTTAATTGCCAGCGATGGTGAAAAATTTAGTCCGGAAGGAATTGAGGAAGCATTTGTAGATCAATCTCCATTACTGGATCAATGCATTCTACATAACAACCAGGATCCTTATACCATTGCTCTTATTGTTCCCAACAAAGGAGCTATTCTTTCTCAATTAAAACCTCTTCATCTTACTTTAGAATCAGAAGAAGGACAAATGGCGGCATTAAAACTCATACAGAAGGAGTTAAACCAGTATCGTCCGGGAGGAAAACACGAAGACTTGTTTCCTAACAGATGGTTACCAACTGCAATAGGTATTTTACCTGAAGCTTTTACCGAAGAAAATAAACTGCTGAACTCTACCATGAAGGTAGTTCGCGACAAAGTGAATATCTATTTTAAAGAATATGTTGATTTTCTTTATACTTCAGAAGGTAAAAACATATTTAATTCAAAAAACTTAGAAAGTCTCAAAAATAGTTAGAAATAGCAGTCATACAATTAACATCAAATTAACTATTTAAATTTATTACAGATAATAATTAATTGGTAGATTTGTTGAAATTCAAACAAATATAAAATGTTATATAATAAGATAAAGCTAAGACAAATACTTGCAATTGCATTGCTCCTGATTTCTTGTAACAGCATTGCTCAAATTAGCGAAAAAGGAACATACAGAGGCAAAGCACCTAAATACATTTTCTTTTTTATTGGGGATGGAATGGGTTTGTCGCAAGCAAACGCTGCAGAAGCCTATTTGGGAGCTTTAGAAGGTTTTAATGGAATTAAAAAATTGCAATTAAGCACTCTTCCTAATCAAGGATTTTATACGACCTATGCACTGGATCGTTTCATAACCGACTCCGCTGCTGCTGGAACAGCATTGGCTACGGGACAAAAAACTACTGTAAACACCATTTCGATGGATGCGGAACGATTAACCCCCTTAAAAACTATTGCCGAAATGGCGAAAGAAAAAGGTTATAAAGTAGGAATTGTATCCTCGGTATCCATCGATCATGCAACACCTGCCACTTTTTATGCACACCAGCCTATACGTAATATGTATTATAAAATCAGTCTGGATTTAAGCAAAAGCGGATTCAATTATTTTGGTGGTGGTGGTTTCAATCATCCCGAAGGAGATGGAAAAGCAGCAGAGGCAAATTCGATGTCGAATTTTGGAATGGGAGCATCTGAAGATATTGAAGAAAAAGAAACCAATTCAATGAAAATCGCAGAACAAAGAGGATATTCTTTTACAAATACAGTTCCTGATTTTGAAAAACTAAAAAAAGGAGATGATAAAATTATTGCCATTGCTCCAAAATTAGTTGGTGGTTCTGCTTTGCCCTATTCAATAGATCAGAAAAAGGGTGCTGATATTTCATTGGCAGATTTCACAGAAAAAGGAATCACACTTTTAGACAATCCCAAAGGTTTTTTCATGATGATTGAAGGTGGAAAAATAGACTGGGCCAGTCATGCCAACGATGCAGCTACAGTAATTAAAGAAGTAATACAATTTGATAATGCAGTGACCAAAGCAATTGAATTCTATAATAAACATCCGAAAGAAACATTAATTCTTGTTTGTGGCGATCACGAAACAGGAGGTTTAGCGTTGGGATTTGCTGGAAGTCATTACGATTCATCTTTTGGCCTACTTCAATATCAAAACATATCCTACGAAGCATTTTCAAATAAAATAGCATCATACAAAAAAGATCATGCTGATAATTACAGCGTTGCAGATGCTTTAGAAATGGTAAAAGAACATTTTGGCTTGGGCGATGCCTCGAAAGGATTACAATTATCTCCTTTTGAAAATCAGCAACTTAAAGATGCCTTTGTAAAAAGCATGACCTACGATGCTAAAATGACTAAGAACGACCAATTCTATTTACTTTATGGAAGTTACGATCCTTTTACGGTAACTGCTTGTCATATTTTATCGCACAAAGCTGGTATTGGATGGACATCCTATTCACATACCGCTTCACCAATTCCGATTCGTTCAATTGGTATTGGTGCAAATCTATTCACAGGCTTTTTCGACAATACCGACATCCCTAAGAACTTAATGAAACTGATAGAGAACAAATAAGAATCAAAATTTAGAATGAAACGCTCTGTAGAAATGCTGGGCGTTTTTCATAAAGTCGAAAAGTATTTAACATTCCGACTCTTCAAGAAATGTCCATACTCTTTCACTTTTTATCTTTAAGACCTTTGTATCCATGTTCAAATTCAAGCTTCCTCAAAAATCAGATCTAATATTGGTAACCTTACTTTTGATTTTAAGTACTGTTATTATCTACCTTCCAACCGGATTTTCTGAAAATAATTATCCTAATTCGGAACGTGTGAAAGCTTTGGTTTTGGAAACGAATAATTCTCTTGTTGTAGAAACCGGAATATTAAAAACCGGCTCACAAACGGTTCAAATTAGAATATTAAGCGGGAAATTTAAAGGGAAAGAATTGACTGCCTATAATCAGTTGATTGGAAGAATGGAATTCGACAAATATTTCTTTACTGGCGATAAAACACTTACCGTTCTTAATTTCAACAAGGATAAATCTGAAATCATTAGTGCCAATGTAATTGATCATTATCGAATTAACATAGAAGCCATTCTGCTCGGCTTATTCGTTCTTTTCCTAATTTCTTTTGCTGGCTGGACCGGTGTAAAAGCAATGCTTTCATTTCTGTTTGCAGGAATTACCATCTGGAAATTACTCTTACCTGGCTTACTAAAAGGCTTTGCGCCGATACCTCTCTCATTAGGTATTGTAGCATTGCTCACCTCTGTTATCATTTTTTTGGTTGCAGGCACAAATAAAAAAGGACTGGTTGCTTTTTTCGGTGCCATGAGTGGTATTGCTATTACTTGCGTAATGGCCATCCTTTTTGGTAAACTATTCAATATTCACGGTGCCATTAAGCCATTCTCCGAAACCTTACTTTATTCTGGATATTCCTACCTAAACCTTACTGAAATTTTTCTGGCCGGGATTTTCATCTCCTCATCGGGAGCAGTGATGGACATTGCCATGGATATTGCAGCTTCTCAATCTGAAGTATATCAACAAAACAAAAGCATTACCACCAAACAATTGCGACACTCAGGTTTTGAAGTTGGAAAAGCTGTTGTGGGAACAATGACTACCACACTTCTTTTGGCCTACTCTGGTGGATTTTCAGCACTTTTAATGGTATTTATTGCCCAAGGAACACCAATGGTTAACATTCTAAACCTAAACTATGTTTCGGGTGAAATTTTGCACACATTGGTAGGTAGTTTTGGCTTGGTGCTGGTTGCTCCTTTTACTGCAATTATTGGTGCCTGGTTGTTTACAAGAAAAAAGTGAAGAAAAGTTTCTTCACTGATAGCTCTTTTACATACTCTTTTTTATTTTTCTGGGAGATAACACAAAATCACGTCCCTCTTCTAAGCTTACTTGTTTCAAAAATTTACAATTAATACAATTTGCCAATTTTTGAGCATAACTTCCTGCAGCATCACCTTCACAATAAGTACCTGCAACTACCCAGCAAAAACGGCCTCCACCTGTTCCCATATTAACACCATCAAAAGCACTTGATTGAGCTGCAGGGCAAACCCCCTTCTTAGGAGCATTCACACCATTTAATTCCCTTCCACATTTCATTACTTCCCAACAGTTTTCTTTATCCATAGTAAACAAGTGATTTTAGCATACCTAATTTATTACGCAAAGTTTAACTATTTGTTTTCATCCTAAGCTTTGCCTGATTGCAAATTTGACTAATTAGAATCGTTCTAAAACTCATAAAAAGGCTATTCAATTATTAAAACTCAAGAAGCAAGTAACTTAACGTAAAATTATGTTTTGAATGCTACTAGATTCCATTCGTAATATTATTTGATTTACACGCTTCCCGATTAATAGGCAAACATCCGTATTATCCTTACCCATTCTAAATATAAGCTTACTGAAGAATCTCTAGTCTGCATTAGTCATAAATCCTTACTTTTGGCTTTCAAATAATTTATTAGAGAAAGGAGTATCGATCTCTGATGGTAAATACGCCTAACATTTCATTTATGAGTATCCAAATTGTAGAAGTTCTAAATCAAAGTCAGCGCAAAGCATTCGTAAATCTACCCTTTCGATTATATAAGAATAATGAATTTTGGGTTCCTCCTTTTAAATCAGGAGAACTGGAACTCTTGATGCCCGAAAAGAATCCTGCCTTTGACTTTTGCAAGGCTAAATTCTGGTTGGCTTATGAAAATGGGAAGGCCGTTGGCAGAATTGGTGCCATTGTAAACAATTTGTGTATCGAAAAACAAGGCGAAAAAATTGGACGAATTACCCGTATGGAGTTTGTTGACAGCTATGAAGTTTCCGAAAAGCTTTTTTCGGTAGCTGAAGAGTGGTTGAAAAGTGAAGGGATGATTGGCGCGAATGGACCGCTTGGATTTTCGAACTTAGATCATGCCGGTTTGTTAATAGAAGGGCACGAATGGCTTCCTTCCATGGCTTCTGATTATCATTTTGCCTACTATGAAAATCATTTTGAAAAATTGGCTTTTGAAAAGGAAATTGACTGGTTGGAATTTCGTATCAGCTTGCCTGAAGAAACACCTGAGAAAGCAGGTAGAATAGCCGAATTAATCAAGAAAAGATATGCATTACAAACCGTTAACTTCACAACAAAAAAAGAACTGGAACCCTACAAAGAAAAAATATTCAAGGTTTTTAACGACGCATTCTGTGATTTATTTGGCAGTATAAAACTGCCCGAAAAGCTAATCCGGTTTTACATTTCAAAATATTTCCCAATCCTGAATCCCCGATACGTGAAAATCATTCTTGACAAAGAAGATAAATTGGTTGGATTCATTATTGCCTTGCCTTCCTTATCGAAAGCACTACAAAAAGCAAAGGGCAAGCTTTTCCCTTTTGGATGGTGGCACTTGAAAAAAGCACTTGAGCACCCTACTGAAATGGACTTAATGCTTACGGGTATCGATTACGATTGTCAGAAACTAGGTTATGTTTCGATTTTGATGCATGAATTATTAAAAACATCCAATGCCGATGGACTTCGATTTGCAGAAACAACGGGAATGCTCGAAAACAATCATGTTGCCATTCAACTATGGAAATCATTCGATCATATTCAGCACAAACGAAAACGCTGCTACCGTAAAATGTTTTAACTCCTATTTAATTTCCAACAAGTAGTTTATTGAGAATCCGACTTCGAGTCGGAGCCTCAAAAAATTCTAGTTCAGAATGTATTTCTCAACCACTTCGGCAACACCATGGTTGTTATTCGAAGCAACAATAACATCGGCACAGCCTCGAAGCTCTGGTGTTACATTATCTACCCAAACGCCCAAGCCGGCATATTCCACCATTGTTAAATCGTTACCTGCATTGCCTACAGCAATAATTTCCTCTTGAAGGATTCCTAACTTCTCAGCCAAACGAGCAATACTTGCGGCTTTATCAATTCCTTTCGACATTACTTCCAAAAAGAAAGGTTTCGAAATGGAAACACTCTTATTTGGTTTTTCCTGCTTCAACTTTGTTTCAATAGTTTTCAGATAATCAGGATCTTGCAAGAGAATACATTTTACGGCCGATTCGGTAACAGCTGCCTTAAAGCAATCCACCTTCTTAAATTTCATCTGCGTAAGCTGCACTTCTATGTCGATATATTTCGAAGTAGTTTCGCTAATGATACTATCAGCGGTATAAGTAATAATATCCACATGATTGGCCAGGCTAAAATCGTGCAAACTGTGGATTTGT
>JAQBBZ010000074.1:0-2991 GCA_032125735.1 Labilibaculum sp.
AGTCCTTCCTTGGGGAAGCGCTAAACATTTAGGTTAATTTTCTATATTATCTTTATTTATTTTAAATAACCTTTATCAATATTATGGAATTATCTGCTGATTTTCTGGCATTATTAACTTGCCCAGTATCTGGTGAGGCTCTTGAATATGATCGCGAGAATAGTGTGTTGTTAAGCAAAAAGGCTGGTCTTATCTATCCAATAGTTGAAGGTATACCATTATTATTGGAATCTGAAGCGAAAAAAGCCTGGCTTTGTTGCATGAATAATAGACCGATGACAAAATCTAGTAAAATGTTATTCTTCTAGTCAAATTAATTGACTCAAATAACATATGCGATCACCAAAGAAAAAACCGTTTAGTGAATCACGCAAAAATTCTAAATTCAAAGTTACTAATTGGCCGGAGTATAATTGTAAAATGTAATCAACTATTGACCCACTATTGTAATCAACTATTGACCCACCTAAGACCAATAAAAAGCTAGATAAAATACATCACTTTTTAGTTTTATTTTAATCAATTTATGATCAAATTTATAATATCATTATGTGTATTTTTTTGCTTCACAATTACTTCATTATATTTTTTCTTCGATTACATTATCACCTCCTCTAAAACTTTTATTGCCAGTCTCAATTATTTTACAATGATGGGTAAGCCTATCGATAATAGCTTTTGTTGCTTTAGCATTACCGAATATCTCTCCCCATTCTTCAAACCTTAAATGTGTTGTTATGATGATTGAAGACTGTTCATACAACTTAGCAAATAGTTCAAATAACAAAGGTCCAGATTCGGGTTTAATTGGCACATAGCCTAATTCATCAACTATAATAAGATCAAACCTCTTGATTGATTCCATAAACCTAACCTCATAGTTATGAGCTCTAACACTAAGCAATTGGCTAGCTAGCTCATTTAAAGTGTAAAACCTTACTCGATAATTCTTTTCAAGAGCAACAAATGCTAAACCGATTGCTAAATGAGTTTTTGCGCTACCAGCCCCTCCAATTAGCATTATATTCTGATTATTATCAATTACTTCATTGATCTCTATATTCTCAATTAGCTTCGCTTGCGAAGTCTCTGATAATAGCTTTATAGTCGGTAACTTTGCTATACGTAATCGATAATTTAAAGAACGTGATTTTTTAAATTCACACTCTACTTCAAGAAGTTTTTTTAATATCATATAGATATTATCACTGGCTTGTGAATCAGTTAAATTCATTATCTCAGGCAGATGTGTCTTCATACCAGTTAAACCAAGTTTATCTAGTAGTGGTACTAAATCTTTCATATCTTTTCCCCACGTAAATATAATTTACTATAAATACTACAATCTTCATCTGGTGGATTTTGCAATTGTATAAATTCATTTTCTTGGCTAACTATCTGAGCTATAGGTTGTAAATATTGTTCAACTAATTTAGCACTGCTACCACCAGTAATAATGGCTTGATTACAAGCATTAGTTACTTTCTCTAATCCATGCTTATTAACAAGTACTAAGATAGCTACAAACTGTTTGTCACTATCTTTATAATGTTCCAGTCTATTGCGTATGATAGTAAAGACAGGCGGTAATAAGTTCATCAAGTCTTTAAATGGAGCTCCATTACGCAGAGCTCCAGGTTTACGCTCTAATGCCGGTACATAATGCCATGGATTATAAATTTTTTGGTAGCGTAAAAAACAACGTATATGATGCCCAATAATCTTACCTTCATGTAAAATTATTATACTCCAAGCATGAGATTTAATTTGTACTGCAAGACCAACATACGCACACTCAACACTATACATATTTGTATCATAATTTATCATACTTAACGGTGATACTAGGGTTGGATGCACTCTATAGGCTGTAAATTCACTGCTATACGGAATTAAATAAGATTTTTCTTCCTCGTATACTTCAAAAATTGTACGTTCTTTAAAATCAGGATGTTGCCTATTTTTAGACCAATTGAGAGACATTTCTCTGAGTAGAGAGTTGATTTCATCATAACTCTCTACTTTGAGTATGGGGGTAAAGAAATTACGCCTATTATCTCCTACCTGCTTTTCAACTCTCCCCTTTTCCCAACCAGATGCTGGGGTGCAGGCAACAGGCTCAAATAAATAGTGAGATGCCATTTGAGCAAACTTCTCGTTGAAAATACGATCTTTACCGATAAGTATCTTTTTGACGGCGGTCTTCATATTATCGTAAATACCATTCTTACAACATCCTTCAAAAAACTTAAAAGCTTCTTCATGGGCGGCCATAACCATTTCAAGCTGCTCATTAGGATAAACCACAACTAAAGAATGACGGCTATAACATAACTTAATCCTTGCCGCCTTAACTCGAGTAATTTCTCCGTTTAAACATATTTCTTCCTCCCCCCAGTCAAATTGAAACGCTTGACCTGGTTCAAAATTTAATGGGATAAACACTGATTTACCTTTTGACTCATGCTTTCTACGGAAGGCTCTAACAATTAAATTTACAGATTCATAACTACCTAGGTAACCTAATGTCTGAAGCTCCTGGTATAACTTCCTTGCAGTCATTCTGCGTCTAACTGGTTCTTTTGTATTGTCTGTTAATAACTGATTTAGTATCTCAAGATGCTTACCAAGAACTGGTTTGTTTTTAGTATACTTTACTAATTCAAATTTAGTTTCGTTGCTACGAATAACTTTTTTAACTGTATTCTTTGATATATTAAGCTGTCTAGAAATTTCTCTAATTCCTTTACCATTGACATGATACATCCTGCGTATTTTTGCTATTGATTCCACTATAAACATCCTCCTACAAACTCCTACAAAAATATTAATTAATGTAGAGGTATATTACTTAATTTAGGTGGGTCAATTTTGATTACATTTTTTGCTCTAAGTGGGTCAATAGTTGATTACATTTTACACTGTTTTGGAACAAATGTCAGATATTTATAAAATCGAGGCAGATATTAAAGGATTCGACCCAGCAGAAAG
>JAQBBZ010000075.1:0-7816 GCA_032125735.1 Labilibaculum sp.
TAAAGTGCCAATAAATGGAAAGAAAAGTGATCCTATAAAAGTGACATGAATTAATGAGTTTTTTTTCATTGCTAAGTTTCGTGGGCGATTTCAAAGAGTAATCTTATCAATGCGCCAAGTAAGCAAGCCGATTAAATTTACTTATTTATATTTTGAGCAAGCCAAGTTTAATTGGCTTGCTGGTGTTTCTTAATTGTACTAAACTTTCAAACTGCTCATCAACGCCCATGATAATTTAGCTTTTGTTAGCACCTGTTATTCAAACGGTCAAATACTTTTACGACCAATGAAATAATAGATTAACGGACTAATACCTATAAATATAAGTAAGCCGATTATCCAAAGTATTTTTTGTTTTTCGTTCAAATTTTGAGATTTGTTTATTTCAATAACTGCAAGCACTAGAAAAAATAAAATAAAAACGATACCTAATATTAAAAATGAGTTTGATAGGCTTGAATAGTCTTTCATTTTCAATAAAGTGCCAATAAATGGAAAGAAAAGTGATCCTATAAAAGTGACATGAATTAATGAGTTTTTTTTCATTGCTAAGTTTTTTATTTGATGAATTTAATTAAAGTCAGATACATTTTTTGCTACTTCCACTTTTGATTTTAACTACGCTTTTTCTGTCAATTAGCAGACAATGTTGGTTTTTAATTGGTGCTAACGTATGTATAACATCATATTGATGTTATATCACTTATCTGTTGTCTTGTGTAAGTTATTGTTATCCTTCTTGTTATTCATTAAAATTACGTCTAATGGGCTTTTTATTTTTGCAAGAGATGTTTTACTTACGGGAGTATAGATCCCATTTGTTTTTCACCGTTGCCCGGTAAAAGTAAGCATAAAATAAAAACAGGAAAGCAGTCCCGCTTATTCGTTATCAATATGAATAGTAAAGAAAGGCTTTGTGGGTAGGAGGTTGTGAACTTGGATTGTTTGGTTGGTTTTGTTGAGGAAAATTGACTTGTTGTGAGTTTTGATCTGTTAGTCAGGAATAAATGCCTGTTTGTTCGCGATGGAGCTCTTGCCTTGTATTTGGGTGAATCTAATAAATTTAACATTTTTTACAATTGCGCTCAAAGCCCGATAAACAGTATAAGCAGCTAAAGCAGATGTGCTGTTTTTAGCATAAGAAAAGCTCTGTTTTACCGGTCGCAGTTTTGATATGTCGGAATAATTAAATAAATTCATTCTGTTTTTGTTAAGCAGGGGGAGTTTTGGCAAGAGAAGCCTGCAGCAAACATTGGAGTAAAAAAAACAGGTAACCCATTGGCCGAGCATCTTCAACTTTAGCGGGTCTGAAATGCAGCCAATAGGCCCTGTTCCTTTTATATAATTTTTTCAAATTATGGCATTAAGATATGGATTAATTCCTAATTATTTAACTGATGATCCTGATGATTACATGGGCATGGTAACCGATAACGAAACGGTTACTACCCAGCAAATTGTAGAACAGATGATTGGCAAGGGCTCTACCGTAACCAAGGCCGAAGCCTTATCGGTAATCGAAGAATTTAGTTATGCTGTGGTGCAGGCCGTAGCCAGTGGTAACAATGTAAATACCGAGTTGTTTAAGGTGTATCCGAGTATTTCGGGGGTGTTTGTTAACCAGAGCGATGGTTTCGACAAAAAGCGTCACGCCATTCGTTTAAATCTGAATGCAGGCAGTCGTTTGGCCCAAGCGGTTAATTCGATCGAATTGCGTAAGGTCGAAATATCTGTGGCGCAGCCGGTAGTTCAACAGTTCGCCGATTTAAAAACCAAAGCCATCAACGAGACTTTTAGTCCCGGTCAGATTGCTTCTATAAAAGGATCGCTTTTAAAATTCGATGAGGCGGATGAAAATCAAGGAATCTTTTTTATTGCCGGTGATGGTACTGCCACTAAAGTAGGTGATGTGGTGAAAAATAAACCATCGGAACTATTGTTTTTTGTACCCGATACTTTGAATGCAGGCAGTTTTCAGGTAGAGGTGAGAGTTGCCTTAAAAGACAGTAAAAACATAAAAGTGGGACGCTTGTTAATCGACTTGTTACCTGTTGGTTAATTGTCTGATGTTATTTTAAATAGGCAGCAGCGAATAAACTATTATTGATTGTAATAAAAGCCAATTCTAACCAATTGGCTCTTATTTTGTGGTGTTTTTACTGCTTAGTCTTATTCTAAGAATAAGACTGGTATTACTCCGATCGTTGGAGTAGTAGTGCTCCGATGCCTGGAGTAGTAGTGCTCCGATCGTTGGAGTAGTAGTGCTCCGATTGTTGGAGTAGTAGTACTCCGATTGTTGGAGTAGTATACCTCCGATAATAGGACTAAGATTTTAAAAGCACTACATCAAAAAAAAGGACTCTTTCGAGTCCTTTCTGTTTTATTTATTTTTTAGCAGATCGCGTATTTCTGTTAACAGTACTTCCTCTTTACTTGGAGCGGCAGGTGCTGCCGGAGCTTCTTCTGCTTTCTTTTCCAGTTTCTCTTTCATTTTATTGAATGATTTCACAAGCATGAAAATAGCGAAAGCAACAATCAGGAAGGTAATAATTGCATTTATAAACAAACCGTAAGCAATGGCAACTTCGCCAAGCCCATCACCGGCACCAGGAACCGATTCCATAACTGCCGATTGTAGAATAATTTTCAGATCGGAGAAATCGACTCCGCCCAGCAGAATTCCTACCGGAGGCATAATAATATCATTCACCAATGATTTTACAATGGCCCCAAAGTAAAGAGCCATAATCAGACCGACAGCCATTTCAAGTACATTTCCTTTGGCTATAAATTTTTTGAATTCGTTCATCGTAAAACTGTTTAGTTAATTAGTAAGAATTGATGGTAATGATCCAATAAATTTGACAGTATAGTCTAAGCTTTTTTAGAACTGTCAATATATCAAAGCACTAAGGATATTAAATGTACAAAATTAAAATGTATTGTCATCGGGTTTTTTTTCGTGTGTCTATATTCTCGTTGCTCTTCAGGAGGAAGGGCCGGGGATGAGGTGTGGATTGAAAAATACCTCACCCTATCCCTCTCCTGAAGGAGAGGAGAAAACAGCATTGAGTGATATTGCAGCTTGAGGAATCTCCCTTCTCCTTGAGGAGAAGGGCCGGGGATGAGGTGTGGAAGGGAGAGATAAAGTTGCAATCAGAAAAAACAAATCCGCAGGTCTTTCTCCCATTTGTAAGGGGAGATGTTCGAAGAACAGAGGGGTGCTTCTATTTACAAACAAACACTTGCTTGGGAAAGCGGATATTTGTGTCTAAAGATTAGCTCCTTGAGGAGAAGGGCCGGGGATGAGGTGTGGAATAAAAAAAAGGACACGCAAGTGCGCATCCTTATGTATAATTTCAGAATCTGTTTAAAATCAGATGTGTTCGCCTTAGTCAGCGTTCAATTAGTTTAGTTCCACAAAGGTAATTTCCGGTGGCATACCAATTCTGCCGGGAAATCCGATGTAACCAAAGCCACGATTCACATAAAGGTATTGATCCGCTTGCTGATACAATCCGCCCCAGCGAGGGTATTTGTACTGTACCGGACTCCATTTAATACCTGCCCGTTCGAGTCCAAACTGCATGCCATGTGTATGGCCTGAAAAGGTAAGAGCGATATCTGTATCCAGAACCTGCGCGTCCCAATGCGATGGGTCGTGACTCATCAGAATTTTAAAAGGCAGATTGGCCGATCCGTTGATTGCTTTGGTTAAATCGCCATGTTGAGGAAAAGGAGGTTTGCCCCAATTCTCGACACCAACCAAAGCAATTTCCTCACCGTTAATGGTTATGGTCTCCGATTCATTTAACAGCAACTTAAATCCCACTTCTTTATGGAAATCTTTAATTGCCTGCAGGTTTTTTGCTTTGTCTTCGGGTAATTTCCAATAGGAATAATCACCGTAATCGTGATTTCCCAATATTGAATATTTTCCAATTTTAGCTTTCATTTTGCTTAAAACAGGAGCCCATCCATTTGTTTCTTCGGCAAAGTTATTTACCAAATCACCTGTGAATAGAATCAAGTCGGGTTCTTGTTCATTAATAAGATCGACTGCTTTGGCAATTTTTTCAAAGTTTTTATTGAAACTGCCTAAGTGCATGTCTGATATTTGAACAATTTTTAGCCCTTTAAAAGATTTGGGAAGGTGATCGAAACTGATCTTCTCGCGCATTACCCGGAAATTAAATTTTCCTTTGGTTACTCCATATAGTATGGATGCAAATGGTATGGCGGCTAAAATCAATCCCATTTGATACAAAAACTCGGATCTCTCCATTTTTTTCGTTGAATTAAATTGTGGTACACTTTTTTTCTTTCTCTCTCGAAACCACTTCGTGGTTTTAGCAATCGCCCCTAGTATATCCTTTAATAGAACGAAAATTATAAATACAAACTTTGGAATGTAGAACAATGAAAAACCAGCTACCAGGTATCCAACATAGATATAGGCTTCAGATTGCTGCACATATTTAATCCCGAACATGAACAGGGCAAATCCAGCAAAAATAAAAACCGAAATGCCCCAAAACAGGATGCTTAATGATTGTCTTGCCAAAGCATTTTTAAATCTGGCAATCAGAGGTTTTACACCGCGGTAGGTATAAATGTCTACCAACAGCATAAATAGTAACAGAGGAATCAATAGAAATACACTTGCTCTCATTTATATTTTCAATAAGTGATTCATTGATTAATGATTAGCGCCAAAGGTATGCAATAAAATACAAGCAAGTCCTTAATTTTTGTTAAAATATGTGTATCTTCAAAACGCTTGAACTTTTTATCAATAAGCAATTGAATGTATCTGTTTTGTTGATAGGAACACTTTAATACCCAGTAAATAACACCCCCTATGAGCGCAAAAATTCATGAATTAATCGACAAACGGTGGAGCCCAAGAGCTTTTTCTGAGAAAGAAATTGTAACCGAAAAAATTGAAAAGTTATTTGAGGCCGCGTCCTACGCCGCTTCTTGTTTTAACGAACAACCGTGGCGGTTTATTTACGCAACAAAAGAGTATACGGAAAGATACGATCAGCTTTTATCGTGTTTAGTTGAATTTAATCAGATGTGGGTGAAAACGGCTCCAATGATTATAATGACGCTTGTTTCAACAAAGTTTGCGCAGAATCAAAAAATGAATCATCATGCACGTCATGATTTAGGTTTAGCCATTGGAAATATGTCTGTTCAGGCCATGAGTATGAATCTGTACATGCATCAAATGGCTGGATTTAATGTGGAAAAAGCTCGAGAGATGTTCGAAATTCCTACTGATTTTGATATTGTGACCATGATTGCTGTTGGTTATTTAGGTGATCCGAAGCAATTGCCTGAAAATATCAGGGAAATAGAATCCAATAAAAGGGAGAGGAGATCTTTAGATAAAATCCTTTTTGACGGCGATTGGGCTGATCTGCAATAAAATATAAAATAGATTGTATCATTGGGCTTATCCTTACGGATGAGCCTTTTTTCTTTGAAAATAATGGAAACTTGTTGTAACTTGAATTAAGCACAAGAGATTCATTATAAGTGTCTTGAATTTTTAAATGTTCGGATATGAAACGTCCATGTATAAAGCTTTCTACACACAGGGAAATGATTATATGGTAAGTTCCATATGGTAAAAACATAAAATTATAAACAGATGAAAAAACAATTATTTCTTTTCAGTTTCCTGATGCTTGCAGCCATAGCAATTTCTGCTCAATCGAATGCCCTTGATTCAATTATCAAACCAAGTATTACATGCAAAACCGATAGTCTAACAAGCAAACAAACTGTGGGGATTGCAATTGATTTACTTCCTCCAATTATGAGTGCAACCACAGGCAATTTTGGTTACTCGGCACAATTGTGGTACGGCTATAAGAAATTTCGGGTTCGTGGTGTAATTGCAGGATTTCAAATGCCCAATAAATTGATGGGCAATGATGATTTTAAAGATTTAAAAACAACAGCTACAGCCTTAATTTTTGATTGTTTTAGAAGCAACAACTTTGAAGGATGGTGGTTAGGAGCAGGAGTAGAAATGTGGGACAACACGATCAGCTCGAAAATGGATAACAAGACTTATGATTTTAAAGATTATGTGGCAACAGCAGGAAGTGGATATATAATAAAACTGCACAAAAATTTCTACATAGAACCATGGGCTGCCGTGCATTATGTAATGAACAATGATAAGGTGTTGGCTGGCGCAACAGAGTACAAAACCAAAAAGTTTCAAGGGGAAGTATCGCTTAAAGTGGGTTGGCATTTTTAAGCTGACTACTTGCTAAATCTTGAAAGAATCGAAGACCTGTAAGAGTTTTAGAAATAACTTCTTGTTTTATTACGGATTAAATCTTTTGGTTCTTTACATATTTTTTAGCTAATGCTGCTCTTGTAGCTTATGGCTTTATGCCATTAGGATTAACAGTAATTGGCACAGCTTGGAGATTGTTAGAATTTCTTTTAGTGGTCTTGATTGGTTCTATGCTTTATAAAGAAGTTAAAGACGAATAAAATGAAGTTCTTCAGGATAACTGTCAATTATAATTCGAGGGTAATTGATCTTTAAGTGGCTTATTGTCGATTTCAATAATTTCAAAAACAATATATTTACTCATTCCTCTCCAAACAATCGGATGTAAGTATTCATTGTATCTTAGTTCAATAGATTTACCACCACAGCGCTCTAAAATGGCCGCAATACTATCATTGGTTACGCTAAAGTCAAATTCGTTATTCTGAATTGCACCTATTGTTGTTGTTTTTAAGCCCGATTGTATTAGACGTCCTTCATAAGTTTTAAATACAAAACCTTTTTTTACGAAAAAATTCATCTCTCCAGCTTTTACGCCCTCACCAAATACAAAATAATAGCGCCACCAAAAAAATATTGAGACAACAATCACCGTGATTAGAATACCAATGCGAATATATTTTTTCATTTTGTAATTATTTGTTGAGAATCAAATATAAGGAAAAAAACAAGTAGCTCTGATATATATCTTGCTTTTTAAATCCGGTAAAATATTAAGACAAAATGATACGGAGTGTTGCCTGGATATTTTTAGGGTATACTTTTCCTCATCTGGACGTGTAGAGAAATACATATTAACTAGAGAGCTCTCTGACTTACGGTTTTTATCGACTTGAGCGGTTTCCTTTCCCAAGTTTACATCGACTAATTGCTAAACCTTTGATGCCAATATATAATTTGTTAGCCATTAGAAGCGAAGTGCAAAAATGGCTCCTGCAAATTAATAATCGATATAAGAGTTTTAGCAATAATTTCAGTATTTATTACTGATTAAATCTTTTGTTAAGCAATTATTGTTTCTTAGATTCGTGTGCTAAATATATTAAGTGTTCATTACTCCGCTATACGGGTTGATAAATATACTTTTTTAATAAAACAGAACATAAGGCTAGAATATGAAACTATTGAAAATAATATCAAAATTTGTTGGGATTGCATTGTTATTACTGGTATCAGGTATATTTATATTCTTATATACAGTAAGCCCAGGTACTACTCCAGAATTTAGAGACATGCAAGGTAAAACAATTGAAAACAGTGTTGCCCGAATGGAGTATGTGAAAATTGGTGGGGTTAAGCAATTCATCCTTATCCGGGGAAAAAATATTAACAATCCTGTTTTGCTCTTATTACACGGAGGCCCTGGAAATCCCGAACTTCCCATGTATAGAAAATTTAACAACGAATTAGAGAATTATTATACTGTCATTTATTGGGATCAACGAGGATCAGGTAAATCTGCCGTTGAAAACATACCTGATGCTGGTTTTACTCTGG
>JAQBBZ010000076.1:0-12089 GCA_032125735.1 Labilibaculum sp.
GTCCGTAATTCCTGCTTAAATCAAATCGAACATCAAAAGGTCCGTAAATCTTACGAAGGACAGGTAGATAAAAATATATGCGATGATGATTATTTTCTTCATAATGTGATTGAAGAAGAGGTAAATAGGATAATTGCCGAAACCGTTCAGAAATTACCTGAATCGGCCAGGTTAATTTATCTATTAAGCTTGAAAGGATTGAAAAATGCTGAAATAGCAGAAGATTTGGATATCTCGATTAATACAGTTAAAACACAAAAGCAACGTGCTAGTAAGTTTTTAAAGGAGAATTTAAAGAATTTATTCTCGATGCTATACCTCATTTAGAATTTGAAAATAAGTAAAGAATATAAAAAGGGGATAAAAGTTAAAACTTTTGTCACCCTTTTTTTGATGTTACCTGTTATAGTAGTTGTTAATCACACACACAGAAAATCTATATGAATAATTTACCATCTGGTTTTAAAATTGCAGATTTGATCGTGAAGAGGCTTGAGGGGAAGCTGAATGCAGACGAAAAGCAATTTTTGGAAGAATGGAAATACGCAAGTGAAGATAGGCTTGTGCTTTTTCATAAACTTTCCCAAAATCCGGAGAAACAGTATTTCAAGCGAGAAGCAAAACTTGAAAGTGCAAATAAAAAGGATGTTTGGAATCAAATTCAAACTAAAGTCAGGAGAGAAAGGCGAATGCAGATAAAGCAGCAAGTAATGAAGATAGCTGCCGTGTTGGTTTTTGCCATAAGTGTTGGTGGTTTTTTGTATACGATTAGTGGAAATTCAGGTAATAACGAATCCGCATCGATCCTACCTGGTAAAAAACAAGCCCTGCTGGTTCTTAGCGGAGGTGAGAAATATCAGTTGAGCGAAAAGGTGGATTTGGAAGAAAAGGGGACACAGATATCTAATAATTCAAAAGAACTGTTTTATAGTAATAGTAAAGGGGCGGAAAAGGCAAATGCTGATCAATTAATCTACAATACTATAATTATACCAAAGGGCGGTGAATATAAGCTAACACTGTCGGATGGGACAAAGATTTGGCTGAATTCAAATTCTAAACTTAGATATCCTTCTCAGTTTGGAACAGGAGTTCGAAAAGTACATTTGGAGGGAGAAGCCTTTTTTCAGGTAGCCCGAGATGTGGAGCATCCTTTTATTGTTGATGTTACAACTGCTGAGGTGAAAGTTTTGGGAACTTCCTTTAATGTTAATGCATATAACGATCAGGATGAGATTTTCACCACTTTGGTTGAAGGGAAGGTTGAGGTTAATGATGGTTTCAGAGGAACCAGTCAGGAATTATTACCGAATGATCAATTGTGTTTTAATAAATTGAATGGTAAAACTTCGAAGAAGATTGTTGATACCCGATTGTACACAGCTTGGAAAGACGGACGTTTTGTTTTTGAGAACCAGAGCCTTGAGGATATAATGATTAGACTATCCCGATGGTACGATATGGATGTGTTTTTCTTAACGAATTCTATCAAACAATCAAAATATACAGGTGATGTTGCCCGCTATGATGACATAAATTCAATTCTTGAAATGATAGAAGTAACTGAAAAAGTAAAATTTACAATAAAAGATCGTAGTGTTATGATCGAAGAAAATCGAAAATAAAAAAATGCCGGGATTTGCAGCCACAAACCCCGGCAAAGTCAATAAACATTTCTTTTTGAAGAGAAATGTAGTACTAACCAAATCACATTCAAAATTATGAAAAAAAATCGGGAAAAGTCTTTTCTGCAGAAAAGGAAATCATTTCTGGCAAAAAGACTCTTGCTTTTGTTTCTGGTAGTTAATGTCTTTAGTTTTCAGACCTTAGCAAATCTTCAGGGAGAAATTCTGGAGTTGGAAATGACAGGGGGTTCTTTAATTGAGGTTTTCGCAAAAGTTAAGGAGAAAACCAATTACACATTTCTTTACAATGTTGATGACATTAAAGGTGTGAATGACGTTAATATAAGCGCTTCCCCAAAAAGCGTTCAAACCATATTGACGGATTGCTTAAAAAATACCGGACTTACGTATGAGATTAGAGACGAGGTCATTATTATTAAGCCAGTAGCTAAACCAACTCCAGCAAAGGAAGCAAAACCTGTTGTGGAGGAAAAAAAGGTTGGCGGTGTTGTAACTGATAATACAGGTGTCGGGTTACCAGGTGTTTCTATTTTTATTAAAGGTACCAGTATTGGAACTACCACAAATATTGATGGAAAATACAACATTCAATTGCCGGATGCTTCAAAGGCCATTTTGGTTTTCTCATTTATTGGAATGGACACTCAGGAAATTACAGTTACTAATCAAACACAACTCAATATTACATTAAGCACTTCATCAGAGCAACTTAATGAAGTAACAGTTGTTGTAAGTAATGGTTATCAAAAAATTGATCGACGTTTATTTACTGGAGCGGCCACAAAGATTGATGCAAATCAAGCAAAAGTAGATGGGGTTGTTGATGTTGGACGTATGCTCGAAGGGAAAGTCGCTGGGGTATCAGTTCAGAATGTTTCAGGAACCTTTGGAGCCGCTCCAAAAATTAGAGTTCGTGGAGCTTCATCAATTTATGGAGATACTAAACCTTTGTGGGTAGTAGATGGTGTTGTATTAGAAGATGTTGTTGATATTTCACCTGATGAATTATCATCAGGTGATGTTTCAACATTAATTAGTTCTTCTGTTGCAGGAATTAACGCAGATGATATTGAATCCTTTTCAATATTAAAGGATGCTTCTGCAACAGCACTTTATGGAGCAAGAGCAATGAATGGTGTCATTGTGATTACAACAAAAAAAGGTAATGCTGGAAAGACCACAGTGAATATCACATCTGAAATGACTGTAAAGCAGAAGCCTAATTATGGGCAATATGATATCATGAACTCACAAGAGCAGATGTCGATGTTTACCGACATGGAAAGAAAAGGATGGTTGACTCATGCCAATATGGCGAGATCTCAAGATGGTGGTATTTATTTCAAAATGTATAATGCAATCAATACCTATGATGCTGGAGCTGGAAAATTTGCTTTAGAAAATACCCCTGAAGCGAGAGCCAATTTCTTAAGAAGATATGAATATGCCAATACCGATTGGTTTGATATCTTATTTCGAAATTCGTTACAGCAAAATCATTCAGTATCTATTTCTGGTGGGTCAGACAAATCTAAATTTTATGTCTCCACAAGTTGGTTACACGATGACGGTTGGACCATTGCGGATCAAGTTGATCGTTATACAATCAACATGAGAGGTGATTTCGAATTGAGTGATAAACTATCAATTGGAATTCAAACCAAAGGATCAATTAGAGAACAGGAAACACCAGGTTCTTTTGATCGTACAAATGATGTCGTTCATGGTAACTACAAAAGGGAATTTGATATTAATCCATTCTCCTATGCAATGAATACGAGTAGAACCATTACACCTTTTGATGAAAATGGTAATCTTGAGTATTTTAGAATGAATCATGCTCCATTTAATGTTATAAATGAGTACAAGAACAACAAGAATGAATTGGATGTTTTGGATTTGAATATTCAAGCTGATTTAGGCTATAAGTTTAATAAAAACTTGGATTATAAATTTATCGGATCTATTCGTTATGTGAAATCGACCAATGAGCATAAAATAATGGGAGAATCTAATGTTGCTAGAGCTTATCGTGCAAATGATGATGCAACAGTAGCAGAAGCAAATCGATATTTATATACTGATCCAGAAAATCCGAATGCTAATCCTGTTGTTGTTTTACCTCATGGAGGTTTCTACAATAGAGAAGATAATTCATTAAAAAATTACTATTTCAGAAATATTATTAATTGGAATAAAACCTTTGATGAAACTCATATCGTAAATGTATTGGCTGGCCAAGAGTTGAAATATGTTGATAGACAAAAAACATATTTTAATGGTTACGGATACCAGTATGATAAAGGGGGGGTCGTGTATACCGATCCTAATATTATCAAGTCAACCGTACAATCAGGTTATTCGTATTTTGGAATGACACCATTACGTGATCGTTCGGTTGCGGCTTTTACTAATGTCGGTTATTCTTACAAAGGAAAATATACCTTTAACGGTACTGCTCGTATTGATGGTTCCAATAAATTAGGTGAAGCAAAAAGCGCAAGATATCTTCCAACCTGGAACGTTTCAGGTAAGTGGGATGTAAAGTCTGAATCTTTCCTGACGAATGTAGATGCTATTTCATATTTACAATTAAGAGGTACATATGGATTAACCGCAAGTATGGGACGTTCAACAAATTCCAAAATCGTTTTAAGAAATGAATTAACAACTACTCCATACGAATCTGAAAGACAAAATGGAATGGTAATCAGCGCTCTTGAGAACTCTGAGTTAACTTGGGAAAAGCAATATGAAACCAACCTTGGATTCGACATCGGATTATTTAACAACCGAATCAGTTTACAAACTGACGTATACAAGAGAAATGGCTTTGATTTAATAGCTGCTATTAGAACTTCAGGAATTGGTGGTGAAGCATGGAAATATGCTAATTATGCCGACATGGAGTCTAAGGGTATTGAATTTACATTGAATACTAAAAATTTCAAGACAACTGATTTTTCTTGGTCGACTAATCTAACATTCGCATATAACGAGAATGAAATCACAAAATTGGAATCTAAACCTAATATTTTTGATTTGGTTAAATCTGAGGGAGGAGCTATTCTTGGAGGGCCAGTAAGAGGTCTGTATTCAATTCCTTTTGCAGGTTTAAATGAAGATGGAATCCCAACATTTAAAGATGCTAATGGTGAAGTGACAACTGATGTCTATTTTCAGGATAATGAAACCGATTATTTAAAATATGAAGGTTCTATAGATCCAAAAATTACAGGTGGGCTATCCAATCAATTCAAGTATAAGAACTGGAATCTAAACATTTTCATGACATATCAGTTAGGAAATGTAATTCGATTGTACCCTTCTTTCCATGCGAACTATAGCGATATGGATGCGATTACTCGTGACATGAATGACAGATGGATCATGAAAGGTGATGAGAAATTCACCAATATCCCTACTCTGGCATCTAAAAGAACTTACGATAAATATGGTTCAGATTTAGAATCGACTTATAATGCTTATAACTATTCTGATCAGAGAGTTGCTAAAGGAGATTTTGTTCGGATGAAAGAAATTTCATTAAGCTACAACTTACCAAAATCTGTACTTCAAAGAATTGGTTTGAACTCTGCTCAAGTAAAAGCTCAAGGGACAAATCTATTTCTATTGTATTCTGATTCAAAATTAAATGGACAGGATCCTGAGTTTTTTGGCGCTGGTGGTGTAGCAATGCCAGTTGCGAAGCAATATACTATAACCCTAAAATTAGGATTTTAAATCGACTCTTATGAAATTTAAATATTTATATCTAATAATTGCATCCATAAACTTAATGGCTTGCGATAATTATTTGGACACGACTCCAGATGATAGAACCAGTTTAGATTCTCCAGAGAAAGTAAGCGAGTTACTGGTTAATGCCTATCCTGATAATTCTTATGGCATGTTTTGCTTTTCTATGAGCGATAATGCCGACGATAAAGGATCAGGAACTATCCTTCAATCAAATTCAGATGCATATGCATGGGATAAATTCACTGATGTAGATCAAGATAGTCCTACAGGTTATTGGGATGCGTGTTACAAAGCCATTTCTCATTCTAATGAAGCTTTAGACTTTCTTAAAACGAAAGTTACGGGAGAAGAAGATGGTAAGAAGATATTCGAATCCTCTTATGCTCCCTACTATGGGGAAGCATTGGTTGCAAGAGCTTATGCTCATTTCATGCTCGTTAACTTATGGTCAAAAACATATGATCCAACAACAGCAGGAAGTGATATAGGAATCCCATATGTAACTACTCCTGAAAAAACGGTACTGGTTAATTATGATAGAGGAACTGTCGCTGGAGTATATGCTCAGATTGAAAAAGATCTACTTGAAGGTTTACCATACATTAAGGATAATGCTTACGAGGTTCCTAAGTATCACCTAAATTTCGATGCTGCAAATGCATTTGCTTCTCGTTTTTATTTAATGAAAGGAGAATGGGCTAATGTAATTAAATATAGCAACCTTGTTTTAGGAGCTAATCCTACTACTAAATTTAGAGATTTAAATGGTGCTTATACTAAGCTGGGTCTTAATGAACAAGAAGCTCAGTATAATAAGGCTGAGGAGCCATCTAATCTACTTCTTGCCAGCACTGTTTCCAGATGGTTTAACTATTATTTTGCAAAAGCTAGATATTCGATGACATATGATATCCAGAATGCATTATTTAATAATGTATTTGTAGGTGGTACTTGGGCATTATCAGCTGCAGCATATGGTTCTGAACATAAATTAATGCTGAAATGGGGATATTTCTTTAAGCGTGAAAGTTTAAATGCAAATACGGGTTGGTATTATACAATGACTCCTCTATTTTCATCTGAAGAGGTTCTATTTAATCGTGCTGAAGCCTATGCAATGCTCAATCAAAAATCAGATGCTATAGCTGACATTAATTACATTCTTAGTAAAAGAGTAAAGGACTATAATTCTACTACACATGAAGCAACTGCAGTAAATATTGAAAATGCATATAAGGAATCTAAAGTCGAATTTAAACTTACACCATTCTATAATACAACTATAGAATCACGTGATTTATTGAACTGTATTGTTGATTTAAAACGAAAAGAGTTCTACTACGAAGGGCACAGATGGTTTGACATTAGAAGATTTAATTTAGCTGTTGAACACAAAATTGATAAGAGTTCATCAATCATGTTAACAGATAAAGATCCTAGAAAGCAACTTCAGGTTCCTGAATCAGCTCAGTCATATGGTATTGTGGCAAATCCACGATAGTTAATTAAAAAAATACATTATGAAAAAAATATATTATTTACTGGCTATCAGTCTTATAGTTCTTGGTTTTTCATCCTGTGATGAAGAATCTGATCTTTCTGATATTTCAGTACTTTCAGTAGAAGAAAGCTATCAAGATGATCTTGATAAATGGATCATGGATAATTATACAACTCCATATAACATTGAAGTGAAATGGAAATGGGATGACAATGAAGTAGCTAATGATTTCTGGGTAACACCTCCACAAAAAAAGCAGGCTCAAGAATTTTTAGAGGCCATGTTGGAAATTTGGATCAAACCTTATAAAGAAGAAACTGCTGGCAACCCTTTCCTAGAGACTTTTATACCTAAAATTATAGTATTAGTAGGTACGCCTCAATACAACAAAGATGGTACAATCACACTTGGATTAGCAGAAGGAGGTCGAAAGGTGACAATTTTTGATATTGATAAGTTTGATATCACAGATAGATCTTCTGTAATTAGAGCGTTTCATACTATGCACCATGAATTTGCTCACGTTTTGCATCAAACAACCTTGTATTCTTTAGATTTTAAGAGTATAACTAAAGGTGATTATACAGGAAACTGGAAAGATGTAAATGTGTCAGATGCTAATTTGAAAGGGTACATTACACCTTACTCTATGCTCAATGAAAATGAAGATTTTGTAGAGTTAGTTGCTGCAATCCTCACAACTGTTGATGATAGCAATACGCCAATAGAATACACTGTTCCTGAAAAGGATGCAAATGGCCTAATTATAAAAGCTGTAAGCGCTTGGACCAAGAAGGAATATATTAAGGTTACAACAATGACGATGACTTCATGGGAGTATCGATTGTATATGTTAGGAATAACCTACGAAGCGACTGCTGACTTAAAGTATACACAAGTAGCTGGTTCTCCTGCAGGTCTGGACAAAATTAATTCCAAACTCCATATCGTTACCAATTATTTTAAAACGGTTTGGGGAGTAGATCTTTTTAGCTTACAAAAGCGAATTGATTCGGCAACTGAAGCTTTAATCGTAAAGAATAAATAACTATGAGACAGATATTATTTTTATTCATCGCAGTATTAGCATTCTCTTCCTGCGATGAAAATAATTTCGAGAGCGTTTTTGATAAATCTCCCGAAGAAAGAATTGCCGAGGCGAATAAGAAATATAAAGATCTTCTGACCTCTTCAGAATTTGGATGGGAAACGAATTATTTTGCAGTAGGTGAAAGCTCTATGCAAGGCTCTACAATGATCATGAAGTTTAATGCTGATGGACAAGTAAGTGTTCTTGGTGATCACACTAAAGTAAGTGAAACTTCAGAATACCTGATCCGTCAAGAAGCTTCTACCCAGTTAAAGTTCTCAACTTATAATAAGAATCTGACTTGGTTAGCGACTCCTGATCGATATAATCCAGAAGGAATGGGTGGAGAACTCGAATTTGTTTTTCTAAGTTCTAATGAAAGTGAGGTTATTTTAGAAGGGAAAGTGAATAAGGGGAAGCTTATTCTGAGAAAAGCTGTCAGTGCGGAACTTGATTTTTGGAACTTTCAAGCTATCAAAGATCAGTTGTCTGCCTTAAAGTCAAATGGGTTTATGGCCTTTCAGATCGAAGGGGATTCTAAAAACAAATATGGTTTCGAATTCAACGCAGCTAATAATAATGTAAGCATCAGTTATAATGAAGATGAGCAATTACTAAAAGAAGAAAGAGCAGCTATTTTTACTACTGAAGGCTTAGTTTTCAATGAACCAATAACTCTAAATGGTAAGGAAGTATCATCTTTATCTTTCACTGGAGAAATTGAAAAAGTAGAAGTTGACCCAGATAGTGGAGATAAAGAATACATTGTAAAAACGGCTGGCGATTTTATCTACAAAGATTCTAACATCGAATTAAAGATTGTGAATGTACCAGTTCCTGTATTCTATACTCCTGGTATCATTGAAAAATTTGAGAAAAATGGATATGCTCGAATTTATTTTAGTCGAGAAGTATTCTCTGGGTATATGACAGCTATCAAGTCTGAAGTCACATCATTTAGTCGAATTTATCTGTTAAATAACTATGATGATGGCACAATTACTGGCCCTGGTTTAAATATTACTATGGGGAATGGTAATCAAGCGGTTATAGATTATGAGATGATCAAGAAAGGTTCAGGTGTTGTTCAATTTAAATTTGGAGCAACCCATGTTGTTGTAAATCCCAATTTTATTGATGATCCAGCCACTGAGATTAATGAAATTGAAGTTGAGCGTGAAGCTGTATTAGCAAATCTACAAAATAGTATAGGTTTACAAAATTATATAACTGAAATGAGTAAAGAATCAGGTTATTTAGTTTATCAGATACCATTCATGTTTGGTTCATCAATTTTTGACTTTGTTTCAGTTGAAAATCCGGCGAATTCATTCGGTTGTTTAGGATATTAAAATCAACTTAAATAAGTTTAATTTTAAGCATAGTTGTATACTAAAAAGGGAGCTTACTGTAGTTTGTAAGCTCCTTGTTTTGTCGCAAAATCGGAACTGTACTCAAATAAGTTCTGAAAGCAGAGATAAAATCTAAATGTAGTTTTTGTATGTAGTAGTTATAGTAAAGGAGATCACAATTTATTTTGTGGTCTCTTTTTGTTTTACGCCTACAATATGAACGTGTCGTGAGTTGAGTGTTTTAAATCAATCCTGCAAAATGTTTTATACCAAATAGTTTTGATTTTAAAATGGTATTAAATAGCGGGATGGAAAAGATCAAGGTATTTTTATGAAAAAGCCTAGACCTTTTTTTAACAAGGTCTAGGCTTATTTCTATTAACATCAAGGTTTTTTTAAATAATGCCTTGACTTTTTATATTAACATCAAGACTTTTTTTAATCTTAGCTTTGATTGTTTATTCAGCGGTCACCAGATCCTCTTTATCAGCAGCTATTTTTACGAAATCAGCATTTGCCAATTCATTTTTAAATAGCTTACCCGGACGAAATGATACCTTAACCCCATTAATATGGCTTGAAGTTAAATCCTCTTGCTTTTCAGCAGCCTCACTCTTGGCAGTTAAGCCCATATTGCCAAATTCACCAAGATCTACCGTATAACCATCAATCAGGGTTTTAGGTACAATTTGCAAGAAACCTTCTAGAACGGATAGGATATCCATTTCGTTTAAACTGGACCGATCGGCAATTTCTTTTGCGATATAACGGATATTCCTTTTTCCTTTGGCATTTATTGAAGCATAATATTTGGCAGGTGCTTCAGTATCTCGTGGATTTTTTCTTCCAACAGCCTTGTAAGTAATAGTCATAATTAAATAATTTAAGTTTTGTGTTTATTTCGTGTTCTATTTAAAAAACATTATTAAGCAACGAACTCTAACTACCAACTTCACCTATTTCAGCATATTTTCTGCCTCTATCATTCATAAAAACAAGAGTCGCATTTACAACAAGAACATGTTTTTATTGTTAGATTTAATAAATCTATAAAAGTTAATTTATAATCGCAAGATATTTTCATAAAATAATTAACGCCAACCAATTATGCGCTCACCAAATGGGATTTCTCCCAAGTCATAATTTATTTTTTGGTTTGATCTAAAAATGAAGCAGCCAACGGTTCAATACCGGCTTGTTTTGATTTTAAAATGGTATAAGCTCACAATCGACCGCCTATAGATTGACGATTACCCGGCGCCTGGTTAATCAATCGTAATAAAACAGAATTATTTTTTAAAGGGACAGTCCTTGTGGCTGTCTTTTTTTTGCGCAATACTTTATTTCTTAGTACGATAAAAACACCAACCAGTACCCAACAGTAAAAAAATGATTATATTTGTTTTTCATGAATTATGATCTAAATATCAATACAATATGCCTTCAAATATTTTTTCAGTATCGACCGATTCGGGTGTTCCAAAGTACAAGCAACTAATTAATTCTTTGTATCAATCCATTGAAAACGGGGACCTTGCCATTGGTGATCAGTTGCCTTCGATCAATTCGATATGCAAGGAATTCAAATTATCCAGAGATACTGTTTTGGTTGCTTTTAATGAATTAAAGGCGCGGGGAGTTATCTCATCAGTTCCTGGAAAAGGCTACTATTTGGAGAGCAATATCACTCAGTTGAAACACAAAATCTTCTTGCTTTTCGAGGAGTTTAATGCATTTAAAGAGATTTTGTACAATTCCTTCCTCGAAAGTTTGAAAGGGCTGGCGACTGTTGATATTTACTTTCACCATTTTAACGAAAGAGTATTTAAAGAACTGATTGAGAATAATAATGGGAAATATACCTCCTATGTTATTATGCCGGCAAAATTTACCGATGCCTATTCGGTGTTAAAGCAGTTGCCTCAGGAGAAAGTATACATTCTCGATCAAACCAATGCAAATTTAAAGAAGTATTATCCTGCAGTTTATCAGAATTTTGAAAAGGATATTTTTACTGCACTTTCTTCAGGAGCTGATTTATTAAAGAAATACAAGAAGTTGTTCTTGGTTTTCCCGGGAGGAAAAGAACCGGCCGGACAGATGAAGGGATTTAAGAAATTCGCAAAAGAGTTTGCCGGCGAATGGGAGTTTAAAGTGATTGAAAGCCTCAAGGGACATGTAATCAGCAAATCGGAAGTGTATATCGTTCCCAATGATAACGACTTGGTTTATTTGGTAAAGGAGGCAAATAGCAAGCAATTTAAAATTGGAGAAGAACTTGGGATTATTTCGTACAACGACACACCGCTAAAAGAAGTTGTTGCGGATGGAATAACAACGATAAGTACTGATTTTAAAGAGATGGGGGAAATAATGGCAGAGATAGTACTGGGGTCGAAAAAAGACGTGATAGAGAATAAATCCTGTTTAATTCGAAGAGGATCGTTGTAGTGCAATTAAAATAGATTTCAAATAGTAAATAGCTTTTGGGAATTAATAAAAAACAACTACATTTACCGACCAGTACCAACCAGTTAGAAAAATGTATGTGTGTTGATAATTTGAAAAAAGAGTTTGAAAATTTTTACGAAGCCGGCGATTGCAGTGTTTATTTTTCGCCGGGAAGAGTAAATTTAATTGGAGAACATACCGATTATAATGGAGGATTTGTTTTTCCATGTGCATTATCATTCGGAACCTATTGTTTGATTCGCAAGACAGAAAGAAATTCTTTCCGT
>JAQBBZ010000077.1:0-4287 GCA_032125735.1 Labilibaculum sp.
TCAATTTTGTAAATTTCATCTGATATTTCAGGAATTCGGTTCGATACATAGGCAAACAATCCCAAAAACAATTTGCGGTAGAATTGACTTACTTTTCCTTCTCCTTTTAGCAGCAATTTAAATCGGTTGTTCAGATGAGGAATCGCTTTTGCTGCTTCAAATTCAGCAAATTTGATTTGTTGTTTGGTCTGATATTCAAAGCTGGATAAGTTCAGGCTAAGGATCTCACTGATGCCTTCTTCATTTTTGATTTTTTTATAAAAGCCTTGTTCGGTTTTTGACCCAAGCCATTGGTTTTCCATTAATTTCTGAATGAAATCAGGAATCTCAAAAACATCTTTAGATTCATCATGAGCAAGTGCTTTTTTCAGGTTTTGAGCTACAAGCACTAAGGTGTCCAAACCAACAACATCACAGGTTCGGAATGTTGCAGATTTTGGTCTCCCAATAATTGGGCCGGTGAGCTTATCAATTTCCTCAACCGAAAGCTTGAATTCTTTCATCAGATGAAAGACCGACATCATGGAATATACTCCAATTCTATTGGCGATAAAGGCAGGTGTATCCTTACAATTCACTATTGATTTTCCCAAATGTCTTTCTCCAAATTCAGTCAGGAAATTGATCACTTCCTGTGAAGTGTGTGTTGATGGAATGATCTCCAAAAGTTTTAAATATCTTGGAGGATTGAAAAAATGAGTGCCACAGAATGATCGTTTAAAATCATCCGATCTTCCTTCCAATAGCATTCCAATTGGAATGCCTGATGTATTGCTGGTGATTAAGGAAGCTGGTTTTCTAAACTCCTCAATGCGGGTATATAATTTTTGTTTGATTTCTAAATTTTCAATGATGACCTCTATCACCCAATCACAATCTTGAATTCGAGAAAGATCATCGTCAAAGTTTCCAATAGATATTCGCTGGGCAAAACTTTTCAGATACAAAGGATCAGGATTTATTTTCAGTGTTTTTGCAAGTAGTTGGCTTACAATTCTGTTTCTCACTTTTGGATGTTCAAGAGAGAGCCCTGCTTTTTCTTCATCAGTATTTAATTCTTTTGGAGGCATATCCAATAAAAGCACTTCCAGTCCGATATTTGCAAAATGACAAGCGATCTGGGCACCCATAACACCGGCTCCCAAAACGGCAACTTTCCTTATTTTACGTTGCATATATAATTTATTTAGTGTGAGTTAGCCATATATTTCTTCAATCTTCAATTGATATTTATTTTTTAAGACGCTTCGTTTTAATTTAAGGGTTGGGGATAATTCTCCTGTTTCTGGAGTCCAAACATCAGCTACTAATTTGAAGCTTTTAATCTTTTTAGGTCGATCTAAATTGATATTGGTTTTCTCGATTTCTTTCCATATTCGAAGCTGAATCTTTTCTTCTCTTATGACTTGTGCATTATCAGTAAATGGAATTTTCTTCCGTTTGCAATATTCTTTTAAAAATTCAAAATTTGGAGATATCAGTACTGAAGGGAAACGTTTTGATTCCCCACAAACAATACTTTGGTCAATAAATGGTGATTCCTTAAGCATGTTTTCAATTTCCTGTGGCGCAATATATATTCCTCCGGATGTTTTAAAGATTTCCTTTTTTCGATCGGTGATTTTTAAGAATCGTTCATCTTCCCAGCACCCAATATCTCCTGTGTGAAACCAACCATCATCGTCAAGTACTTCTTTTGTTAATTCTGGATTTTTGTAGTAGCCAAGCATTACGTTTGGTCCCCGGGCCAGAATCTCGCCATCTTCTGCAATTTTAACCTCTACACCTTTTAAGACTGGCCCTACAGTTCCAAATCTTACGTTAGGATAAGAATTTTGATTTGCCGAGATAATTGGTGATGTCTCTGTGAGTCCATATCCTTCTTGAACTGGGATTCCTGCAGCCCAAAACAGACGCTCCAAACGAACTTGCAATGGGGCGCCTCCGGAGCACATGAACTTTATATTTCCGCCTAAGGCTTCCTGCCATTTGCTGAAAATTAGCTTGCGGGCAATTTTTAATTTGAATTCATACCATCTGCCATTAGCTCCATTCAACTCATATCTTTGACCTAGATTCACCGCCCATAAGAAAATTGCTTTCTTCAAAAAGGGTAGACTTTTCCCCTTCGCCATAATTTTATCATACACTTTCTCGAGCAAGCGCGGAACTGTTGCAAAACCATGAGGTTTTAATTCCCGTAAATTATCTCCAATGGTATCCATGCTTTCGGCGTAGTAAATACTAATGCCTTTATATTGATATTGGTAATTTACCATTCTTTCATACACATGGTTAATTGGCAGGAAACTCAAAGTTTTGTGAGCTGAATTTAAATTTAAGCTTGCAGCTGATGCTAAAACATTACTCATAAAATTGTTATGGGAAAGCATAACACCTTTTGGATTCCCCGTAGTTCCTGATGTATATATAATGGTTGCTAAATCATTTGGTTGAATGCTGTCTTTTATCGCCAACAGTTCTTTTCGCAGTTTATTTTCAGCCTTTTCACCTATCTCCAGTAAGCGACTCCAGTGAGCCACTGATTTTATTTTTTCAAAGGAATACACAAACTTTACCGATGGATGAGAGCTTAACAGAGGTGCAATTTTTTCATACAAAACATGATCTGACACAAAAATGGCAACGGGTTGACAGTGCAGAATAATGTAATCGTAACTTTTAGCATTTATTGTTGGATACAAGGGGACGTGAACAGCACCAATTTGCGCCAAACCCATATCAACAAAATTCCATTCAGGTCTGTTGTTGGATATCGTAATAACGCAATCATTCTTTTTAATCCCATTTTCCAGTAGAGCATAACTTATATAATTAGAATAAGTAAGGTATTGCTCCGTTGAAAAGGGGATCCATTTATTTTCTTCCTTTTTGGCAAAAGCATCGTTTTTGTTCGGGAAATTTTTCCGGTAATTGTCTAACAAGTCAAAAATGCGCGTTACCATAAATTATATGTTTAAGGAGGTGAGGTATTATAGCATATCAAAATGTAGAATCGACACAGGATGAGGCGCAAAAGTATATAGTCTCTACAGGGAAGAGGTGAGAGGATGAGAATATTATTCTGGTAGCTGTGTGATTAAAATCTAATCTGGAAATATCCTTATCGACATCCAAATTAGAGCTATATAGAATTTACGAAAAGGTTTTCGGAAATAAAAGAATAATTGGTGAGTATTCTTTTTTATTTGGTGAGCGTAAAAAAAGGAAGCTATTAGTAGCTTCCTGATATTTTATAAATGATAGTTCTTTATTTGTTGAAATCCTCTGAGGAAATCTTCAATTTCCATTCGTTTTTTGCCTGCTTGTTGGAGGATTTTGATTAAAATGAAACCTCCTTTTACGGCTATCTTCAAATAAGTTTTGCCATCGGTAATAATACTGCCGATTGCTTCACTGTGATTTATTTTTTCTTTTTCGCTTGTGAAAATTTTAAGACCAATGGCTTTTCCTTCTTCATTGGGAATTAATTCGGTCCAGGAAGCAGGATAAGGACTTAATCCTCGAATCAAGTTATGGATAGAGTTTAGATCCTTGTTCCAATCTATTTTGCAATCTTCTTTGAAAATTTTTGGTGCTGATTTTAATTCAATTTCTTCACCAGATAAATTCTCTTGAGGAATCTGAGGATATTGACCTGCAGCAATGGCCTGAACAGTTTTAACAACAAGCTCCGAACCAACAGTCATCAGTTTATCATGAATAACTTCTACGTTATCATTATCAGCAATGGAAATTTTTTCCTGGAATAGAATATTACCGGTATCAATTTCGTGCTGAAGCAGGAACGTAGATACACCAGTTTCCTGATCACCATTTATAATCGCCCAATTAATTGGAGCAGCACCTCTGTATTGAGGAAGAAGTGAGGCGTGAAGATTTAAAGTTCCATATTTGGGCATATTCCAAACTATTTCAGGAAGCATTTTAAATGCTACCACCACTTGAAGGTCAGCTTTTAAGGCTCGAAGCTCTTCCAAGAATTCTTCATTTCGGAATTTCTCAGGCTGAAGAATTTTAAGACCTTTTTCTACTGCAAATTTTTTAACCGCAGCTTCCTGAATTTGTTGTCCTCTGCCAGCAGGTTTGTCAGGATTGGTAATTACACCAACAACATTGCATCCTGCATTTAGTAAGGCTTCAAGAGGAGCGACAGCAAAATCGGGCGTACCCATGTATACAATTCGAAAACTATTCATATTTCCTTACTCTTTTAATGTTCTGTTTCCTTTGTTGTGTTTTGGGAAATAGGGGCAGTTTTTGCAT
>JAQBBZ010000078.1:0-27767 GCA_032125735.1 Labilibaculum sp.
TATTTTTGATGTTGGTCCGAATTCTCTTTTTACTGAGAATGCGATAAAAATGCATGTTGATTTGGATGAAATTAAAACCATTGTTTTAAGTCATGGGCATTTGGACCACGGTGATGGTTTAAAGTTTGTGTCAGGGAAACGTTTAATTACTCATCCTAACTCATTTGCATTGCGATTTCGAAAGGAAAATAAGACTGCAGTTGGTTTGTCAATGAAAAGAGCTGAGATCGTTTCTCAATTTGAATTGATAGAGTCTAAATCTCCTTTCTGGATCAGTGATAAAATGGTTTTTTTGGGTGAAATTCCGCGTTTAAATAATTTTGAATCTCAATCAACAAACTTTTTGCTAGGAGGGGGTTCGCCCGATTTTGTTATAGATGATTCAGGAATTGCAATTAGAAGTGAAAAAGGATTTATTGTGCTTAGTGGATGTGCTCATGCCGGAATTTGCAATACGGTGGCTTATGCAAAAGAAGTTTGTGATGAGAATAAGGTTTATGCTGTGTTGGGAGGTTTCCATTTAAAGAAAGTTGATGAGGTTTTTGAGAAGACGGTGGCTTATTTTCAGCAAGAAAAATTAGACCTGTTAGGCGCAACTCATTGTACTAGTTTGGTTGTGCAAGATGAGTTTAAAAAATATTTTAAAACGATAGATTTAAAGGCTGGAGTTGAGGTAGAATTATAATTATTTTACTTCATCCATAGAAATAAGATTGTGTAAAATTGCATAAACAGTTAGTCCCGAAACAGATTTAATTCCCAATTTTTGGGTGATGTTTTTGCGGTGAGTAACTACAGTATGAATACTGATGAATAGTTGGTCGGCTATCTCTTTGTTTGTTAATCCAAGAGCAATGTGTTTCAATATGTTTTTCTCCCTTGAGCTGATCGTATCTGCATTTTTATTAGGAATTGAATTTTTGGTCTTCTTGTTAATAATTTCCTGCATTAAATCAAGAATAGTATCTTGATCATCCAAATAATTGATATACGCATCGGCCTTTACCTCATTTTTAAGGTTTTCCTTATCGGATAGCAAGATTAAGGAAAGTTTGTGACCATTTACAAATTCTCTTTTTAAATCTGCACAATCACTAGGAAGCATATCCGGGTTGATGATGAGGATGTCTGGCTTACTCTTGTTTACAATTTCGCATACGTCCTCCTTATTATCGATAATCTGTATCACCTCAGAATTCTCCAGATTTTGAAGAATTGATCGGAGTCCTTTTCGAATCATACACGAATTTTCAGCAATAAGAATGGTAGATCTGGACATAGTTTAGAATTTAAAGCAAGTTTTTGATCGATTTTTCCATTAGAATGACTTTCGGAGTCAGCACTTTGTCTTCAATTCGGGAATGGTAGTTCAAATCTTCCTCCAATTTAAACAGATCTTGTATTATCGAATGATAAAGTGTACTATTTGCCGGAGGTGTTAGATATTTGATCATGATGGTTTTTAAATCCATCAATTTTTCTTCTACATCGTTGTGTCCTTCTTCATATTTTTCAATGGAGAAAGCATCAAATATTTCTCTGTTTCGTTCTGAGAAACTTTGAGTTTTAATGATCTCTTCAACGGCTAAAACATAAGGGAATACTAAATTTTCCTCATACATGATATGTTCGGTAAGTTCCGTTTTGTATCCCTCAAAAAAGTTTCTAATAAGTAGGATGTATTTTTGATCTTCTGAATCCTCCGATTGAAGCGAGATAATTTTTTGTTCAATTTCAGATAATTTCACATTCAAGTAGCTTGCATGAGTCATTTTTAGATAATTGACAATATTCTTAATCGGAATGGTTTGGAGCTCTTCTTTTGGGAAATAATCTTTATCGTGATAAGCGTTTACAAGTTGCAGAAAGAAGTTTAAATCAACCTCGTTTTCCTCACAAACATCAAAAACGGTTTTGTCTCCGAATCCCAGATTAATTCCAAAACGATGAATGACCGGGATGAGCATGTAATTCAGCTGAATTACATCAGCCAGCTTCATATCCTTTTTAATGCGCATACTTTGTGTTTTTAATTAATCTAAATTAATAAAAAGTAGGAGATATCCGAAGAAAGTCGACCGGAATGCGGTCGGAAACTGAAACCAAATGAGGTAATACCACTATAAAATAATCTTATGGCAAAAGATTTTTTGAATTTCACCTGATCTCAGTTGTCGTTAGCCTGTTTGGTCAGTACAAAAATAGTTTCCCTCCATTTTGTTGGCAATACCTATTTGTAGGTATATTGTACCATTTAAAAATCAAGAGGAATCGGTATTATTTTTCGAAGTGGATATTTTCTTTGAGGTGAAGTATACGAGATTTTGCGTATTCGTATTTCGGATCGTCTTTATCGATTGTTTGCTGAATAAATTTGGTAAAGTAAGCCAAAGCATTATCCTTATTATCGCCAAATTCTTCGTAAGCGGTAGCAATTTCGTAAAGGATATCAGGATTGGAGTTGTCCATTTCGTAATGCTTTTGGTAGGATTCTACAGCTTTTTCAAATTGTTTGGTTGCACCATACGATTTTGCCAAATACAAATGCATGGATGCCTCAATAGGGGGAGTGATGTAGAAAAGGGCATCTTCCAAAAATTTAATTCCTTTCTCGTGTTGTGAAAGTCGAGCGTAGCATATTCCTGTATGAAAATTAATCATAGGATCTTTTTCAAAGGTTTCGCCGCAACTGGCAAACGCTTTTAGTGCCTCCTCGTATTGACGGGTCTGCATGTAGCAAATTCCAAGTTGTCTGTGTTCAGCATCAGTCAATTGATTTGCTGTTTTAAGATCTTTTAAAATGGTTAAAGCGTTATCGTACCATTCTAGGCCAATTAGAACTTGTGCTTTTTTCTTCTGCAGCATAATATTATCTGGAAATGCATTTAAGCCATCGCTTATATAAGCTAAAGCTTGTTGGTAAGCTGCCATTTCATACAATTGCTGAGCGATATGAATTATTACTGATAGATCATTCGGATTAAGTTCGTTTGCCTTCATATATGAACCTAATGATCCGATAAAGTTTTGCATTCTTCTTTTAAGACTCCCTATTTGTTTGTGGATATCGGGATTCAAAGAATCTTGCTGGTTTAGTTTTAAATAGATGTCAAGACTTTGCTGATATTTGTTTTGAGCAGAATAGGTCTTGGCCAAAAGTAAATCTACAGAATATTTGTTCGGAGCAAGTTGCTGTAAGTTAAGTAATTCCTGCTCAGCTTTTGGGTAATTCCCCGATGCGTATAGACATGAACTTAGATTTAGTAAAGTTTCTGTAGAATTGGGATCAAGTTGTCTAGCTTTCGTATAGTTTTTGATGGCTTTCATGTTTTGATCCAATCTCTCGTAGGCTTTTCCAAGTGCGAAATAAAGTTTACTGTTCGTGCTGTCTTTTTTCACCATTTCGTTAAGGAGAGGAATTGCTTCGGAAACTTGTCCTGAGAATAGGAGTTGATCTACTTTTGTTAGTTTTTGAGAAAAACTTGCTGGGATGTTAATTGCGATACTTAACAGAAGAAGGAGAAGAAGTTTCATGTCTAGGGTTTTTATGAGTAGGATATAAATATAACTAAAATATTAGTTTTCATAAAAAATATTCTTCCCAAGACAAAAAAAACCGACTCAGTAAATCTGAATCGGCTAATGATTATGCTGTGTGCAGCAATTTATTTTTTTCTCACAAAAACCTGAATTGGTACTCCGGTGAATGACCAGTTTTTGCGAATCTGATTTTCAAGATATCTTCTGTAAGGATCCTTAATATACTGAGGAAGATTGCAGTAGAATGCAAAAGATGGTGCGTGAGTTGGAAGTTGCGTTACATATTTTATTTTGATGAACTTTCCTTTCAAAGCAGGAGGATTAAGTGCTGCAATTGCTACTTGCATTACTTTGTTTAACTCCGATGTTGATATTTTTCGGATACGATTTTCATATACCTGAAGTGCAGATTCTAAAACTTGAATTAATCGTTGTTTAGTAATAGCAGAGGTGAAAATAATTGGAACATCTTTAAACGGAGCAATTCGATTTCTAATTTCATCCTCGAATTCTTTCATGGTATTGGTTTCTTTGTCAACCAAATCCCACTTGTTTATCATGATTACAACACCTTTACGGTTATTGATGATGATGTCGAGAATACTTAAATCCTGAGCTTCTACGCCACGTGTTGCATCTAAAATCAAAACACAAACGTCAGCACTTTCAATCGTTCTGATCGATCGCATTACCGAATAGAATTCTAAATCTTCATGAACTTTTGGTTTCTTGCGAACTCCAGCAGTATCCACCATGATAAAATCATGTCCAAATTTCTGAAAGCGAGTATGGATTGAATCTCTTGTTGTACCTGCAATATCAGTAACAATGTTTCGATCTTCTCCAACCAAAGCATTTACTGTTGATGATTTTCCTACATTAGGACGACCAACAAATGCAATTCTTGGAAGATCTCCATCATCATCTAAAGGTTTGGTTTCAAAACCACTTACTAATGCATCCAATAAATCTCCAGTTCCTGATCCGTTAACAGACGAAATTGGAAAAACTTCTCCTGCCATTCCAATAGAATAGAAATCGTTAGCAGCAAAAATTAAATCTGAATTATCAGCTTTGTTCGCTACCAAGTAAACTTTCTTTTTGGTTCTGCGAAGAATATTTGCAACAGCTGAGTCTAAATCAGTGATTCCGTGCTGTACATCTAAAACAAAAAGAATAGCATCGCATTCCTCAATCGCAATCAGTATCTGTTTGCGGATTTCTTCTTCAAAAATATCGTCAGAATTAGTCGCGTAACCTCCGGTATCAATGATCGAAAATTCAACGCCATTCCATTCTGATTTTCCATAATTACGATCACGGGTAACACCAGCAGTTTCGTTTACGATTGCTTTTCTTGTACCTGATAATCGATTAAAAAGTGTAGATTTTCCAACATTTGGTCTTCCTACGATTGCAACAATATTGCTCATTATTTTATTTTTCTAACGCAATCTCTGCGTGTAATTCTTATTCAACTTATTAAAATACTAAAGATTCTTTTGTGATATAGTATCACACAGTACTTACTGATTGTATCCAAAATTCTTTAGCTGAGAGTCTTTGCTTCTCCAGTCTTTTGCAACCTTAACGTATAGTTTTAAAAATACTTTTTTACCAAAGAACGTTTCCATGTCTAGTCGGGCTTCTGTTCCAACTTTCTTTAGGGCTTTTCCTTGATGTCCAATGATGATTCCTTTTTGAGAAGTTCTTTCCACATTAATTACTGCCATAATGTGAATAATTTTTGGCTCATCTTTAAACTCTTCGACCACAACTTCTACTGAATACGGAACTTCTTTGTCGTAGTTGGTTAGAATTTTTTCTCTAATAATCTCATTTACAAAAAAACGGGATGGCTTATCTGTTAGCTCGTCTTTATCGAAAAAAGGAGGCCCTTCTGGCAAAAGTTCCAAAATGCGGTTAAACAAATTGGGTACATTAAAATTCTCAGTTGCCGACATTGGGAATATTTCAGCTTTAGGAAGTATTACTTTCCATCTATCTACCAGCTTATTTAATTTATCCTGATCAGTTAAATCAATTTTGTTGATCAGCAAAAGAACTGGAAGGTCTGAATTTTGAACCTTTTTAAGAAATTCTTCATTTTTATCAATTGTCTCAATTACGTCGGTAACATATAAAATTACGTCGGCATCAACCAGTGCAGAGGTCGAAAATTTCATCATCGACTCTTGAAGTTTGTAGTGTGGCTGCAAAACTCCAGGGGTATCAGAGTATACAATCTGAAAATCATCGCCATTAACAATTCCTTTAATTCGGTGACGCGTAGTTTGTGATTTCGATGTAATAATCGAGATGCGTTCCCCAACCAAATTATTCATTAAGGTTGATTTCCCAACGTTGGGATTTCCTATTATATTTACAAAACCTGATCTATGAGGCATATGTACTCCAATTTAGTGATTTAAAAATTTTTGCAAAGATAGTACAATTAATGCCATTTACGAAAATGTAAGCAATACATTAATAATGAATAAAGAACTTACACGAGATTTTACGAGAAATACGGGTCTGAAAGAGTGAAAATTTAATGGAATTGCCTAATTGTTTTTCATTGTTTGACTTTTAATATCAGTAATGTGTTGTAAAGACTTAAGGTGTGATTTGTTTTTATTTTCTAAAACTATATATTTGTAGTGGAAATGGAATTAAAATCTCCTTTCTAACATATTTTATTGTTTCTTCAGGGCAGGGTGAAATTCCCGACCGGCGGTGATAGTCCGCGAGTCTTTAACGAGATTGAACTGGTGTGATTCCGGTACCGACAGTACAGTCTGGATGGGAGAAGAAAAACAATTAATCAATTTGATTGATTCATGTCAATGGATTATTTCCATTTGGCTATACCTATAATAGATGCCCTGAATAGTTTAATGAACTATTCAGGGCTTTTTGTTTTTATGCAAATGAGTAAAGAGTATCAATACATGCAAAGAGCCTTTGTGTTGGCTAAAAAGGGAATAGGAAGAGTAAATCCTAATCCTTTGGTTGGTGCTGTAATTGTTCGTGATGATAAAATCATTGGAGAGGGATATCATGAGTTCTTTGGGGGTCCGCATGCCGAGGTAAATGCATTTCGATCGGCTACGGAATCAGTTGAAGGTGCTACTATTTATGTGACTTTGGAACCATGCTCACATTATGGGAAAACACCGCCTTGTGCCGAGGCGATTGTGAAAAATAAAATTGCTAAAGTGGTGATTGGGATGTTGGATCCAAACCCATTGGTTTCTGGTAAGGGCGTGAAATTGTTAGAGGAGAATGGAATTGCGGTTGAATACGGTTATTTCAGTGAAGAACTAAGTCATATGAATCGTGTTTTTCTAAAATTCATTCAAAATAAAATCCCCTACGTGCTTATGAAAACAGCCATGACACTGGATGGTAAAATTGCGAGCAAAACAGGAGATTCTCGTTGGGTTTCTAACGAAAAGTCACGAGCATACGTTCATCAGGTACGAAACGAATTGTCAGGAATAATGGTGGGGGTTGATACGGTGATTGCAGATGATCCAATACTGACTACCCGATTCGAAAAAGGAGAAGGAAGAAATCCCGTAAGGATTGTAGTTGATAGTGGTGCACGAATTCCTTTGAAATCAAAAATAATAAATACACCCAATCTGGCCAAGACGATTGTGGCCGTAACAGAAAAGGCGGACTCAATAAGGATTGCACTGATTGAAGATTTAGGGAATGAAGTTTTGATTGTAAAATCCAGAAATGGAAGAGTTGACCTTACTGATTTAATGGTGAAACTTGGAGAGACTGGAATCGATGGGATCCTTTTGGAAGGTGGAGCAACACTAAATTTCTCGGCTTTAGAAGCAGGTATTGTCGATGAGGTGATGTCTTTTATAGCTCCTAAAATTATTGGAGGTATTACTTCTAAATCACCAGTAGGTGGCGAAGGAATTGAATTCATGAAAGATGCCATCGAATTGGAAAATATTAAGATTGATCAGCTGGGAAATGATCTGATGCTGACAGGGAAAATTATTAAAAAGTAGACTGGTTGATAACTGTTTACTGATAACTGATACTTGAAAATAATGTTCACAGGTTTAATCGAAGAAATAGGAAAAATAAAGTCTGTAAAGCGGGGAGGAAAGTCAATTAAATTGACAATTACGGCTCGTAAAATTATGGATGATGTAAAGTTGGGCGATAGCATTGCAACCAATGGCATTTGTCTGACGGTAGTTAGTTTTGATTCTACCGGTTTTTCGGCCGATGTAATGCCAGAAACCATGAACCGAACAAATTTTGAATTGCTGGGAGCTGGTAGTCGCGTTAATTTGGAGCGTGCTCTTCGGTTAGGTGACAGAATGGGTGGTCATATGGTAAGTGGTCATGTTGATGGCTTGGGAGAAATTGTTGGGAAAGAGCAAGATGATAATGCCATTTGGATAAGTATTGCTGCACCCAAGAACATTCTAAAATACATTATAGAGAAAGGTTCTGTAGCTATTGATGGGATCAGTTTGACTGTGGCTTATGTGGATGATAAAATATTTAAAGTTTCAATTATTCCGTTGACTCAGGAAGACACTACTTTGACTTCTAAAAGACAAGGCGAAAAAGTGAATCTGGAATGCGATATGACAGCAAAATACATTGAAAAATTCATGTTTCATAAAGATGAGGAGAGTGCTCAAGTTGAGAAATCGGATATTTCGATGAATTTCTTGAGAGAGAATGGATTTGTATAAAAAGAGAAATTAAAAAACAAAACAACAATACATAAATTATGAAATTTCATACAATTGAAGAGGCGATCGAGGACATCAAATTAGGAAAGATGATTGTGGTGGTTGACGACGAGGATCGTGAAAATGAGGGTGATTTATTGATGGCGGCAGAGATGGTGACACCTGAGGCAATCAATTTTATGGCCAGACAAGCTGGAGGATTGATCTGTATGCCAATTGTTAAGGAGCGTTTGGATGAGTTGAATATTGAGATGATGGTGTACAACAATACCGATGCGAAACAAACAGCTTTTACTGTTAGTATCGATGCTGCGGATTGTACAACTGGTATTTCTGCTCATGAGCGTGCTCACACAATTTTGAAAGTGTTTGATAAGAATGCTAAACCAACTGATTTTACTCGTCCGGGGCATATTTTTCCTTTGGTAGCGCGTAAAAATGGTGTTTTGGTTCGTGCCGGACATACCGAAGCAGCTGTTGATTTAGCAAGAATGGCTGGTTTTTATCCAGCAGGTGTTATTTGTGAAATTATGAATGAGGATGGGTCTATGGCTCGTGTTCCTCAACTTGCAAAATATATTGAAAAACACCACTTGAAAATGATTACGATTGCTGATCTGATTGAGTATCGTAGACAAACAGAAAGTGTGATTGAAAAAGTGACTGAAACGGATATGCCTACAAAGCATGGTGATTTTAGAGCTCATGGATATGTGAATAAAATTACAGGAGAGCATCATGTTGCCTTGGTAAAGGGAGATGTGAGTTCTGCAGATTCAGTATTGGTTCGTGTGCATTCAGAATGTTTAACTGGTGATGCATTTGGTTCTGTGCGTTGTGATTGTGGTGATCAACTGCAGGAAGCTATGCGAAGAATTCAAAAAGCTGGAAGAGGTGTGTTGTTGTACATGCGTCAGGAAGGCAGAGGTATTGGTTTAATCAATAAATTGAAAGCCTACCAACTGCAAGATATGGGGATGGATACTGTTGAGGCGAATTTGGCATTAGGATTTAAAGCCGACTTGCGTGATTACGGTATCGGCGCTGCTATTTTAGCCGATTTGGGCGTTACAAATCTAACTTTAATGACAAACAATCCATTAAAAGTAGCCGGTTTAAAAGGATTTGGTTTGAAAATAATTGGTCGCGAAGGGATTGAAATGACTTGCAATGAAAAGAATGAATTCTACATGCAGACCAAAATGAATAAAATGGGTCATCTATTGCATCAGGATGTGAGATGGAATTTGCAAAATGATGATAAAAGTATAAAATAAGTAAATGTGTTAATGAGTGAATGAGGTAACAAGAATTACCTTTTTGGATGGATTAGAAAGGTAATCTCATGTCTGAAATCTCATTTCTCACATCTTAAAATTAAAGAAAATGAATACAATAGAAGGAAAATTGATTGCCAAAGGTTTGAAATTCGGTATTGTTATCGGTCGTTTTAACGAATTTATAGGAGGTAAATTATTATCAGGCGCTTTGGATGCGATTAATCGCCATGGAGCTTCAACTGATGATGTTGATGTTGCTTGGGTTCCAGGAGCATTTGAAATTCCATTGATTGCCAAGAAGATGGCGAAAAGCGGTAAATATGATGCTGTTATTTGTTTAGGTGCTGTAATTAAAGGATCAACTCCTCATTTCGAATATGTGTCGGGTGAAGTAACTAAAGGTATTGCAAGTGTTTCTTTAGATCTTGAAATTCCTGTTATTTTTGGCGTTTTAACTACCGATTCTATTGAGCAGGCAATTGAGCGTGCCGGAACAAAAGCTGGAAACAAAGGATTCGAAGCTGCTGTATCAGCAATTGAGATGGCTAATTTGTTGAAGCAATTTTAAGCAAACTACATATTTAAAAAAAAATCCCGCAGCAATGCGGGATTTTTTTTATACAATATTATTGAGTAGATGCTTATTTCAATTAATATATTTTAAGCATAGTTATTTCTTGTTCGCTTAAGAATCTCCACTTTCCTCTTGGAATATTTTTCTTGGTAATTCCTGCAAAAAGTACACGATCTAGTTTCTCAACCTCGTAGCCCAAGTGTTCAAAAATTCGTCGTACAATTCTATTTCGTCCAGAGTGAATTTCTATTCCAACCTGAGTTTTATCATCAGCGTCAGCAAAACTAATTGCATCAGCTTTAATTTCACCATCTTCCAGCTCTATTCCGGCCATTACCATATCTAATTCTTCTTGAGAAATAGCTCTATCCAAAAATGCATGGTAAATCTTTTTCTTGTTGTAGCTTGGATGAGTCAATCGTTTTGTTAAATCTCCATCATTGGTGAAAATCAACACTCCAGTGGTCATTCTATCCAATCTTCCAACCGGATAAACTCTTTCTTTACAAGCATTACCAACTAAATCCATAACTGTCTTTCTTCCCATTGGATCATCCAGCGTAGTCACAAAATCTTTAGGTTTGTTTAAAACCAAATAGACTTTAGATTCAGCTTGTAACTGTTTGCCGTCCATACAAACAACATCATCTATATTCACCTTGGTGCCAACTTCACTTACAACTTCACCGTTAACGGTTATTTGACCTTCCTCAATGCGTCTGTCGGCTTCTCTTCTTGAGCAGGCACCCGTATTCGAAATGTATTTGTTCAGTCGAAGTATTCCATCTTCAGGTCCTGATAATTTTGCAAAAGCCAATTGTTTCTTCTTGCTGTAATGCTTTTTCTGAAGAGTTTCCTTGTTTGGTTTATTTTTAAAACGATCGTAAGGTTTTGTGTTATCATCTTGATTTTCATCAAAATCGTCCTCAAATCGTTCTCTTTTTTCTGTAAATTCTGATCTTTCTCCTCCTCTGTCTGATCTATCTGAATCTCTTTCAGATCTATAGCTTGAGTTTTCTGGTTTATGTCTTCTGTCAGAGTCTCTTGTAGGTCTGTTGTCATTAGATCTTCTTGGCGATCTTGAATCAGAGCCTCTTTCCGATCTGTTATCATCAGATCTTCTTGGCGATCTTGAATCAGAACCTCTTTCCGATCTGCGATCATCAAATTTTCTTGGTGATCTTGAATCAGAACCTCGGGAACTACTGTTAGAATCACTTCTTCGTCTGTCTGAATTTTCTGATCGATCACCAGTCCTGCGATCTCGTGATTCTGAATCCCGGCCAAATTTACGATTTGGTTCTTCCGATCTTGATCTTCCTCTGTCTGATCTATCGTTAGAGCCTCTTTCGGATCTGCTGTCATCAAATTTTTTGGGTCCTCTGGATCTTGAGTCAAAGCTTGGAGAAGTTCTGTTAGAATCACTTCTTCGTCTGTCTGAATTTTCTGATCGATCACCAGGTTTTCTCTCTCGTGATTCTGAATCCCAGCCAAATTTACGATTTGGTTCTTCCGATCTAGAACTTCTTCTATCGGAGCTTCTTTCCGAATTATCACCATCAAATTTTCTTGGTGGTTTTGAGTTGTCTCTTTGAAAAGGAGTTTCGGAACTGTCTCTTCTTTTTCGAGGGTATTCTGATTTCCCCTCATTATTGCGTGATTCTGAATCCTTTTTGAATCGAGGATTTGTACCACCAGGTTTTCTATCGTTTTCTGTTTTTGATCCAAAAGAAGATCTCTCTCTTCTTTCTTTTCCGTATTTTTTTTCTTCCATTTCTGATTAAATGATCAATGTTCTGAACCTGCAAAGGTACTAATAATCAAAGAATATATTAATTGCGCGCGTTAAAAAAATGAAATAAAGAAAATCAATTTGAATTTTGCTTTTTTACTCTTGATCGAAATTATAAATTTGTCGTGTAAATCCTGAACTTAATTTTGTCCGGGATCAATTCAACGAATCTGTTAATAACAAAAATTATATAAATAATATGGCATTAATTAAATCAATTTCCGGAATCAGAGGAACGATTGGCGGTCAGGTAGGAGATGGATTAAGTCCTCTTGATGTTGTGAAATTTGCAGCAGCGTATGGTACTTGGGTTTTGCGTAGAAACAACGGTCGAAAAGTAAAAGTTGTTGTAGGTAGAGATGCCCGTATTTCTGGCGAAATGGTTGACATGCTTGTAGTAGGAACTCTTTTGGGATTGGGGATTGATGTTGTGGAAATAGGTTTGGCTACCACTCCAACAACCGAAATTGCTGTTACCGGAGAAAACGCTCAAGGGGGTATTATTTTAACAGCAAGTCACAACCCAAAACAATGGAATGCATTAAAACTATTGGATGAAAAGGGTGAATTTCTTAATGATATAGATGGGAAAATCGTTTTGTCGATTGCTGATAATGAAGATTTTATTTTTGCAGATGTTGATGATTTAGGTCAGCTTTCTCATGTGGATGATTACACACAAAAACATATCGATCATGTTTTATCACTTGATTTGGTAGATGCAGATGCAATTAAGAAAGCCAATTTTACGGTTGCGGTTGATGCCGTAAATTCAGTGGGTGGAATTGTAATTCCTCAATTGTTGAAAGCATTGGGTGTTGAGAATGTAGTTGAATTGTACTGTGAACCAAACGGACAATTCCCTCATAATCCGGAACCTCTTCCTGAGCATTTGACAGAAATTGCTTCTGTAATGAAAGAAGGCAAGGCCGATGTGGGCTTTGTGGTAGATCCTGATGTAGATCGTTTGGCTATTGTAAATGAAGATGGCAGCATGTTTGGTGAAGAATATACTTTGGTGGCTTGCGCCGATTACATATTGGCAAACACGCCTGGAAATACTGTATCGAATCTTTCATCAACTCGTGCTTTGCGCGATATTACAGAAAAACATGGCGGAACATACGAAGCTTCGGCTGTTGGTGAGGTAAATGTGGTTACCAAAATGAAAGAAAATAACGCCGTAATTGGTGGTGAAGGGAATGGTGGCGTTATTTATCCGGCAAGTCATTATGGTAGAGACTCTTTGGTTGGAATTGGATTAATACTGACTCACATGGCAAAAACAAATAAAAAGGCCTCAGAGTTAAGAGCAAGCTATCCGAACTATTTTATCTCAAAAAATAAAATCCAGCTAACTCCTGAAATTGATGTTGATGCGGTTTTGGTTGCTATGAAAGAGAAATACAAAAATGAGAAAGTGAACGATATTGATGGTGTTAAAATTGATTTTGCATCAGAATGGGTTCATCTTCGTAAATCAAATACCGAACCTATTATTCGAATTTATTCCGAAAGTAAGAATGAGGCTACTGCAAATCAATTGGCAGAAAAAATCATTTCTGAAATAAAGGAAATCATTAAATAGGAAAAATATTTTTTTGAGATTAACGCAGGAGATTAATTCTCCTGCGTTTTTTTATTGCCGATAAAAGAAAATTTTCCGTAATCGTTTGCAGTCCTTTCGTCTTAAATAACAAAAGCTTTTTTTGAATGATTTAATCAATTTTAATTTAGCCTGAGAACTTCTGTTTTCCTTGCTAAATGTGGTTTCAGACAATGAGATCTGCATGTCGTTAGTAAATGGAATAGCCTGTATGGGTGTTTATACCCAATTTACAGATAGCTAAATATGTCAGAAGTTAGATTATTGTATTTTAATTTTATATATTTAAGTGATACTGCTGAAAAGCAGGTCTTTTTCTGAATTGTTTTATGGCATTGTATATATATTTGCTGTTCAATAAAGAAAAAATTCTCCATTTGAACGAATATAAATTAGATATAATCAAAGATTAAAGCCTTATGAAAATTACAGTTGTAGGTGCAGGAAACGTTGGAGCAACTTGTGCAAATTGCATTGCTCAAAAAGAATTAGCAAACGAAGTAATTATTGTTGACATTAAAGATGGGTTGGCAGAGGGAAAAGCATTAGATATGTGGCAAACCGCTCCAATCAATTATTACGATACAAGAGTTAAAGGGGTAACGAATGATTATGCTGCTACTGCAGGATCAGAAGTTGTTGTTATTACATCAGGTCTTCCGCGTAAACCGGGAATGAGTCGTGATGACTTAATTTCTATTAATGCAGGTATTGTAAAATCAGTTACTGAAAATGTAATAGCTCATTCTCCTGATGCAATCATCATTATCGTATCTAATCCTTTAGATGTAATGACTTATGCTGCTTTTTTAACAGCTAAAAAAGCACGTAACAAAGTATTTGGTATGGCTGGTGTGTTGGATACAGCTCGTTACCGTGCTTTCCTTGCCGAAGAATTAAACGTTTCTCCTAAGGATATTCAAGCATTGTTAATGGGTGGACACGGTGATACCATGGTTCCACTTCCTCGTTATACTACTGTTGCAGGTATTCCTGTTACCGACTTGATCGAAGAAGATAAATTAAACGCTATTATCGAAAGAACTAAATTTGGTGGTGGCGAGTTGGTAAACTTGATGGGAACTTCAGCTTGGTATGCTCCAGGTGCTGCAGCAGCTCAGATGGTTGAAGCTATTGTTCGCGATCAAAAAAGAATTTTCCCTGTATGCGCATTATTAGATGGCGAATATGGAATGAAAGATATTTTCTTGGGTGTACCTGTAGTGCTAGGTAAAAACGGTATCGAGAAAATAATCGAGGTGAAATTGAATAAAGATGAAATGGAATTGTTGGAAGGTTCAGCAGTAGCCGTAAAATCAGTAATGAAAGTGTTAGATGAAATGAACATTTTTGCTTAGTTAGCAGATTTCATTTGCCAGTATATAAAGGTTGTCTCCATTTGAGGCAACCTTTTTTTTTGATAAAATCAAACCGGGATAAATTCTCATTCAATATCGGAGTACTCTAATTTTATGGGGAGATTCATAAGAATTCAGTCACAATTATTAATTAATTTTAGTTTTAAGGGTTTTATGTATTTTATGATACAAATACCTGTTCTTTTGGTATATTTGCTGTCCTTTGTTCAGAAAAGCCTATGAAAATTGAGATTCCAATAGAGATAATTGAGCTTGAAAGCGAAAGTTTTCATCTTTTGATAAGATGTAAAGTTAACAGCAGTCACGAGGGGGATTTGGTGATTGACACAGGAGCTTCAAAAACAGTTTTAGATCGAAATTTTGTGCCTGCTTACCAGATATCCGAGAATCAAACATCGGAAATTAAATCGCGGGGTTTGGGTGAAGGAAGTTTAAAGACCGAAATGGTTAAGATAGAATCATTCCAATTAGGAGATCTTTTGGTAAATGATTTTCATTGTGCATTAATTGATCTTGCAAGCATAAACGAGATGTATATGGAGCATTGTCATCGGGAAATTTGCGGATTACTTGGGAGTGACTTTCTTTTAAAGCATCGGGCAATCATTAATTACGGCAGTCAAATTCTGCAATTGGAAATTTTTTAAGCCCCACATATTTGTAAAAGACATAAAGTACTTGAAGTACGTGGGTTATTGAACAAAGGAATTTGAAAAAAATTAATATATTTGTGCGTTAATTTGCGGTTGGAAATATAAAGTACCACATAAATAAGAATTAAATAAACCTAAACACATGCGAAATAAAGGAGCGATTCGTCTACTCGCTATTGTCTTTGCGCTGGTGAGTTTGTATCAGTTAACATTTACTTACGTTACCAAATCAGTTGAAAAGACAGCTCAGGAATTCGGAGCTGGCGATAGTAAGAAGGAACAAGCTTATCTTGACTCCATTAGGGGTGAGGGAGTTTACAATTTCCTTTGGATTAAAGATTATTCTTACAAAGAGTGTAAGGAATTAGAGATGAACCTTGGTCTTGACCTTAAAGGTGGTATGAATGTTACCATGGAGGTTTCTGTAATTGATATTATTAAGGCCATGGCCAATAATAGCAAGGATGAAACTTTTGTAGCAGCTATCGCAAAAGCAAAAGCCATGCAAAAGGATAGTCAAAAAGAATTTGTTGTTCTTTTTGGTGAAGCATTTAAATCCATCAATCCAACAGCTCAATTGTCTTCTCCAGATATCTTTGGAACTTTAGAGTTAAAAGATAAAATTGCATTTGGAGCAACTAACGATGAGGTGTTAAAAGTGATCAAGAAAGAAGCTGATGCTGCAATTGATAATACCTTTAACATTCTTCGTTCTCGTATTGACCGTTTCGGTGTTGCGCAACCAAATATCCAAAAAGCGGATGTTTCAGGACGTATCATTATTGAACTTCCAGGTATTGTAGATGCAGCTCGAGTACGTAAGTTACTACAGGGAACTGCAAGTCTTGAATTCTGGGAAACGTATAGTGCTAATGAAGTGACTGAGTATTTGAATGCTGCAAACGAAAAATTAGCTGCTATAAATACAATCGCTGAGCCTACTGAAGATGCTACAGAAGTAGTTGCTGAAGTTGTTGCTGAAGATGCAAAAGATGAAAATGTTGCTCTTTTAGACAAAATTGAAGAAACTGCTAAAGATTCTGCAACAGAGCTTAATGCAAAAGAAATAGCAATAAAATACCCGCTTTTTTCTGTTTTGAATCCTACACAAAGAGGATCTTCAAAAGCAGTTGTTGGTATGTCTCACATTAAAGATACTGCAAGAGTAAATCAAATTTTGGCAATGCCAGCTGTTCAATCAGTAATGCCGCGTAATTTGAAATTCTTTTGGGGAGTTAAATCTATTGATGAGGGTGGTAATGTATTTGAATTGTTCGCAATTAAAGTAACCAGCCGCGATGGAAAAGCTCCATTGGATGGTGATGCTGTTACTTCTGCTCGTGACCAAATTGATCAAAACAATGCACAAGCTGAAGTTTCAATGAGTATGAGTGGTGAAGGAGCAAAAGTTTGGGCTCGTTTAACCAAAGATAACGTTGATCGTGCTATTGCAATTGTTTTGGACGGATATGTTTATTCTGCTCCTAATGTAATGGGTGAAATTAAAGGCGGTCAGTCTAGTATTAGTGGTAATTTCACTATTGCTGAGGCGAAAGATCTTGCAAACATATTGAAGTCAGGTAAATTACCTGCTCCAGCTCATATTATTGCTGATGAAGTTGTTGGGCCATCATTGGGACAAGAATCAATTCAAAAAGGGATGTGGTCTTTCATTATTGCTTTCGGCTTGGTGTTAGCATATATGCTATTCTTTTATAGTAAAGGTGCAGGTCTTGCTGCAAACATAGCCTTGATTGCCAACTTATTCTTCATTTTTGGAGTGCTTGCTTCATTAGGTGCTGTTCTTACTTTACCTGGTATTGCCGGTATTGTATTAACAATCGGTATGTCGGTTGATGCGAACGTACTTATTTATGAGCGTATTCAGGAAGAGCTGAAAGGTGGAAAAGGATTAAGTCTTGCCATCTCTGATGGTTACAAGAATGCATATTCTGCGATTATCGATGGTAATATTACAACTCTTTTAACGGGTATTATTCTTTATCTTTTTGGTGAAGGTCCAATTAAAGGTTTTGCAACCACTTTAGTAATCGGTATCATATCATCTTTATTTGCTGCAATTTTTATTACCCGATTAATTCTAGAAGCTTCTTTGAAACGTAACCGTAATATTACTTTTACAACTAAGTTTACTGATAATTGGTTACGTAATTCACACATTAAATTTCTTGAGAAAAGAAAAGTGTTTTATGTGATTTCAGGTATTGCAATCCTTGTTAGTATTGGTTCTCTTGCAACCAGAGGCTTAAATCAAGGTGTTGATTTTACAGGGGGTAGAACATATGTTGTTGCTTTCGATCAGGATGTTTCTGTTGAAGATATTGCAAAATCATTAGACGTTGTTTACGGGCATGCTCCTGAAGTGAAAACATTCGGTGGAAATTCTCAGGTGAAAATAACCACAAAATATAAAATTGATGAGTCAGGAACTGAAGTTGATGATGAAGTAGAAGCATTGCTTTTTACTGGTTTGAAATCATACTTGGCTGATGGAACTTCAAAAGCTGAATTCCTTGATAATAACAGAAAAATGTCGCAAAAAGTTGGTCCTACTATTGCTGATGATATTCGTCAGTCTGCAGTTTGGTCAATCTTATTTGCTCTTATCGTGATTTTCCTTTACATCATGATTCGTTTCTCTAACTGGCAGTATGGTTTGGGAGCAACAGTAGCTTTGGCTCACGATTCAATTATTGTATTAGGTATCTTCTCATTGTGTTACGGATGGTTGCCATTCTCACTTGAGGTCGATCAGGCATTTATTGCTGCGATTCTTACTGTGGTTGGTTATTCTATTAATGATACCGTGGTTGTATTTGACCGTATTCGTGAGTACATTGGATTGTATCCAAAACGTGATCGCGCTGAGGTTGTAAATAGTGCTTTGAATAGTACATTACGTCGTACATTTAGTACTTCCTTATCTACAATGGTAGTATTGTTAGCCATCTTTATTTTCGGTGGAACTTCAATCCAAGGATTTACATTTGCATTGCTAGTCGGAGTTTTGGTAGGTACTTATTCTTCACTTTTCATTGCAACACCAATTGCTTACGATACAAGTTTACGTATTCAAAAAGTGATTGCTAAAAAGAATTAATTTATTTTTGATTATAAAATCAACCCTCGAACCGTTAGGTTCGAGGGTTTTTTTTGCATTGTTCAGAATCGAATGGCAATCTATATTCATGATTTAAATTATCTTCGGTATATTTGCTAAAAATATTATACAAATGGATCGTATTCTTTTATTTATTAGTGGCGGCGAAATAGTTGTCGTACTGGTGGTTATTTTGTTGTTGTTCGGTTCGAAGAAGATTCCTGAATTAGCTCAAGGCTTGGGGAAAGGAATGAAAGAGTTTAAGCGGGCAACCGAAGATATTAAAACAGAATTTAAGAAGGAAACTGAAATTCTCGATAATATTAAGGATTTTAAGAATGACCTTACTAAGAAATTGTAAGCCTATATTTTAGGTTTTATTATTCCACCAATACTCAGTGTGGAATTTTTTTTTTATTTCAATGGACTATTTATATCTATTTATAGGTTTCGTTATCCTTTTATATAGCGGCGATTTGTTGGTGAAAGGTGGTGTCGCTCTCTCATCTCATTTTAAAGTATCTACTCTTGTTGTTGGCGTAACGGTTGTGTCGTTTGGAACCTCAGCACCCGAACTTTTTGTTAGTTTAGATGCTGCTCTTCATGGTAGCCCAGATATTGCTATTGGTAATATTGTCGGTTCTAATATCGCAAATATTGCATTGGTTCTTGGTTTTACAGCTATTTTAATGCCTTTACCGGTTCGAAGTAATTCAATAAAATTTGATTGGCCTTTTATGATGGGCGCATCAATCCTATTTTATCTTTTCATATTGAATCAACAATTAGAATATTACGAAGGAATAATTTTTGTCTTGCTTCTGATTGTTTTTATGGTGTGGACAATCACGAAGTCAAGAAAGGAAAGCAGGAGTTTAACAACGGATTTTAAAACGGCTAAGCATTCAATATCTATTGCAATACTATTAATTGTTGCCGCTTCAGTTGGTTTATATTTTGGGGCAAATATGTTGGTTGATAGTGCTAAAAATATTGCTCTCGATTTTGGTGTCAGTGAACGAGTAGTCGGATTAACTCTGGTTGCTTTTGGTACATCTGTTCCTGAGTTGGCGACCTCTGCGGTTGCTGCTTATAAGAAGGAAATGGATATTTCTATTGGAAATATTATTGGTTCTAATATATTCAATATTTTAGGTGTATTGGGAGTAACATCCATCATCAAAAATATTTTTGTGAGTCAGCCAATCATATCTTTCGATATTCTCATCATGTTAGGTGTATCTTTTCTGTTGTTTCTGCTGATTTTACCCTTCCATAAAGGAAAGCTTCATCGTTGGAAAGGATTTTTGCTGGTTTCAGTTTATCTGATTTATATATATATGGTTTTCACGAAGTAATTCATTTGTATGATAACTGCTGAGCAAATCAAAAAGAGTTTTGGAACGGTTGATGTCCTAAAGGGAATTGATCTGAATATTAAAAAAGGTGAAATTGTTTCTGTGGTTGGTGCCAGTGGAGCTGGTAAGACAACACTTTTGCAAATACTCGGAACTTTGGATCGTCCCGATTTTGGGAAGGTATTTTTTGATGGTGTTGATATTACATCTTATAACGAGAAAGAGTTATCTGCATTCCGAAATTCAAACATTGGTTTTGTATTTCAGTTTCATCATTTACTTCCCGAATTTACAGCTTTAGAGAATGTTTGCATCCCAGCATATATTGCAAAAAAATCCAGATCCGAAGCCATTGCGAAGGCAAAGGAATTGCTCGAAATGCTGAATTTAGGTCATAGAATGGATCACAAACCTTCCGAACTTTCGGGTGGAGAGAAGCAACGGGTTGCAGTAGCAAGGGCTCTGATTAATGATCCAATTGTAATTTTGGCTGATGAGCCTTCCGGAAATTTAGATTCTAAAACGCGTCAGGAGCTTCACGAATTATTTTTCACTTTACGCGACCGTTTCAATCAAACATTCGTGATTGTAACACACGATTCTGAATTGGCAGATATGTCGGATCGTAAAATTATTATTTCAGATGGCTTGATCGATGGAAATAACTAATTTTTCATTTGCGGATTTAAAGGAATTTCTGGAGGAGAAATACGATTTATACAATCGCGAATCCTTTATCACTACCGATCCGATTCAAATACCGCGTGCTTTTTCGAAGAAAGAAGATGTTGAAATTGCAGGTTTCCTGAGTGCAAGTATTGCGTGGGGACAACGGCCTACCATAATTCGGAATGCCAAATGGTTAGTAGATAGAATGGATCAACAACCGCATGAGTTTATTCTGAATGCTTCCAATACCGATTTCGAAGTTTTTAAGCAATTTAAACATCGTACTTTTAATGGTGATGATTGTATTTTCTTTTTAAAATCATTGCAAAATATCTATCAAAATCACATCAGTCTGGAAGATGTTTTCGCAAAGGGAGCTAAGGATTCAGATACTGTAAAAGGTGCATTAGCCTATTTCCGCGAAGTGTTTTTTGAAGCTGAGCATTTGGATCGAAGTCAAAAACACATCTCGAATGTATTGAAGAAATCTTCAGCCAAGCGATTAAATATGTATTTGCGTTGGATGGTTCGTAAGGATGATCGGGGAGTTGATTTTGGTTTGTGGAATCAAATATCATCAGCAGATCTATATTTGCCTTTAGATGTGCATACAGGAAATGTGGGGCGTAAATTGGGTTTGCTAACCAGAAAACAAAACGATTGGCCGGCGGTTGAGGAAATCACTGAAAATCTACGAAAGTTTGATCCGCTTGATCCCATAAAATACGATTATGCCTTATTTGGTTTGGGCGCTTTTGAGAAATTTTAAGAAAAATGGCAAATAACTATTTTGAGTTTAAGAAATTTCGAATTGATCAGGATGGTTCAGCGATGAAAGTGGGGACTGATGGAGTTTTGCTTGGCGCTTGGGCTGATATTTCTAGTGCCAATAGGATCTTAGATATTGGAACAGGAACTGGCCTTATTGCAATGATGATAGCCCAGAGAACCAATTCTGAAGTTAAAATTGATGCTGTCGAGATTGAATCATCCTCTTATCAACAAGCTGTTAATAACTTCGAAAATTGCCCGTGGAATTCAAAATTTAATGTATTTCATCTTTCTTTTCAAGAATTTTTCCAGGCTGAAAATGTCAAATACGATTTGATTGTAAGTAATCCTCCTTATTTTTTGAATGGCTTAAAAGCAAAAGAAGAATCGCGTACCCAGGCACGTCATGCTGATCATTTACCCTTCGAAGATTTATTGGAAGGTGCATTTAAACTACTGGCAGAATCTGGTGTTTTATCGGTTATTTTGCCTGTTGATGAAGGGGAATATTTTGAGCGATTGGCAAGATTAACTGGTTTTTATCTGAAAAGGAAGATTTCTGTTCTGCCTAATCCAGGGAAACCTGCTAAAAGATATTTGCTCGAATTTTGTTTGCAGAAGTGTGAGCCACAATTTGCTGAGCTAATTGTGGAAAATGGACAACGACATGTTTATTCTCCCGAATATATTGATCTTACAAAAGATTTTTATTTGAAATTTTAAGTTTTACTGCTTAGGCTTTGTTGAAATTTTAAAATTTGACCACCATTCCGTGAGTTCATAAGGAGTTTGATTGTAGCCAGCTTTTAGTTTGTCCATACGTTTGTTAATGTATTCTTTACTGCTTAAGGCTGAGAGATATTCTTCATTTGCTTCATTGATACTTGCAACTCCAATGCTGATTGTTTCATCTCCAGATAAGTTTTCAGAATAAAATTCGCTCATTAATACTCGAAGATGATAACTAAATAAAGCTTGGTTTTTTGAGCTTAATTTTACTTGATAAGTATCATCTTCTTGTAGAGTACTGATGGTAAGAGTCTCATTTTTTTTGGTGTTGATCACCTCGTAAACCTGAAATCGATCCAACAATTCCTCATTCATCTCGATAAGTGAAAATTGCGCTAAATATTTTTCAAATTTTTCTTTTGAATATGGGAATTCGGATGGCATTGGAAAGTTTACCGCATAGTTATTTTTAAGTTTCCCTTCAGTATCAAACCAAACACTAAGTCCTAAATTGTATATTTTCCGAAGGGTATTTTTCGAGTTTGTTTCAAGAATAATATCAATGTATTGATCGTTATTGAAAACTTTAATACTTATTTGGTCTGCGGCATTGTAATAGTTTGCCTCAGTAGTTGAATATATTTCGGAATTGAAATTTCTCTCATTTTGCCAGTAGGTAGATATTTGGTTTTTTACCGCACAAGAATTAAACGTAAAGAGACTTGCTAAAAAAGCAACTTGAATGAATCGGGACATGTGTTTTCGTATAATTGATACGGATCAAAAATATAAAAAAGAGGATGATCTCTAATTAAAAATCTCAGTTAATTAAGTAGAGGTATTTATAAATTGATTTCCTCTTCAATAAATTTTACGCCCAAAGTTTCCAGTTCGGCAAGAATTGGTTCATAAAGTTCAGGTAAAGTAGGTATATGAACTCCTTTCAAATGAATCATCCCTTTGGCTAGTAATTTTGTTGCTATAGCTAATGGAGTTCCAACGGTATAAGACATGGCAGTGTGTACGCGATCTGTTCCTTCATAAGTCATCGAAGAAATGATTCTTTTCTTCTTACCATCGATTTCAAAATCGAAAAGGTGTTGCATTACCAGCAGATCTTTGTCTGAAGGTTCAAGTGCCCATTTTCGTTCCAGAATCTTCTGAAGAATTAATGCGGGACTTGCATTTTTTAAACCTACGATCTCATCGGAAAATAAACCAAGCCATTTTAGTTTGGTCATTATTAGAGAGTTGATGTCAATTTTCGCGAACGTAGCTAAGTTTTCTTCTACTGATTTTTCACTTTCGGGTAAAAAGCTTAATAAATAATCGAGATAGGTAAGCTTGTGAGAATCTTGCATTTCATAAGTATCATCCGTACAGCCTAATTGAACCAATACATCCCAGGCTTCGCAGTAACCAGGTCGGCGCATGGTTCCTCTCATAATGGTTGAAATATCATTTAATCCATATAATTCACAATACTGAAGCGAATCTCTGTTTGGATAAATCTCAAAATCGCCATAGCCTGAAATTTTAGTTTTGGTAATCGTGGAGAATAGTTTGTGATAAGGAATGTATTTGTAATGACCATTTTCCTTGAATTGCGCGGTTCCTTGTCCTGCGACCACAACATTTCTAGGATTCCAGGAGAATTTATAATTCCATGGATTATTATCACAATCTGGAGCAACCAAACCACCACAAAATGATTTAAATGCCTCCATTTTGCCTCCACGTTTTTTAATCTGATTGATTATTTTCATGGCCGACATATGATCAATTCCCGGATCAACGCCAAGTTCATTCAGAAAGCAAAGGCCTTTTTCTTTGGCTTCTTCATCTAATTCTATCATTTCTGGGGAAGCGTAAGATGGTGTTAGCAAGTGCTTACCATATCGCAAACACTCCTTCGCAACAATAATATGCATCGAAGCAGGAACCATACTCACAACAATGTCAGCAGCCGAAATTTCCTCCGTCCTTTGTTCTAAGTCTTTTAAATTAAATCGAAGAGCAATTCCATTAGGATGATTGTTTATTTTTCTTTGGGCAGCTTCAAGAGACATGTCGGCAACTGTAATTTTCCAATTGTTCTTTTCTGAACGCTTCAATAAATATTGAATTAAATTCGTTGCAGAAAGACCTGCTCCAATAATTAGAATATTTTTCATTTGTGTATCGTTAGTGTGTGATCTCCTTACTATAAATTTAGAATAAAGTGGATAAAAAACTAGTATATGGATCGTAGTTTTTTTATTGTCTAATTTAATGAATGCTAATTGTTACATACCGAGAGTCACTGATTTGATCCACATAAGTGGCTTGATGTTAGGTGTTGATGGTTTTTCTAGAGTGGGATAGAAAAAATACTATTTAAAAAATCACGAGAATTGTTGTGGTTTTTATTTTCTGATCTCTAAATCGGAATGAGTATATTTGTTCGAGAAAGATAAAAAAATGAGTAACCTCTAAATATATTATTCCCTTGGTACAAGAAAGAAAAGCCGTTGAAACCCCATTAATGAAGCAGTATTATGAGATGAAAGACAAACATCCTGATGCTATTATGCTGTTTAGGGTTGGTGACTTTTACGAAACATTTTCTGATGATGCAATTCGTGCTTCAGAAATTTTAGGAATTACCCTAACCAAGCGTGCAAATGGATCTGCATCCTATGTTGAGTTGGCAGGATTTCCACATCATGCAATTGATACTTATCTGCCTAAATTGGTGCGGGCAGGAATGCGTGTGGCTATCGTTGAGCAATTGGAAGATCCGAAGAAAACCAAAACTCTTGTTAAACGGGGTATTGTAGAATTGGTAACGCCAGGTGTATCCTATAATGATAACGTTTTGGAGCATCGTGAGAATAATTTTCTTGCCTGCATCCACATGGAAAAAAATTCAGCTGGAATTGCTTTTTTGGATGCTTCAACGGGTGAGTTTTTAACCGCGGAAGGGAATTTTGAATACATCGATAAGTTATTGGGGAATTTTCAACCCAAAGAGGTCTTGTATCAACGAGGGAAAGAAAAGCAATTTCATGAATTATTTGGTGGCAAGTTCTATACTTTCACCATGGATGATTGGGTGTTTACCGAAAGTGCGGCTAAGGATCGATTGCTTCGTCATTTCGAAACCACTTCGCTTAAGGGCTTTGGGGTTCAGACGCTACGCGATGGAATTATTGCCTCGGGTGCGGTTTTGCATTATCTGGATATTACCAAACACAGTAAGGCGGCTCACGTTACTCAGCTTTCGCGGATAGAGGAAGACCGATACGTGTGGTTGGATAAATTTACGGTTCGAAATTTAGAGCTATTTGGAGCACTTAACGATGGAGCAAGTACTCTATCGGGTGTAATGGATAAAACTTTATCCCCAATGGGAGCACGTCTTCTAAGAAGATGGATTGCGCTTCCTTTAAAAGATGCTGCTCTTATTACTGATCGATTAAGTGTCGTAGATTATTTTTTTAATAAGGAAGAGATTTCACATAGCATAGGAGATGAAATTCAACAGATCGGAGATCTGGAACGGATTATTTCCAAGGTTGCTGTTGGTAGGGTTAGTCCAAGGGAAGTTGTTCAGCTTAAGAATGCCTTACTGGCGATTGAACCTATACGCAACTATTGTTTGCAAAGTGGTAACGAGGGGCTGCTAAAAATAGGAGATCAATTAAATCCTTGTATTTTGGTTCGCGAAAAAATTGAAAAAGAGATTCATGCCGATCCACCTAACATGGTTAGTAAAGGGGGTGTAATTGCTGATGGTGTTTGTGAAGAGTTGGACGATTTGAGGAAAATATCTTTCTCGGGGAAAGATTATTTACTCCAGATGCAGATGCGCGAGATTGAGAGAACAGGTATAACTTCTCTTAAAATTGCCTTTAATAATGTGTTTGGATATTATATAGAAGTAAGAAATACACACAAAGATAAAGTTCCGGAGGAATGGATTAGAAAGCAAACTCTTGTAAGTGCTGAGCGATACATTACTCAGGAATTAAAGGATTACGAAGAGAAAATATTGGGCGCCGAAGAAAAAATACTGGCTTTGGAAACCCGTTTGTATAATGAGTTGGTTTTGGGTATTGCCGATTATATTTCAACCATTCAGCTAAATGCGGCTATGATTGGTCGTTTGGATTGTTTATTGTCTTTTGCGAAATTGGCCAAAGAGAACAATTACAATTGTCCGAGCATTAACGATTCTGAAATTATTGATATCAAACAGGGAAGGCATCCGGTTATTGAGAAGCAACTGCCTATCGATGAGAAGTACATTGCCAACGATGTTTATCTGGATAATGAAGCTCAGCAGGTAATTATTATTACAGGGCCTAATATGGCAGGTAAGTCAGCTTTGTTACGTCAGACTGCATTAATTGTACTGATGGCTCAAATAGGAAGCTTTGTACCTGCTAAGGAAGCCAATATTGGTTGTGTCGATAAGATTTTTACTCGTGTGGGTGCTTCAGATAATATTTCATTGGGCGAATCTACTTTTATGGTTGAAATGAACGAGGCGGCCAGCATTCTAAATAATCTTTCGTCACGAAGTCTGATTTTGTTTGATGAGTTAGGAAGAGGTACCAGTACTTACGATGGAATTTCTATTGCCTGGTCGATTGTTGAATACATTCACGAAAACAGTAACAGCAGAGCGAAAACGCTGTTTGCAACGCACTATCACGAGTTAAACGAAATGGCGAAGTCGTTTCCGAGAGTGAAAAATTTTAATGTTTCGGTAAAAGAAGTGAACAACAAAGTGATCTTCTTGCGAAAATTGGTGCCCGGAGGATCCAATCATAGTTTTGGTATTCACGTTGCCCGAATGGCTGGTATGCCCAAATCGATTGTGAAACGAGCTGATGAAATATTGCTTCAGCTGGAAGGGAAACAAAATGGAGAATCGCTTGCCAAACCTGTTGGTGAGATCGCTCAGCATCGCGAAGGTTATCAAATGAGCTTTTTTCAGCTCGATGATCCTGTTCTTTTGCAAATCAGAAATCAAATCTCCGATTTGGATATTAATAATTTAACGCCGATTGAAGCGCTAAATAAGTTGAATGAGATAAAAAAGATATCCGGATTGTAAAAAAAAGCAAAAAATGTGAGTGTCCCATTCCTAAAGGCTTTTGGTGTGTACTGCCTGAATTTCAACGAGTCAGTATCTCATAATTTGTAATGTCTTTTATGATGATTTAAAAAAAATGAAGCAAATGGAATTTTTCTTTTGCAGAATCAAAAAATACGTATATATTTGCATCGCAATTGGGAGAACAACGGTTCACTTTTAAAAGCAAAATGCGAGAATAGCTCAGTTGATAGAGCACAACCTTGCCAAGGTTGGGGTCGCGAGTTTGAGTCTCGTTTCTCGCTCAAAATCCGAAAGGATGCCCAGGTGGTGGAATTGGTAGACACGCTGGACTTAAAATCCAGTGACTTCACGGTCGTGCGGGTTCAAGTCCCGCCCCGGGTACTATTTAAATGTTAAATAGACGTAAAAACGCTTAAAACCAATGTTTTAAGCGTTTTTTTTGTGCCCCAAAA
>JAQBBZ010000079.1:0-8030 GCA_032125735.1 Labilibaculum sp.
GTTTTACAAGTTCGAATTTACATAAAAGACAAAGAATTACCAATAATTTCAAAATCTTGTCCATTCGAACAATTACCTAAGCAATGAATCCTACTTTTACAACCAATCATTTTCACAAAAAAACTGAAATGTTGAATCAAATGAAAAAACCTTAATCATTGTTAAAATAATAGCCGATCACCAGCAGGATTAAAATTAATCGTACCTTTAGCTGTTTCAATCAACAGATGTATCTTCATCCTAAAGAAGACGTTGGAGAGTGTGTTTGTTGATTTGTTATTTAAATTCTTTAATCCAATTACGAATATATGAAGTTAAAAAACATTCTGCAAAGTCGCTTTGGTGGCCTTATCATATTTAGTTTTATTTTTCTGGCGCTTTCGTTTCTGGTTCGAACCATTCTTCTTATTGCTGATTTCCAAAACACCGATCTTAATTTTGTTCGGTTGATTCAGATTTACAGCATCGGATTGTTTTACGATTTAGTGACTATCTCCTACTTTATCATCCCTTTCACCTTTTATTTACTACTCATTCCCGATATAATATTTAACTCTAAAATTCATCGGTGGATTTCTTACGTAATTTTCGTTGTCAGCATTGGGATTCTTGTTTTTTCGGGAATCGGCGAGTGGTTTTTTTGGGAAGAGTTTAGCGTGCGCTATAATTTTATTGCCGTTGATTATCTGATTTATACTCATGAGGTGGTTGCCAATATTCGTGAATCCTACCCTATGCCAATAATCATTTTGGGAATGTTATTGGTCTCAGCAGGAATTTTTGCCCTTGTTAAAAAGCGTTTCGATAATACCTTCACTTCAGAATCCCGTTTCGTTTCACGCCTTACTACATGTGTAATAATATGGATGTTCCCTCTGCTTGCATTTTTCACAATCAATAAAAGTTCAGCCGAAATAAAGGAGAATTCTTACTCCAATGAATTGGCTCACAATGGAATCTATCAGATATTCTCAGCTTTCAGAAACAACGAATTAAATTACAAATTATTCTATCAATCAATAGATGATAAGGAAGCTTTTACAAATCTTAGAAAACTAATAAAAACAGCAAACAGCGAATTTACAAGTGAGGATGTTTTCGATGTAACCCGCAAAATTACTTATCCGGGAGACGACAAAAATTACAATGTAATGTTGATTACTGTAGAAAGTCTAAGTGCATCCTTTCTCACCCAATTTGGAGGAGAAAACAATATTACTCCCAACATGGATACTATTGCTCAGAAATCGCTGTTTTTCACCAATTTCTTTGCAACAGGTACAAGAACAGTACGTGGAATGGAAGCTTTAACCTTATCTTTACCTCCAACACCAGGATTCTCCATTGTAAAACGACCTAATAACGAAGGCATGTTTACTCTAGGCAGCATTTTAAAATCAAAAGGCTACAATTCCAATTTTATTTATGCAGGGAATGGTTACTTTGATAACATGAATTACTTCTTCGGAAACAATGGTTATCATGTTGTGGATCGAAAAGATTTCTTAGATAAGGAAATTACATTTGAAAATGCTTGGGGCGTTTGCGACGAAGACTTATTTGCAAAAGCGACTCAGGTAGCCGATAGCAGTTATAAAGAGGGAAAACCTTTTAATAACTTCATCATGACAACATCTAATCATCGCCCGTATACTTATCCCGATTCAAAAATAGATATCCCATCACATACTGGCAGAGATGGTGCCGTAAAGTATACCGATTTTGCCATTGCCAAATTTCTTCGGGATGCCAAAAATCACAAATGGTTCGACAATACTATTTTTGTTATTGTTGCCGACCATTGTGCTTCAAGTGCTGGAAAAACATCTCTCCCAGTTAATAAATATCATATTCCATTAATTATTTATGCTCCGAAAATTATTCAAGCATCTGAAAACAATTCGGTAGCTTCCCAAATTGATTTTGCTCCAACCGTAATGGGACTTTTAAATATGGATTATACTTCTAAATTCTTTGGCAAAGATATCCTGTTTGAAAAATCCAATCGTGCATTAATTGGTACGTATCAAGAAATAGGTTTGCTGCAAAATGATCATTTGCTGGTTCAGCGACCTGTAAAACGGACAGAATCATTTAGAATATCAGGTGAAGACCAAATTGCAGAACCAATAAATTCAGACGAACTGAAAGATGCGATCACCTACTACCAGACAGCGAGTTATCTTTTCCACCATAAAAAATACTCTTTTAGTGAGTAAAAAAATATAGCAAAACATACACGAGACAGTACTTCGCATCTGCTAAATATCAGAATGCCATGTCTCCTTTTGAAATTATGAGTCAAGAGATTAGCCATGTAATCAGCGAATGAGCCGCTGTCAGTTATATTTTTACAGATTTCGAACTAAAAATTTACATTCAATTTATATCTTTGCAAATTATCATCAGATATAGTGTTTTGGTTAAAAGGTCACAACTGACCAAAGCCATATACTATAAAAATTCAGTAAAGCTAAGTTAATGAGTCAACAAGCGAAAGAATTTGAATTAACGATCATTGTTCCTGTTTATAACGAGGAAGACAATATGGCGCGTGTAAAAGAGGAATTTACAGCCTACTTTGCAAGCTCAAAATACGCTTCAAAAGTTCTGTTCGTGAACGATGGATCTTCTGATGGAAGCCAAAAATTGATTGAGGAAATCTGTAAGGATTCGGATCAGTTTTCTTATTTGGAATTGAATAAAAATCATGGTTTGAGTGCTGCAATTAAGGCTGGTTTTGACAATACGACAACCCCCTTTGTTGGCTACATCGATTCTGATCTTCAGACCACTCCATTCGATTTTGATTTATTGATGGAACATCGCCATGAGTTTGCTTTAGTAACAGGTGTTCGTCAAAATCGCAAAGACAGCTTTGTAAAAAACATGAGCTCTAAAATTGCAAATGGATTCCGTAGATTCATGACAAAAGATACAGCCGAAGATACGGGTTGTCCCTTGAAAATAATGAAAACCGATTACGCCAAAAAGATGCCTTTCTTTACTGGAATGCACCGTTTTATTCCTGCCTTAATTATGTTGCAGGAAGGAGCAATTAAGCAAATTCCGGTTCGCCATTTTCCAAGAATTGCCGGTGAAGCCAAATACCATCTTTTTAATCGTTTGGTAGGGCCGTTCAAAGACTGTTTCGCTTATCGCTGGATGAAGAAACGCTACATTAACTACGAAATTATTTCTCGTAACTAATGGACAGCACATATATTTTCGTTATTGGATTTATTGCACAAGCTTTATTTTCTGCCCGATTAATTGTACAGTGGATAAAATCTGAAAAAGCCGGAAATACTGAATCTCCAGTATTGTTTTGGCAAATCAGTATTTTGGCTTCCTGGATGCTGTTTATTTATGGTTTACTGCGCGATGATTTTGCGATTATTATGGGACAGGTTATTGCTTATTCCATTTACATCAGAAATCTGCACATTCAAAACAACTGGAAAACCCTTCCACTACTAACCAGACTAATTGCTATAATAACTCCTATTGTTGTTTTATTGTTTATGCTGAAAAACTGGGAATTTCACTATCATCAATTATTTAAAAACGAGGATATTCCTACTCACCTTTTGCTGTGGGGAGTAGCTGGACAAATTACTTTTACCTTTCGCTTTGTATACCAATGGGTCTATTCGGAACGCAAGGGAGAATCGATACTTCCTATGGGTTTTTGGGTCATCAGTATTATCGGATCCATCATGATCTTGTCATATGCCCTTTACAGAAAGGATCCAGTACTCTTTTTTGGTCAGGGTTTTGGTTTGTTGGTTTATTTCCGCAACATCGTACTGATCCGAAAACAATCTCACAAGTTAAATCACTAAATTCATAAAAAAATGATGCAACGCTTACTGTTTGAGAACAAAACTTCCGTTCACATCTTCTTTTTACTGATTGTTTGCTACTTCGCATTTTTCTATGCCAACAGTAGCTTTTTTGTGAATATTATGGAGGCTCGAAACTTTGTGACTGCCCGTGAAATGATTGAAAAGGGAAACTGGCTGGTGCCAACCATGAATGGTGAATTACGATTGGCAAAACCACCGCTTCCAACCTGGATTACAGCAGTGTTTGCAAGTTGGTTTGGGATAGAAAATGTAAGCATGCTGCGATTTCCCGCTGCAATGGTAAGTTCTCTTATGGTAATGATGATGTATTTTTTCACCATTTCCTTAAACAAGAATAGAATAGCTGCTTTATGCAACAGTCTCGTTTTGGCATCCAGTTTCTATATCGTGTATATGGGAAGAACCGGAACCTGGGACATTTATTGTCATAGTTTTATGTTGGGTGCCATTCTCCTGTTTCACAAAGCATGGAAAACAGAAAATAAAAACTGGATATTATTTATTGGCGCTGGAATCTTTCTGGGTTTATCCTTCCTAAGTAAAGGGCCTGTTGCATTTTTTGCCGTTTTAATTCCATTTCTGGTTGCTTATGTCTGGGTATACGATGGAAAAGTAATTCTTCAAAAATGGCAACCACTGGTACTAGCCATTGGAATATTTATTGTGATCAGCTTTTGGTGGCCAATTTTTATCTCTTTCGCTCACGCTGAAGAAGCTGCCGCAATTGCTAAGCTGGAATCGGGTTCCTGGATGAATCGACATGTTCGTCCGTTTTATTACTATTGGAATTTTCCAATACAATCCGGAATCTGGACTCTTATCATTTTCTCGGCATTGATTTTTCCTTATGCCTTTAAACGATTCGAGGCCAAAAAAGAATACAAATTTGCATTAATATGGACCCTTACATCCGTGGTATTACTATCTCTGATTCCAGAAAAAAAAGACAGATATTTGCTTCCGGTATTAATCCCAAGTGCTTTGTTAGCCGGCCAATTGTTACAACACTTATTTCTTGTATTTAAGAACAAAACAGCCGATAAATGGGATAATCTCATTTTGGGAGCTAACCTATGGCTAATTGCTGTTGTTGCTCTTTTAATGCCAGTTGGTATTTTCATCTTTTTCTATCAGGATCAGCAAATATCATTACTCGCTTTTATCCTTTTCAGTCTACTTTCCGAAGGAATCTTTCTTCTATTGCTGATGGCATGGAAAAACAAGAACATTTTAAACTTTGTAATTGGAATGCTTTGCTTAATGGTAATTACGGAGGTGTTTGTAATTCCAAACACCAGTAACTTACAAAATAGAAATGATGAGTTTAAAAATATCCGGGAGGCTCGAAATATTGAATCAATAAAAGACTTAAACTTATACAGTATCGGAAAAGAAGAATTTCGAATTGAATTGGTTTGGGAAGTGGGACGCGAAGTAAAGTCGTGGAATACTGCAGACTTGACCAAATTCCCTACTGAAAAATCATTTGTTGTTTTCTCTTCGGAGGATCCAAGGGAATTATTCTCGGAATTGCAGCTTCAAAATATGGAGTTTGAAACAATAGATCATTACGATTACAATCGACAACCAAAAGGAAATAAAAGCTATGGTGAAAATTTCCATAAATACATGACTCTTATTACGGTCACCCAATAAATGCTGTTAGTTAAAAAAATAAGATTTTAGGCAAAAGCAGTCAAGTTTAATGATTATAGAATAGCTTTGTTTTACTTTTAAGTTAATTCTTCAATTGTTGAAGATAATTAATATGGATTTATCTAATTTTGATTCACCCGTTTGAATCAAATCCAAAAAACAAGTCAGGAGTATATGCAAACTGTGAATAATAAATCGACAGAAAAAACCATTCTTGTAACCGGATGTGCTGGTTTTATTGGATCTCATCTTTCAGAAAACTTACTATCACTAGGATATAAGGTTATTGGTATCGATAATTTTGACACTTTTTACCCGAAAAAAGTGAAAGAAGAAAATTTAAACAGTTTTCTTCAGGATTCCTCTTTCTCCTTTCACGAACTGGATTTGCGGGTTGATTCGAGTCTCGATGTAATCGAAGATAAAATTGATTTGGTAGTTCATTTGGCAGGTAAGGCAGGAGTTCGACCTTCGATTGAAGATCCACAAGGATACATCGACAGCAATATTTCTGCAACCCGGAATGTATTGGACTTCATGCGAAAAAAAGGAATCCAAAAACTGGCTTTCGCTTCCTCTTCTTCGGTTTACGGCAACAACAAAGACGTTCCTTTTTCGGAGAAACACAATGTTGATCGTGCCATTTCTCCTTATGCTTTTTCTAAAAAATCTTGCGAAGTTTTAAATCACAGCTACCATCATTTGTACGATTTGGATATCATTAACATGAGATTTTTTACTGTTTTTGGTCCCCGTCAGCGACCCGATTTAGCCATTCATAAATTTCTGAAGCTATTCCGAAATAATCAGCCGATTCCAATGTTTGGCGATGGTTCAACCGCAAGAGACTACACCTACGTTGATGATACTATTGATGGAATTGTAAAAAGCTGCAACTATCTTTTCAATCACGAACAGGTTTTTGAAACCATAAATTTGGGGAACAGTTACCCAATTCTCTTGCGTGACATGATTGATATCATCGCAAAAACTGCCAAATGTAAACCGCAAATAGATCATTTGCCAATGCAAGCAGGTGATGTGGATCAAACTTATGCAGATATTTCCCGTGCAAAAGAACTAATTGACTACAATCCACAAGTTAGCTTCGAAGAAGGAATTAAACGATTTATAGCTTGGTTCGACAACAAATAATCATATTCAAGATTCGAATTAAAACATAAAAAAGAGACTCCAAATTGGAGTCTCTTTTTATATTTATTCTAATCAACTATCGGAATTATAACATTCCTTTAATTTCGTCTTCAAAAGCTTCTGGTGTGATATTCGGCTCAATTCGTTTCACCACTTTTCCTTCTCTATCAATAATAAATTTGGTAAAATTCCATTTGATCCCATTTCCCGCATAAATTTCAGGAAACTTCTCGCTGATAAAACCATTGAATTTTCTTCCTGATTCTGAATCATCAAAACCTAAAAACGGTTTTTCCTCAGTAAGCATTTTATAAAGTGGATGAGCATTTTCCCCGCGAACTTCAATTTTCTCGAACATTGGGAAACTCACACCGTAGTTTTTCTCACAAAAAGCAGCGATTTCTTCTGATGTTCCCGGCTCTTGTTCCAAGAACTGATTGCTCGGAAATCCTAAAATAACAAAACCTTGATCTTTGTATTTCTCATACATTGCTTCCAGACCTTTGTATTGCGGTGTTAAACCGCATTTACTTGCTGTATTAACAACCAAAACAACTTTCCCTTTATACTGACTCAAATCAACTTCATCACCTGTTATAGAGGCTACTTTAAAGCCATATAAGTTTTCTTTCATACATTTCTTTTTTGAACAACATTCCTTTTTACAAGCTTTCTTTGTTTCTGTTTGTGCAATTGTCTGTGTAGATACTAGACCTGCAGCAAAAATTAACAGTAAGGCTATTTTTTTCATTTCAACGATTTTTATTGTTTGTGTTTGTTTTGCATTTCGAAAAAATCCATTCAATTTATGTCGCGTGCGATACAAATATATAATTTTATTTTGAACTGATTTTAATAAAGCTTGTTAAATATCTGTTAAGCGATTAAAATAACTTAGGACATTCGTTGATTCACTTCCTGAGCAACCCATTCAGGAGTAATATCTACCATGCATTGCTGGTAAACTTTTTGTTTACATTTCCCAGAGCCATCTTTTGTACATGGACGGCATTTCATATCTACCTCAAGGGTTTTGATGTGGTCTCCTGTTGTGAATCCAAAGGCTGTAGGTCCCATTAAGGATAAGGCAGGAATACTAAACTTATCCGCAGCATGCAAAAAACCAGTATCGCCGGAAATTACCAAGTTCGATTTCTGAACCAAATAACAGGACTCCAGTAAATTGGTTTTCCCACTCAGATTGAGGACTCTTTCTTTTGCAACAGCCTCAATTTCGGTACAGAAAACATCATCAGGACCAGCTAAAATCATAAAATGATAATCTGGCAGTAATTGCACCAATTTTTGCCAGTGAGAAACAGGCCAGCGTTTCATCATCCAGGCTGCAGA